>JADHLN010000020.1 GCA_016780625.1 Rickettsiales bacterium
TTAAGTTTATTCTGGGATTTTAACGTCGAATTTATATTGGATTTTTCTTTTACGTTTGAATGATTCTTCTGTTTTGCGTTTTTTCTTGTCGCAATTTTTTTCGTGATAGCGTTTTAGTTTTAATACTCTAAAAACTCCTTCTCTTTGCATTTTTCTTTTAAGAGTTTTTAATGCTAGTTCAACATTATTGTCTTTTACTAATACTTGTAACAAATTTAATTACCTTTAATTATTGGTTGAAAAGCGCATATTCTACATAAGCTTCACTTAATGGTCAAGTAGGTTTTATTTAATGTTAATGGATAAATTTTTACAGTAGTATTTTTTGTTAAAATATTAGATGCATTTTCTATTGTAGAGCCAGTTGTGGTAATATCATCAAAAAGGATGATTTTTTTGAAGCTAATTTTTTTAAGCTGTTTTTCATTTAAGTAAAAAATATCTTTTAAATTTCTCTTTCTTTGTTTCGCTGATAATGAGGTCTGACTTTTTTTTCTTTTGCATTTTAAAAGATTAGTTAAGGTTTTTTTTTGGAAATATGATGCTAATTTTTTAGCAATTAAAAAATTATGATGCTCAGATTTTTTGATTAAGGTTAAATAATCACTTGGTACAGCTATGATATAGTCGAAATCTATTTTTTGCCATTTAATATAATATATTAAGATGTTAGTAAAAAAATTTAGATATATTTGAGTATCTTGATATTTTGTTTCTTTCACTAATTTTTTAGCTAATTTATTATGGGCGTAAATTGATGTTACATCTGGATAATTAGTAATAAAATCTAATTTTTTAAAGCAATTATAACATAGTAACCCTGATTCAAGGTTTGGTGCTTTGCAATTTATACATTCATTTGTTCCTAAAATATTTCTCATAATTTTTATTGTATTTTAGGCAAGTATAAATTCTTTATTTAAAGCTTTCTTTTGCTAATTTTTGTAGTTGTTTTATATCTATGTTATTTATTTTAACGAAAAAATTTGGTGAAAATTTTATGTTAAAATTAATATTTTCTGTTTCGTCTTTATTTATTTTTTTTATAAATCTTGTTAATTTTGGCTTAGCACCATCTTTTAGAAGTGTTGTTTTGAAAAGGGTTTTAAGTTGACTATTATTTTTTGCTTGTAGTTTTATATTCTCAATAAAACCATCTAGCAATAGAGGGTAATTGGCTATTTTTAATTCTAAATCACCTTTAGGAAAAAGAGAGTTGTTATTTTTGCTTATTTCTCCTGATAATTCAAAATTTACCATGTGGTTGTTTATAAGAAGATTGTTAATTTTGACGATGTTTTCTGTTTGTTTTTTTATGTGCTCCCAATTTGTAGTTAATGAGGTGTTTTGTTTTTTTAACTCTGGAGCAAGATTTTTTTGGCTAATTTTAATTTCATAAAGTGTATTTTTACCATTTTTATTTATATTTATGAATAAATCATTTACTTCATATATTGGCTTTTTCTGTGCCTCACCTTCGCTAATAAAAAGAATTTTACTAGCATTATAACTTAAATTTTTAAGCTGGTTATTTATTAAGCTCAATCTTAAATCTGGTGCATTATGATTTATAATGTAATTTTCTATATTATTTTTGAATAAAATAGGCTCTGGTATTTTAACTATGATATTTTTGAGGTTTCTTTCTTCCTCTTCAACAATTTCTATGTTTATATTTTTTTTGCTTGAAAGAGAAGCTGCTGGTAAAGAATTTTGACGAAATAAAATAATAGGAGAGCTTATATTTATATTTTTTGCCTTATTATTTAATAAATCTACATTCAACTTATCAGATTCTATTTTATAGTTTTTATGTTCTATAATTATGTGATTTATGCTGATATTTTTAATAAAAAATAAGCCAGTTTTGTTAAAATCTTGGTAATTTAATGAAGAGCCAGGAAAAATTGAAGTGAATTTCTTATCTATTTCTTTAAGAATTTTTTTTTCTATAGTTGTTATGGCAAAATAAACAGTGAAAATTACAGAGATAATTATTAAGAATAATAGAAAAAATATTTTAAGTTTTTTTCTAGTTTTTCTTAACATTATTGACTAATATTTCTTGTGTTGCTAGGAACTTGTAATTCAATGCCATCTAATTCATCGCTCATAATTATCTGACAACCTAATCTTGAAGTGTGAGTAACTCCGAAAGCTAAATCAAGCATATCCTCTTCTTCTTCGCTTGCTTCTTCTAATTTATTGAAAAAATTGTCATTTACAATTACGTGGCATGTAGAACATGCAAGAGATCCTTCACAGGCACCTTCTAAATCAATGTTGTTTTTGTGTGCTATTTCTAAAATTGAAAGCCCATTTTCTGCTTCAATTTCTTTTCTTTCATCATTCTCTATGAATATTACTTTAGGCATTTTAGTTTGTGATTAAAATTATTTCTTATTTTTAAATAAATTATCAATTTCTGCAATAGTTTTTCCTTCTAATGAAGAAGTAATTATATTTATTTTTTTTAAACATAGGTTATTTAGATATTCCTTTGTATCTTTTTGCAGCTTTTCTAATTGATTATAGTTATTGGATTTGTTCAGCTTTTCTTTCTCTTCTTGCATTTTTGCACAAAATTCTTCTGCCTCTTTTTGTTCTTCTGCACTAAAATTATAATCTTTATCTGCCATTATTTTTTCAATTTGATCTTTGTAAGAAGAAAGTGAAATGTTATTTTTAGCAATTAATCTTTCTATCATGTCATCTTTGGCATTTTGATGAGTTTTTTGTAAAATTTCCATTAATTGCTTTTCATCTAGTCCGTAGGATGGCTTAACTATTATTTCTTGCTTAATATTGCTTGTTTCTTCTTCTGCTGTAACAGTTAAAATTCCGTCCATATCAATATTAAAATGGATGTTAATAATAGCTTTTCCTGCTGGTAATTTAGGAATGTTTTTTAATTCAAAATATCCAAGAGATCTGTTTTTATTGCTTAACTCTCTTTCACCTTGAACAATATGAATTTGCATACCAGTTTGATTATCTTTAAAGGTGGTAAATTTTTGAGAAAATGAAATTGGTATAGCGCTATTTCTTGGTATTATTTTTTCTGTAATCCCTCCCATTGTTTCAATTCCAAGTGATAATGGTATTATATCAATTAATAAATTACCTGTTGAGTTAGTGAGATATTCTGCTTGCAGCGCAGCGCCAAGAGCAACAACATTATCAGGATTAATATTATCTAGAGCTCGCTTTTCTAAAAATTCTGCTAATAATTTTTTTAAATAACTAATTTTAGTAGATCCACCAACTAAAATTGTTTCTTTTATTTCTGCTTTATTAATTTTTGCATCTTGAATTGCTGTTGCAAAAATATCTAATGTTTTATTAATTAAAGGTTTGATAATTTCGTGAAATTCCTCTTGATGAAGAGTTATTTTTAGTTGCTTATTTTCATATATTTTATTTTTGCTTAAAGATTCTTTAGCAAGATTTGCTTCATTTAAAGCTATATTATCAGTAATTTGAAATTTATCTGCAAGATAATTAGCTATGGCAATATCAAGATCGTCTCCTCCTAAAAAATTATCACCTTTTGTAGCAATAACCTGAAAAATACCCTTATGCATTTTTAGGATAGAAACATCAAATGTTCCGCCACCAAAATCATAGATTGCATAAATCCCCTCAAGATCTTTGTCAAAACCATAAGCTAGTGCAGCTGCTGTAGGTTCATTAATTAATCTTAAGATATTTAAATTGGCAATTTTGGCAGCTGCGATTGTGGCATTCCTAGCTGCATCATCAAAATATGCAGGAACTGTAATTACGGCATCATTAATTTCTGTTTGTAATGATTTTTCTGCTCTTTTTTTTAATGTTTTTAGAATTTCTGCTGATGCTTCAATAGGGGTGATATTGTCTGCAAAATTTAGCTTGATTATTTTTTCTTCTGTCTTTTCAAGAATGTCATAATTATAATTTTTTAATTCTTCACTTAAATCCTCATTTGTTTTACCCATTAATCTTTTTATGGATTTTATTGATTTTAAATTTTTATCTGTGTTGCCAACAATAATTTGATTGTTTTCACCAAGAGATAAAATAGATTTTATTGCTTCTAGCTCATTATCTGCTTTCAGAATTTTTGGGTTTTTATTTTCAGAAAATGCAACTAAAGAGTTTGTTGTGCCAAGGTCAATTCCTATGGCAATTTTTTTGTTAATTTCTTGTTTGTTTTCTTCGTTAATTTGGATTAAACTCATAGTGCTAATTTTATTTCTAATTCTTCTTGTATTTTTTCGAGATATCTTAGTTTTATTGTCAATTTAGCAATTACATCATATTGTTTTTTTGTAAATAATTGCTCTAATTCCTTAATTATATTTATCACTTCTTTTTTGATGTTTTCTTTAATTGCTTTTAGTTCTTGCTGACCTTCTATATCTTCAATTTCGTCTCTTAAGTTGAAAATATAATTTAGTAAATCATTATCGGGTGAGATTGAGCTTTTATTATCTTGATTAACAATAATATTTTCTATTTTTAAAAGATATTCACTGCGTTTTAGATCTGATTTTAAATTTAAATATGCTTCATTAACCATGCTTGTATGTTGCAATGCTAGGTTTAATTCAATAGCTGATTTTTGCTGGAAATTATCTGGGTGTAGTAATTTTTGTAAATTTAAATAATTTTCTTCTAATTTGTTTTTATCTAAGGAAAAATTTAGTTGAAGTGAAAAAATTTTGAAATAATTTTTTTCGCTAATAGGCTGGATTGACTGACAATGAGAGCAAAATAATGTTCCAAATTGATTGCTGTGTTTGCAATTATAGCATGTGAAATTTTGTTGGTTCATTTTTAGCTAAACATAAAATGATTCACCGCAACCACATCTTCCTGTTTCATTTGGATTGTTAAAAATAAAACCAGATTCCACAATCATGCCATTTTCGGTTTTTTTTTCTACAAAATCCATTTCTGTATTGAATAGAAAAAGAGAGATTTTGGGATCTATAAAGATATTTACTTTTTGGTTATTTAGTAATTCATCATATTCGGTGATAGTTTCTTTGTTAGCATATTCAATATTATATGCCATTCCTGAGCAACCTCTGGTTTTTATACCTATTTTTATGCCAAATATATCTTCCTTATGGGCAATCTTATCTTTAATTGCCTTTATAGCATTTTCTGTAACTTTTAAATAATCTACAGATTTGTTAGAAAAGCTATGGTTGGTTTTACTCATTATTTTCAGATTGCTTATTTTGATAATCTGTAATTGCAGCTTTTATTGCATCTTCAGCAAGAACAGAACAATGAATTTTTACCGGAGGTAAAGATAATTCTTTTGCTATATCTGTATTTTTAATTTTTTGAGCATCTTCAAGTGTTTTGCCTTTGATTAATTCCGTAACTAAAGAGCTAGATGCAATTGCAGAACCGCAACCAAAAGTTTTAAAACATGCTTTGTCAATTGTTCCTTCTTCATTAACTTCAATTTGTAACTTCATAACGTCACCACATGCTGGAGCTCCTACAAGCCCTGTGCCTACATTTTTTTGTTTTTTATCTAACGAACCAACATTTTGAGGGTTGTTGTAGTGATCTAAAAGTTTTTCGCTATATGCCATAATAAAATAAATAAAAAGTTAATTAATGTGTTTCCCATTGTATTGATTTGAGGTCAATTCCTTCTTGAGCCATTTCCCAAAGAGGGCTTAATGATCTTAATTTTTCAATTGAATTAAGAATTGTTTTTATTGCAAAATCAATCTCTTCTTCAGTTGTAAATTTTCCAACTCCAAAACGAATTGATGTATGAGCTAGCTCTTCATCTACACCAAGTGCTTTGAGAACATATGATGGTTCAAGTGAAGCTGAGGTGCAAGCAGATCCAGAAGATACTGCAAGGTCTTTAATTGCCATGATCATTGATTCTCCTTCAATATAAGCAAAGCTTAGATTTAAATTACCATAAATTCTATGTTGCTTATCACCATTTAGATAAATATCTGGAACTTGCTTTGTTAAGCTATCATATAATTTAGCAGTTAGTTTTTCGATATGTTTTTGATTCTCAGACATTTCAATTTTAGCTAATCTTGCTGCTTCACCAAAACCTACTGCCAGAGCTGTTGGTAAGGTTCCTGATCTGTAGCCTCTTTCTTGACCTCCGCCACTAATTATTGGTTTTAATCTTACGCGAGGTTTTCTTCTGATATATAAAGCTCCAATTCCTTTTGGACCGTAGATTTTGTGGGCTGAAATGCTCATTAGATCAATATTCATTTCATCTACATCTAGAGGGATTTTACCAAATGCTTGTGCTGCATCAGTATGAAAATATATTGAGTTTTCTTTGCAAATCTTTCCAATTTCCTTTATAGGTTGGATTACACCAATTTCATTATTTACAGTCATTACTGAAATTAAAATGGTTTTATCAGTAATAGATTTTTTAAGTTCTTCTAAATCAATTAGGCCATTAGATTGAACAGGTAAATAAGTTATATCAAAGCCTTCTGTTCCTAATATTCTACATGAGTCTAACACACATTTATGTTCTGTAGCTACTGTAATTATGTGATTTTTTTGTTTTTCATGAAATTTAGCAATTCCTTTAATGGCAATATTATTTGATTCAGTTGCACCTGAAGTAAAAATTATTTCTTTTGGGCTTGCTCCAATTAGATTTGCTACATGTTCTCGAGCTATCTCACCAGCTTCTTCGGTTACCCAGCCATATGAATGACTTCTAGAGTGAGGGTTGCCGAATTTTTCAGCAAAATATGGTAGCATTTTTTCTACAACTCTTGGGTCAGTTGGGGTGGTTGATTGATAATCTAGATAAACAGGTTTTTGCATTTTATATTAATAATTTAAGTTAGCTATTTTTCCTTTGCAAATATCATTAATGCTAATATTGCCAAGATATTTTTGGATATGATTTTCTAGCCCTTTCCAAAGAAAATGTGTTTGGCATTTTACATCTGCTGCATTGCAATTTGAATTTTCATCACATTTGGTGAATTTTATTGGTTCCTCAACTGCTTTTATTATATCTGAAATAAAAATCTGATTAGATTTTTCGTGCAGTAAATATCCTCCGCCAGGCCCTTTTTGGGAAATGATGATACCAGAATTTTTTAATTTACTAAAAATTTGCTCTAAATAATTTGCAGAAATATTTTGTCTTTTAGCAATATCTTCCATTTTTACCGGCCTTTCTTTTTCTTGTTGTGCTAAATCAACTATGGCCATAACGGCGTATCTTCCTTTTGAAGTAAGTAGCATATTGACTTTGCTTTATTTTTAAGTTACTTAGATGCACTGACTTTATATAATAACCAAGCTAATAAGTCAACTATTAACCAATTTGAGTATATGCTATGCCTGAAATAATATTTAATGGTCCTGAAGGTAGGTTGGAAGGGCGTTACTACCATAGTAATGAGCCTAAAGCTCCGGTTGCTTTGGTGTTGCATCCGCACCCACTCCATGGTGGAACAATGAATAACAAGGTTGCTTATAGTTTATTTAAAGCATTTGTTGATAATGGTTTTTCGGTTTTAAGGTTTAATTTTAGAGGAGTTGGTAAATCACAAGGAAAATATGATGACGGAATTGGTGAGCTTGCTGATGCAACAACAGCTATGGATTGGCTGCAAGCTCAAAACCCAACTTCTAATATATTTTGGATAGGTGGTTTTTCTTTTGGTTCATGGATTGCTATGCAATTATTAATGCGTAGACCTGAAATAATGGGTTTTGTTTCTATTTCTCCACCTGCAAATAAATATGACTTTTCTTTTTTAGCTCCATGCACTGCATCAGGGCTTATTGTGCAGGGAAATAAGGATAGTATTGTTCCTGAAGAAAGCGCTGCAAAATTGGCTGATAAATTATCATTACAGAAAAATATAGAAATAGATTATTCTTTGATAGAGGGTGCTGATCATTTTTTCAGAGAGAAAATGGATGAATTATCTGAATGTTTAACTAGCTATATTGAAAAAAGAGTTCAAGTTGATATGGACATAGTTAGTAAGAGAAGAGTTGGAAAAAGAAGGAGAAAGTCTCGTAAATCTAAGCTTTCAATCGAAAATTAAAATATATCTTTTTCAGTTATTATTAAATCCATTTTGACGTCATGGTTTTCGTGAGGAATTTGCTCGGTTTCCTGAACTGAAAATCCAGCTGCAATTTTAGTGATGTTGTTGTTATTTAAAAATTTATCATAATATCCTTTGCCATAACCTAAGCGATTTTTATGTTTGTCAAAAGCAAGTAAAGGACAAATAATAATATCTGGCTTCACTTCTTTATGGCCAATGGGCTCTTTTATTTTGAAAACTGGATTATTAATTAAGTTTTCCTGAATAGGAAAAAATTTAAGAGAGTGATCATTGATTATTTTGGGAAGTAAAATATTAGGATAATATTCTTTTAATGAAATTAGATTTACTTCAGATTTTAAAGGATAATAAATTGCAATAATTTGTGTTTTTTGCAGATGATTTTTTAATTTTTCTAGGATAATTTTTTCGGATTTTAATTTTTCCTCCTCGCTAATATTTGAGCGTAATTTTTTAAATTTTTCTCTTAAAAAATTTTTATTCATTGTCAGTTTTTTTATGTAATTTAACCACTTGGTCGTCGGTTCCCAATCTTAGACCCTATTTTGTTAAGGTGGGTGCAGTTTGATTAATGCCACAGCAGAACTCAGTGACCGCTCCCTAGATATTTATTATAGATCTGAAGCGAAAAAACCTTGATCGAGCCAAGCAGTTAAATATAATTTAATTATATAATTATTTTGATATTTTCTCAACAAATATTGAATTTATTTTTTAGTTAAGATGCTTCTTCAAGCCTAGATATAATATTTTCAAGCTTTTTAGAGATATTAGCAATTTTAGCATTTTGGTTGCTATTTTTTTGATGGTTTGATAGTTCATCTTCCAGCATTAAAGCTATAATAACAAGCATTAAATTTTCAGAAGCTTTATCTCCGATATTTTTGCTTAAATTATTATATCTTTCATTAATTTTTTGTGAAAGTTTTACAATGTGATCCTCTTCACCAGGATTACATGATATTTTATAATTTTTTTCACCAATAGTGATTTCGATAATATTCATATTATTTAAAAGTTTGTTAAAAATCGTTGCTTGGGTTATGGGTAATTTTTAACTAAAATTCTACTAACAATATAGTTTAATAAAATTTTGTAAAAGATTTTTTCCATTTTCTGTACCAACACTCTCAGGATGAAATTGTACTGATTCAATAGGAAGAGTCTTATGTTTAATGGCCATTATTATTTTATCTTTTGTTTCTGCGGTTATTTCAAATTCTTGTGATAAGCTATTTCTATCAATTATTAGAGAGTGATATCTGGTTGCTTTAAAAGGGTTTTTTATATTTTTAAAAACACCTTTTTTATTGTGAATTATTTTAGATATTTTCCCGTGCATTGGAGTATCTGCTTTTATAATTTTAGCGCCAAAATTTTGTCCTATAATTTGATGGCCAAGACAGATGCCAAAAATTGGAGTGTTGTTTTTAAAATTTTCTACCATATCAAGACATATGCCAGATTCATTAGGTGTTGATGGGCCTGGTGATATAAATATGGCTTTAGGTTTTGCTTTTTTGATTTCTTCAATTGTTATTTCGTCATTTCTTTTAACAATGACATTTATACCAATTTCACCAAGATAGTGAACTATATTGTAGGTGAAGCTATCATAATTATCGATTAACAAATACATATTAATAGGGTAAAATAATATTTAAGAGATATTTTTAAATCATAAAAAGAAGAATGACAAGCATAGAACAGATTTTAACAAATAATGTTTCATATAAGAAGCAGCAAGAATTAGACTATTTCTTAGCTTGTTATAAAGAATTATATAAAATTGATTTTTTTAAAATAGGCTTGGATGTTATTCTTACTAAATGTGAGATTGGTATGGTAAAATTTATAATTGAAGATGATGCTTTACATGGTTTAGATGGCTGTTGTATAACTGAGCAAGATTCTGTGTTTAATAAATATCTGGGTGTGTTTCTTAAAAGAAATAAATATCAAATTAGGTTAAAAAAATTAAATGTTGAGGTTTTGGCTCATGAAATAACCCATGCATTAGAATATGAAAGCAGAGTTGTTTTAGAATCAAATTTTAAGGATATATTTTTATCTGATTTGGAAAATATAGGCAAAACCCATATGCTTCTTAAAAATGCGATTAAACAAATAATTTTTAAGGAAATGGCTGTATATCCTGAAAAGCAACATAACTCTGAATATTTGGCAAGATTTTTTGAGTTATTGGCAAGAAGTAAGGAGGTTGGAGGTTATAGCGAAAATTATAAATTTCGTCTAGGTGAAATTAAATCTTTGTTTAAAAATACTATATTTTGGATAAATGCTCATTTTAATGAGTCTTTAAAAGCACAGCAAAGAGAGCATATTGTAGAAATGACAAAAAATATTAAATTTGCGGAGAAAATTGATAATTTTGCAAGAAATCAATTTAAGAAAGAAGATAATAATCAGAAGTGGCGTAGTTCAACTAGATCAATTTTTGGGAAAAAAACAGAAACTTAATTTATTTAAGCTTGCCTGAGGAAATAATATCTATTATAGTAGTAATAATTTTTTATTATTTCTATGTCTCTTGGAATTTGGCAGTTACTTATAATTTTATTGATAGTTTTAGTATTATTTGGTGGAGGAAGAATATCTAAAATTATGGCGGATTTTGCTAAAGGTATAAAAAGCTTCAGAAAAGAAATGTCTGAGGATGAAAAAAAGAAATCTAAAGCCTTGCCTAAAAAGACTGTTAAAAAGAAAACAGTAAAAACCAATTCAAAAAAATCTGTTAAATAAGCTTGCCGCTATAGCTCAGTGGTAGAGCACCACATTGGTAATGTGGGGGTCGGAAGTTCGATTCTTCTTGGCGGCACCATCAATAATTAAAAGTTAGATTTTTATTGATGTGCAAAAGAATTTATAGTATAATATGTCAATTAGGAAGAGATACGATATGAGTGATTTTGAAAAGATATTTCTTGAGCTTCAAAAAGATACAATTGATCCTTATATGAATAAGAATCTAATTCAAGAGCTCGTTTGTTGTAATAATGAATTATTAAAATTGTTGGATAATGAAACCGGTAATAGTTTGCTGCATCAAGCTGTTATATATGGACATTATTATATGGCTCTTTTTTTTATACATAAAGGTGCAAATGTTAATCAGCAAAATAGCAGGAATAAAAATACAGCTTTACACCTTACTGAGGGCAAAGATTTATTTGAATTATTAGTAATAAAATATGAGGCAAATATTCATGCTGTTAATAATAGAGGCGATACTGTGCTAATGACACAGGTTGAAAATAGAAATTATGAAAATATTTATATTTTATTACAATATATTCGTGATAATGATGATCAGTTGCGATCTGCAGTTCATAGGATTATGTATGATATTTTTAATGATGAAGAAATTGATAATGATAAGCAGAAAGACATAGAGCTGCTTGAAGAATTTATTTCTTATGATCAAGATATTATATATTCTACTGATAGGAAAGGCAACTCTATATTGAGTTTAGCTTTAGATCATGGATTATCCTTACATCGAGGTTGCTCTTTTTTGCCTGATGAAATATCTAACATATTAATTACTGGGTATCGTAGCAAAATAATTGCTTTTGCAATGGGATCTTCTAATATGTTAGGGAAGCACTCTTGGGTAAACATATTACCTCCAGAATTAATCAAACCAATATATAAACAAAGTATTAGTGCAGAAGATATTCACAAACAAAATCCTAATTCTAGAGGAATTTAAATTTCTGAATATTATTTATTAAAATTCTAAGAGAGATTTTTTATAAACTTGTTGTTTGTTATTAATATTAATTTTTTAACCTTGCATATAATTAGAAACCTCTAATATTACGACTTTGGGTGCGAAAGAAACTCTTTATAGATTATTCTACTTAAGAAATATCAATGGCGTATTTTTTCATTTCAGCTAGTGATACATATTCTAATGCGGCTTCATTAGTTGAGCGAAGCAGTATTTTTATATTAATAGCTGCAGTTATTGCTTGTTTTACTCTTGAAGCACAAACACACCATCTATCACCGTCTTTTAAGCCAGGAAAATTAAATTCTGGAACTGGGGTGCTTAAATCATTACCTATTTTTTTTTGAAAATTTAAAAAATCATCGGTAATTTCAATGCATATTGTATGTGATCCTTGGTCTTCTGGTATTATATGACAATAGCCATTTCTTAAAAACCCAGTTTTAGGTTTGTAACAACAAAATTCTAATTCTTCACCGAGGACGTTTTTTTGTTTGTTTATTTTATCAGATTTCATAAATTCTTATTTTGATTATTCAATATTATTCCTTGAAAAAGAGTTTTATTCAAGTTAACAAAATTGTCAAAAAAGGTTTATATGTATTGGACAAGTTTTTATGCATCAATTTTAGGATTTATATATTTTTATCTTTCAGCTTCGGTTATTAGGCTAAGAATTTTACATAATATTACAATTGGTGATGGTAATAATAAAAGCTTAAAAATTTTAATTAGAAGGCACGCGAATTTTATTGAATATGTACCGATATCATTAATTTTACTTATACTTAGTGAAAGCAATGGTGCTGGTTTTTGGTTAGTGCATACAGCTGGTTTTAGTTTGCTTTTAGGAAGGTTATTACATGCTTTTAGCTTATCAGAAAATGTTATTAGAGATAATATAAGGATGATAGCGATGTTTTTAACATTTCTTAGTATTTTTACTGGTGCTATTTCTAATTTATATATAGCAATTTTAGGTAATATTTAATTATGAGTAAAGTTGCTATTTTTTGGCATCGTAAGGATTTGCGTATTAAATATAATAAAGCCTTAAGCGAAGCTGCTAAATCAGCTCATATTATACCTTTATTTATTTATAACCCTAAAGATTATGGCGAAGCTCAAAGGGTTTGGCTTTATCATTCCTTGCAAAAGCTATCCTTGCAATATAATAATAAATTAATTGTTAGGATAGGTGACCCAGTTGAGGTTTTAGATGAAATAATTGCCTCTAGTAAAGCTGATTATCTTTTTTGGAATCGTCAATATGAACCAGAAGCTATTTCATCTGATAAGAAAATAAAAGAATTTTTTAAAGATAAATTAACTGTTGAAAGTTATAGAGCTAATTTGCTCTGTGAACCATGGCAAATCAAAAATAATCAAGGTAGTTATTTTAAAGTGTTTACGCCATTTTATAAAAAAATGCAGCTTTTTTTAGAAGAGAATTTTGTTGAATTAGAAGAGGGGGGGGATATTAACTTATATGAAAATAATATTAACTCATTATCTATTGATGATTTAAATTTATTGCCTAAAAACCCTGATTGGGGGAGCAAATTTTTAAAATATTTTACAATGGGCGAAAAATCTGCTCATGAAAAATTCCACGATTTTATAGATAAAAAAATTGCAAATTATGCAGAAGGTAGAAATTTGTTAAATAAAGATATTTGCTCTGCTTTATCGCCGCATTTACACTTTGGTGAGATATCCGTTGATTATATTTTTCAAACCCTAAGAAATAGATTAAATGATAAGCAAGTTAGTAAATTTATTTCAGAATTATGTTGGAGAGAATTTTCCTATTATTTACTTTATCATTTCAAAGAGCTGAGAGAGCAAAATTTTAATAGTAAATTTGATAGTTTTCCTTGGCAAAATAATATGCATTTATTTAATAAATGGGCAAAAGCTAAAACTGGATATCCAGTTATTGATGCAGCAATGACAGAATTATATCAAACTGGTTATATGCATAATAGAGCTAGAATGATAGTGGCTTCTTTCTTAATAAAAGATTTATTTATTGATTGGAGAATTGGGGAAGAGTTTTTTTGGAATCAGTTGCTAGATGCAGATATGGCAAATAATAGTGCTTCATGGCAGTGGGTTGCAGGAAGTGGGGCTGATGCAGCACCTTATTTTCGAATTTTTAATCCAATTACCCAAGGAGAAAAATTTGATGATGATGGAACATATATCAGGAAATGGTTACCAATATTATCAAAATTATCAAATAAATATATTCATCGACCTTGGGAAGCATCAGAGAAAGAGTTAGATTTTGCTGGAGTAAAGTTAGGTGAAAATTATCCTAAACCAATTGTAAACCATGCTGATGCTCGTAATAAGGCTTTGGAAATTTTTAAAAATCTTTAATTTTATAATTATATCTTTATAAATAGCCTTATTCTTTAACTTATAGAACCTCTTTTTTCAGAGTTTTAATGGAAATATATTTGCCTATTGCAGAAATACCAATAAATATTTTATGGCTATTATTAGCCGGTTTTTTTGCTGGTATTTTATCTGGTTTATTTGGTATTGGTGGTGGTTTTATAATGACACCTTTATTAATTTTTATGGGGGTTGGGCCAGCCATTGCTGTTGCATCTTCTGCTAATCAAATAATTGCTTCTTCTTTTTCTGGTTTTTTAACTCATGCAAGGCGTAAAAATGTAGATTTTAAAATGGGTAATATTTTAATTGCGGGAGGCTTTGTTGGCTCATCAATTGGAGTATTGATTTTTAAATTTTTAAAAGGATTTGGTCAAATTGATTTGGTTATTTCTCTTTTATATATATTTGTGCTAGGTTTTATTGGTTTTTCAATGGCTTATGAGAGTTTTAAAGTTGTTTTTAAGATTAAATCTCAGTCAATGAAACTTAACAGGAAAGATAAATTATATAATAAGCTTCCTTGTAAGATTTATTTTCCGCGTTCAGATTTAACAATAAGTTTATTAATACCTGTTTTTGTAAGTATTTTTTCTGGTATATTAGTTTCGATTATGGGTATTGGTGGAGGGTTTATAATGATTCCAGCAATGATTTATATATTGGGGATGCCAACTTCAGTAGTTGTTGGTACTTCGTTATTTCAGGTTATATTTGTAACTTCTAATGTTACTATTTTGCATATTTTAACTACTCAATCTGTGGATATAGTATTGGCTGGTATATTATTAGTTAGTTCAGTTGTGGGAGCTCAGTTTGGAACAAGGGTTGCATTATTTTGTCCTGCAGAAAAATTAAGAGCTATATTAGCTATTATTATTCTTACTTTAGTATTTAAATTAGCATTAGGTTTTTTTATTGCTCCTATTAACCCTTTTGAGGTAATGTTAATTGATGAGAATTAAAATAATTTGTATTTTAACGTTAATATCTTGCAATATTTTTGCAAAACCTATCGATTCAGATATTAGTCATGATAAAATTCTTATAGATGCAAGATTTTCAGGTCAGAAGTTGTTTTTATTTGGGGCTAGAAATTCTCCGGGTGAGATTATTGTTGTTGTTAGAGGCCCTAATGAAGATTATGTTGTGAGAAAAAAAGAAAAAATAGCTGGAATATGGCTAAATAGAAAGCAAATGAAATTTAAGGATGTTTATGGTTTTTATGATATATATAGTAGCTTTGATGTAGCTAATATATCAAATGAATTATTAGTTAAGAATTTAAATATAGGAGTTGAAAATATACCTCTAAATTATACTGGTGAGGCTTATCTTGAAGAGATAGATGATTTTCGTTCAGCTATTTATGAAGAGAAATTTAATGATGAATTATATGCTAAAAATATTAATGAAATTAAATTTATGGGAGATACTTTATTTAAAGCTAATTTGAACTTTCCTAAAACTATTCCTCATGGCTTTTATAATATAGATATTTATTTAGTGGCTGATAATAATTTTGTTGCTATGCAAACTATTCCAATTGAAGTAAAGCGTACTGGGTTTGAATCATTTATTTATAATTCAGCTCATGATTATAGTATAGCTTATGCTTTATTTTGTGTTTTAGCTGCTTTATTTGCTGGTTGGTTTGCAAATATTATATTTTGGAAGGTTTAATCAGTTTTAGATCTTTGTTTTGGATTAGCCCATAATGTTTCTAAGTCGTAATATGATCTTGTTTCAGGATGAAATATATGAGTTATAATTTGCGGTGTATCAACTAATACCCATTTTCCATCATCCATTCCTTCAGAATTATAATTTAACTGAGTGTCATGTTTTATATATTGAATAATTTTCTCTGCTAATGATACAACATGTCTATTAGATGTTCCTGAGGCAATAATCATATAATCACAAATATCATTTTTACCTGCCATATCAATTAATGATATTTCTTCGGCTTTATTTTCTTCTAATATATTTTTTAAAGAATTAGCTAATTTAAGTGAGTTTTGCATTGTGAGTTGTTATGGGATTGGTTTATGAAGCTGTTTTTTTTGTTTTTTTAGCAACAGCTTCTTTTGCTTGATTAGTGCGGATTTTTTTACCTGCAATGATTTCTTTGACTTCACTTCCGCTTAAAGTTTCGTATTTTAATAGAGCTTCTGCAAGTAAATGTAGTTTTTTGATATGTTTTTTAAGTAGTGTTTTTGCTGTATTATAACCTTCTTCTACTAGTTTTTTTACTTCTTCATCTATGAGATTTGCTTTATCGTTAGATATGAAGTCTTCTTGACTCATTTCATGCATTATTGGTCCAATTGCTTCGCACATTCCCCATTTAGTTACCATCATTTTTGATATTCTAGTAGCTTGCTGGATATCTGATGAGGCTCCTGTAGTTACTTTATTTGCACCAAAAATTATTTCCTCAGCAACTCTACCTCCCATAGCAACGGCAAGATCTGCTTTAAGTTTTTCATATGTGACTGATAATTTGTCATCTTCAGGTAAGCGCATTACCATTCCTAAAGCTGCTCCTCTTGGCATTATGGTTGCTTTATGAATTGGGTCTGATGCTTCTGAAAATACTGTAACAATAGCATGACCTGCTTCATGATAAGCTGTTAGTTTCTTTTCTTCTTCTTTCATTACCATTGATTTTCTTTCAGCACCCATCAAAACTCTATCTTTGGCGTAGTCAAAATCTTTCATGGTTACCATTTTTTTATTATGACGAGCTGCATGAAGAGCTGCCTCATTAACTAGGTTTTGTAATTCAGCGCCAGCGAAACCAGGAGTTCCTCTAGCAATTATGCTTAGATCTACATCTGGAGCTATTTCGACATTTTTAGCATGAACTTCTAAAATTCTTTTTCTACCATTTACATCAGGATTTGGAACGTTGATTTGCCTGTCAAATCTTCCAGGTCTAAGGAGAGCTTTATCAAGAACATCTGCTCTATTAGTTGCAGCTAAAATAATAACACCTTCATTTTCCTGAAAGCCATCCATTTCTACAAGAAGTTGATTTAAGGTTTGTTCTCTTTCATCATTTCCTCCGCCAACGCCAACTCCTCTATGTCTTCCTACTGCGTCAATTTCGTCAATAAAAATTATGCAAGGAGCATTTTTTTTGCCTTGTTCAAATAAGTCTCTTACTCTGCTTGCTCCTACTCCTACAAACATTTCAACAAAATCAGATCCTGAAATGCTAAAAAAAGGCACTTTTGCTTCGCCAGCAATTGCTTTTGCTAATAAGGTTTTTCCTGTGCCTGGATTTCCGATTAATAAACAACCTTTAGGGATTTTTCCTCCAAGTTTTTTAAATTTGAAAGGGTCTTTGAGGAATTCTACTAATTCCATTATTTCTTCTTTTGCTTCTTCAATTCCTGCAATATCTTTAAAAGTTATTTTAATGTCTTTATTCATGTACATTTTAGCTTTACTTTTTGCAAAGCTTAAGGGGTTTCCTCCTCCTTTACCCATTTTTTTGACAAAATAAACCCAAACAAAAATTATGATGATAAATGGTAGCCATGAGATTAAAGCAGAAATTAAGGTGGTTTTCATATTATCTGCTGTTGTTACTTTTATTCTTACATTAGCTTCTTCTAATTTATCTATTAAGTTAGGATAATTAGGAGCTTGGGTGGTAAAAATGCTATTATCTTTATATTTTCCTTCAATTGCATTATTGCTAGAGATTGAAACGGATATAACATGACCCGCTTTGACATTTGCCAGGAAGTCTGAAAAATCTATTTGGTTTTTTTGGCTGCTTGATTGATTAATTAGGCTGCTTATTACTAAAAATGCTCCAAATATTGCTACCCAGATTAGAAAATTTTTAGAATTTTTATTGTTGTCTGACTTTTTTTTCA
>JADHLN010000021.1 GCA_016780625.1 Rickettsiales bacterium
AGGAAGTCTGAAAAATCTATTTGGTTTTTTTGGCTGCTTGATTGATTAATTAGGCTGCTTATTACTAAAAATGCTCCAAATATTGCTACCCAGATTAGAAAATTTTTAGAATTTTTATTGTTGTCTGACTTTTTTTTCATCGCATTTATTATATAGTAACTAAATTAACAATTACAAGTCTATTAATTAAAATTATTTTAAATAATAAAATCAATTTTTTTTATTCCTTGTAAATATAATATCGATGTTAATGAGCTATGATTTATGTGATGTTGGCTTACTGTTTTTACTGTTTTTTTTGCTTTATAAGCAATTCCAAATGGGGTGCTTTCTAACATTGGTATATCATTTGCTCCATCTCCAACGCAAATTATTTCTTCTGGTTGAAGATTTAGTCTTTTTTGTAAATTTTGGCTTAATTTTAATTTGCTATTATTATCAAAAATTGGTGGGATAATATTTCCTGTTAAAATATTATTTTTTACTTCTAAATTATTGGAATGGTCTTCGTTAAATGATATTTTTTCTTTAATTTTATTGGTAAAAAATTGAAATCCTCCAGAGGCTAGGGCAAGATGGCAATTATATTTTCTAAGGGTCTTTCCTAATATTTCTGCTCCATATGATAATTTGATGTTATTATTATAAATTTCCTCTAAGCTTGTTAATGGAATAGATTCTAATAATTTTACTCTTTTTATTAAGGAAGAGCTAAAATCTAATTCTCCATTCATTGCTGCTTCGGTAACTTTTTTAACTTCTTTATATTTATTAGCATATTTAGCTATTTCATCTATGCATTCATTTTCAATTATTGTTGAATCCATATCAGCTATTAGTAATTTTTTGATTTTTCGATATTCTTCTTTAATCAAAAAAATATCTATTTCTAATTTGTAAAAATCTTCTCTTACTTTGTTTAAAAATATGTTTTCATCTGAATTGAAATCTAAAAGAAAGCAGTAACATTCCGATTCTGCTAATATTTCTTCTTTTAAAATTTTTAGCTCATGATTTTTAATATATTGTAATATCTCTGCATGGATATTTTTTGTTAATTTGTTAGGTTGTGAAATAAAATAGAGATAATACTTCATTTTTTTAAATATTAGGAGTAATTTGCTTTTTATAAATTTGTTAGAGGAAAAATGCAATTTTTTATAGATACAGCTAATATTTTAGAGATTAATGAATTATCGGAAACTGGTTTAATTGATGGGGTAACTACAAACCCTTCATTAGTTGCTAAGGAAGGAAAAGATTTTAAGGAAATTTTATGTGAAATTTGCAAAGTAATTTCTGGCTCAGTAAGTGCTGAAGTGGCTGCGACAGAATATGATCAAATGTTAAAAGAGGCTTATGAGCTTAGAAAAATAGCTGATAATATAACTATAAAATTACCTTTAACTTGGGATGGTTTAAAATTATGTAAACAATTAACAGGAGAGGGGGCAACAGTTAATGTTACTTTATGTTTTTCTGCTAGCCAAGCTTTGTTGGCAGCTAAGGCTGGTGCTACTTATGTTTCTCCTTTTATAGGTAGGTTAGATGATATTGGTCTTGATGGCTTGAATTTAATTTCTGAAATTAGAGATATTTATGATAATTATCCAGATATAGAAACTAAAATACTTGCTGCTTCTATCAGAAACCCAATTCATTTGATAGAATGTGCAAAAATTGGTGCTGATATTGCTACTATTCCTCCAAAAATTGTTAAGGAATTAATTAAGCACCCCTTAACAGATAAAGGTCTTGATGTTTTTGTGGCTGATTGGAAAAAATCAGGTCAGAAAATTCTTTAATTTCATGGCAAAATGCAAGCTTGGTCTTTTATTGCAGATGCTAAATTAAGAGATCTACTGATTTTTTGGCAAAAAAGATTATTAGAAGTTCAGAAATATTCTGTAAAAACAGTAGATTCATATTCTTTGGATCTTAAAGATTTTATTTTATTTTTATCTGAATATAAAGCTGAAGAAATAGGAGTTAATAGTTTTAAAGAGCTTGATGTTGAAACAATAAGGTCTTTTTTGGCAAGCAATAAAAAACGTAAATTATCAGCTGTAACCAGGGCTAGAAAATTATCAGCGTTAAAAAGTTTTTATGCTACTATAGAGGATAAATTAAAATTAAAAAATTCTCCATTTTTAGATTTAAATTATCCTAAAATAGCTAAATCATTACCCAAATCTTTAGAATTGTCAGAGATATCTAGATTATTTGATACATTAAAAAAATATGATGATTGGGTTGGTTGTAGAGATTATGTGGTTATTTTGCTGTTTTATAGTACGGGTCTTAGAATATCTGAGGTATTATCATTAACTGAGTCTGATATTAATTCAGAGTTTATTATGGTAAAAGGTAAAGGAAAAAAGCAACGATATGTTCCTTTACTTGATAATATTTATATTGAAATTAGAAAATATATCAGGTCTATGCCTTTTAATATTAGGCGTGATGAAAAAATTTTTAAAGGGGTTAAAGGAGGTGATTTAAGCCCTAGAATAATTCAAAGAAAGATTGAAAAGTTAAAATTTGAATTACAGTTAGATTCATCAGCCACGCCGCATTCACTTAGGCATAGCTTTGCTTCTCATTTATTGGCAAATGGGGTTAATTTAAGAGAAATACAAGAAATGCTTGGGCATGAATCTTTAACTACAACTGAAAGATATACTAAAATTAATAAAGATAAGCTATTTAAAAATTATCATAATTTACATCCTAGATCATGAATGAAAAATATAAGGCATTACAGATAGATTTTAAAAATGATAAATATCAGGCAAATATTGTTAATTTATCCATTCCAAAATTACAAAATGGTCAGTTACTGATAAAAATATCATATTCTTCCCTAAATTATAAGGATTGTTTATCTATATCTGGTCATAGAGGGGTTACAAGAAATTATCCTCATATTCCAGGCGTGGATTTAGCTGGAGTTGTTATGGAGTCAAAAGCTAGCAATTTTACAGAAGGGGAGGAAATTATAGCAACGGGCTATGATATAGGTATGAACCATCCTGGTGGCTTTGCTGAATATGTAGTATTAAATTCAGAATGGGTGGTTAAAAAGCCAAAAAATCTTAGTTTGCGTCAAGCTATGTTATTCGGAACAGCTGGTTTTGCTGCTGCTCTTTCTGTAAATTATATTGAAAAATTTATTGATGATATTTCTGATAAAAAAATTTTAGTAACCGGAGCTAAAGGTGGAGTAGGTTTAATATCTTTATTATTATTAAAAAATAAAGCTGATAATTTATTGGTTTTGTCACGAGGAAATGATCAGGGTTTTTTTAATAAAATAGGACTAGAAAATATAAGTTTTTTAAATTTTTCAGATGATCTTAAAAATACAAAGCCACTGCTTGATAAGAATTTTGATATTGTGATAGATATTTTGGGAGGGGAAATATTAGAATCAATTATAAAGCAGGTAAATTATAACGGCATTATATGTGCTTGTGGCAATATATTAGGTAATAATTTAGCCTCTAGTCTCTTTCCTTTTATTTTAAGAGGTATTAGGTTGCAAGGTATTTCATCTGCTAATTGTAATATGAAAATTAGAAAGGAAATATGGTCTGATATTTCTTTATTTAAAGATTGGAGAAATCTGGATAGTGCTGTAAAGGAAATATCTCTTTTAGAGGTTAAGGAAAAGTCTCAATTAATGTTGCAAGGTAAGAGTGAGGGGAGATATTTAGTAAGGTTAGATATTTAGATCTATAAAAACATAGCTACATATTTCAGAGCCATATAAATATTCGCTTTTTTTGATTAAAGGACTTGTTACATCAAAATTTTCATTGGTCATGCTCATATAGTTAGCGCAACATATTACTGAGCCTGCATTACCATTTTGGTCACATAGATTATTTTGCGAAGTTGCCATTACCTTGCCTGTATAAGGTCTATTATCATCAAGCTTAGTATCAAGTGAATGTAATGTTTCTGCTTCAATTTCTACATAACCATTATTATCATAATCATAGAGCCTTAATATGTTTCTAGTTTTATAATTTCTCCATTGATTATCATTAATAAATTCAATTCCCCAGGCTGTAAGGCTGGAGATTGGTCTGCCTTCATTATCTTTATTGAACCCTGCAGCTAATTCAGCGAGTTGTAGATGTT
This sequence comes from Rickettsiales bacterium, assembly GCA_016780625.1. Taxonomy (GTDB): domain Bacteria; phylum Pseudomonadota; class Alphaproteobacteria; order Rickettsiales; family JABIRX01; genus JADHLN01. The sequence continues at coordinate 4,147 of JADHLN010000021.1, forward strand.
TAAACCAAAGAGATTTACCCTCTTCTTCTTGTAATCTTTGATCTCCATTGCCATTTGTTGTATTTTCCCAAAAATTTGTTGCATTTTTAATATCGCCAGGGAGTGCATCATATGCTAATCTGAATGCTCTAATAGAGTTTTGCAATTCATTTAATTGTTCAATTGAGTTTTTTACTTTTGCTTGAACTATAATATCTTTGCCAACAGTTACTGCTGCAACTAATAATCCCATTATTATAAGTGTTATAGCTAATTCTAGAAAAGTGAATCCTTTTTGATCTTTTTGCATAGCAATAATTAATAATGCAAAAATTTTTTTTGACTAGCTTATTTTAAAAAAAATTAATCATTTTTATGATCTTGTCTTTTTCTTAATTTAAGACCTTTTTCAATTAGAGATTTATTTTCTTCATAATCTGTGGAGTGATTACTACATTTTTTATTTTGTGTAGTTAATAATGATAATTTTCTGTTATCATTGGCTAATTGATTTTTAAAACGGCCTTTTTCAGATAAAATATTTATTGTGTTATAAACAGTGTTTACGTTCATTATGAAGAATATGAGTTAATATTTTGTTTATTTACAACTTTTACGTTAAATGTACATAAAAAAATTAACTTTTTTTTATATTTTTTTCTAATAAAATTTATTACTAGAGCTAAATAGTTGATATTTAATGATTAGTTGCTTTGCTTAAATTAAAGGCTAGAAAGGAAACTCCTATTTCTTTGTTAATATTTTTATATTTTGCAAAATATTTTGTTAATTTTATTTTTTCTATTTTCTTACTTTCTGTTGAAGCATGAATTAAATAAATTTCTTCATTTTCCTTAATCCCAATTCCTGTATGAGTTATTATCAAATCTGTTCCTATTATATTTTTTAGATTATTATCTTTTACTATAAAAATTAAGAAAGTATTAGGGAAATTTTTGCTAATTAGCTTAAAATTACTACTTAAAATAAATTCTTTACTAATAAAGGGATAATTTATTTGTGTTATTTTCATGTTTTTTCCTTCATTTTGGAGATCTTGCAGAAGGTCTTTCTTTTCTTCTTGTGTTAAATTAGGGCGGAAAATTGAGTTAATTTTTTGCTTTCTATACCAGCTTTTTTTATCAATATTTTTCTTTAAAAAGGATATTTCAGCATTTAAATTATTGTTTAAATTATAGAAATATTCCTTGTTAATATTATTTTCTTGCCAATCAATTGAGGTAAAATGATTTCTGTTTATAAAGCTTGGTTTGTCACTATTTTTATATTTTAAATCAAGCATGATTTTTTCAAAATCTTGTAGATTATGCGCAAGGCTTAGAGATGAAACAAATTCTATAAAAGTGAGGCAGTCAAAGCCATCAGTTCTATAAATAGGTTTTTGATTATATTTAGCATTTTTTCCATCACCAAGAGGGTTTGATATATAAGGTTTAGATAGTAATTTGTGAGCTATAAAATTTGCTTTCTCTTCAGTTTCTTTTATATGTTTTGTTTCTGTAATAAGATTTTTAACAAAAACCTTATGGTTATTACTGCATGATGTAAGAATGAATAATAATATAATTACTTTATGCATTTACCTTGGAAGATTTATTTTTTTTATTTTTATTTTTATTTTGTTTTTTCTTAAAAGGAAATTTACTTTTTTTATTAGCTGGATTTTGCTTTTTCTTGTTAAAATTATTTTTTGTAGAATTAGCTTTTTTATTATTATTTTTCTTAGGGTTTCTATCTTTACTTGCTTTTTTTTCTGGGTGTAAAAATAAATCTAAATCTCTCCATAATTTTGATTCATCTTCTGAAATAAAAGTTAACGCATCACCTTTTAAACCAGCTCTACCAGTTCGTCCAATTCTATGCACGTAATCTTCTGGTTGGGTAGGTATATTGTAATTTATAACATGTTTAATATGAGGTATGTCTATTCCTCTTGCGGCAACATCAGTTGCTACAATTATGGTGAATTTTTCTTCTCTAAATTCTCTTATTAATTTTTCACGGGTTCTTTGTCTTAAATCTCCATGTATTGCACGTGCTTTAAAATTTTCATCTTTGAGCTTTTTGGCAATATCTTCGCTATTTCTTTTAGTTTTGACAAAAATAATTTTAGTACCAGATCTGCTTTTGAGTTCTTCTAGTAAAGTAGAAAATTTTTCTGATTTCTTTAAATGTAAGAAATCTTGAGTGATAGAGCTGTTAGTTATTTGGTTGCTGGCAACTTCAATTTTGATAGGGTTATTTAGATATTTTTTACTTATAATATTAATTTTATTAGGGATAGTTGCTGACAACATCATTATTTGTTTTTCATTTTTGATAGCATTATTAATGTTATCAATTTGTTCTGAAAAACCCATATCAAGCATACGATCCATTTCATCTAGTACTAAAAACTCTGTGTTTTGTAAGCTTAAGGTTCTTCTTTTTAAATGATCGTTAATTCTACCTGGGGTTCCTACAATTAATCTAGGTTTGTTTTTTAACTTATTTAATTGTTTGTCTATTGGGTTTCCTCCTATTAAAAGACAGGGCTGTAATTTATTATTATTGGTGGTTAGAGATAAAAGTATTTTTTCAATTTGAATAGCAATTTCTCTGGTTGGGGTAATTATAATACCTTTTATGTTAGGGTTATTAATTAGTTTTACTAAAAGAGGTATGCAAAATGCTAAAGTTTTACCGCTGCCAGTTGGCGAGGAGATAATTAAATCTTTGCCTGATAATGCTTCTGGAATTGCTTTGATTTGAATTTCAGTAGGTTTTTCTAATTTTAATTTTTTTAAATTAGTTTCGATGATTTTAGGTAGCTCTAATGATTTGAAATTTTCCATGATAATTTATTTAATTTTTGATAATATGGTTAGTTTATTTGCTTAATAGCTGTGATCGATGATAACTTCGTAATTTGGGTCTCTGATATCATTTTTTACAATATTACAGCCAGACTTGCTAAGAAGTGAAGCGCAATCTTTACTTAAACCTTTATAGGTTATATTTTTATTTAACTTTTTATATTTCTCAGCAATTTTTTTTAAAGCTTCAAGAGCTGAATGATCCCATACTCTGCTATTATTAAAATCTATGATTATATTTGTAGGATCATTTTTAGGGCTAAATATTTGGTTGAAACTATCAATCGAGCCAAAAAATAAGGGGCCAAATAATTTGTAGGTTTTTTCTGTTTTGTTTTTATTCAATTTGCTCTCTGCATTGATATGAGTTGAGCTTTTCCATACATAGCATATAGCTGATATTATTATTCCTGAGATTACTGCTATTGCAAGATCAAAAATTACTGTAAGAGATGATACAATAATAATCACAAAGGCATCACTTTTAGGGATGCGATGCATAATTCTAAGGCTTGACCATGCAAAAGTTGAGATTACTACCATAAACATAACTCCAACTAATACTGCAATAGGGATCATTTCAATTAATGGTGAGGCAATAACAATAAAGCTTAATAAAAATAATGCAGCACATATAGCTGAAAGACGATGTCTTGCACCGGAATTTATATTTATCATTGTTTGACCAATCATAGCGCATCCTCCCATGCCACCAAAAAAACCTGTAGCTAAATTTGCTAATCCTTGGGCTGTGCATTCTTTGCTTTTTTTACCTCTGGTTTCAGTAATTTCATCCACAATTGTTAAGGCAAGTAAACTCTCAATTAAGCCTATAAAAGCTAAAATAAGGGAGTAAGGAAGAATAATTTGTAGAGTTTCTAGGTTTAAAGCTACAGTAGGGATATGAAACTTAGGTAGGCCTCCAGCAATATTAGCCATATCTCCTACAGTTTTTGTTTCTATGTTAAAAGCAATAACGATAAATGAAATGCTAATTATTGCAGCTAAAGATGATGGAATTGCCTTGCTGAATTTTGGTAATAATTTAATAATCAACATAGTTGCAATTATTAAAATTCCCATAATTGTTAATTCATTGCTTGGAAGCCAAGCATTATTGCCGATATTGTCATAATTTTTAAATTGTGTGAATTGGGATAGAAAAATAACAATGGCTAAGCCGTTTACAAAGCCAAGCATTACTGGGTAAGGGACAATTCTTATAAATTTACCTAATTTGCATAATCCTGCTATAATTTGAATAAGTCCCATTAAAATTACTGTAGCAAATAGATATTCAACACCATGAGAGGTTACTAGAGATACCATTACTACAGCAAGAGCTCCGGTAGCACCAGAAATCATTCCTGGTCTGCCACCAAAAATTGCTGTAATTAAACCTACCATAAAAGCTGCATATAAACCAATTAGAGGATGTAATTTTGCTACAAATGCAAAAGCTACAGCTTCAGGTACTAATGCAATGGCAACAGTTAAGCCTGAAAGTATTTCAGTTTTATATTGAGAAGGAGTTAAATTTTTAAACATTAATGTTAGATATGGCTAATCACTATATAGATGTAATAAAGTTTGTAAAGAAACTATTATATTACTGCCTGCTAGCTTGAAATTCATTTAAACCATAGCATCAAAATAGAGAGGATGCAAAGCAGATTTTAAGAAGGGTTATTTATATAAATAATTTTCTATCCATTTGCATGGTTTTACATGTTTATATATTTTTTTCCAAATCGGTATAGGAAAATCCTGCCATTTTCCTTCTATAGCCAAACTAGCTTTTGGATCGCCATGAAAGGCAATAATTTTCAAATCTTTACTTCTAGGTGCTTTGGGAGTGATAAAATATCTTAAAAACCAAACAGGTAAACAATGTTGCTTAAAACTGCAACACCATGATTTTGGCCAAAAATTTAATTGGCCATTTTTTGCAATTATTTGTGCAGATAAATATTCTTGAGATGCTGTATAATATTTTGCGATAATTTCTTTATGATTTTTTTCAAAATCTTTTAAAATATAACCAAGAGTTCCAACCTGCCATGAATAAGCAGATGCTTGACCTATTTTGTTACCTTTGCTATTCCAATCATTAATTATATAAAAATCTTTTTTTGTTTTTGGGAAGGTAAAAAAATCATCTATTGGGTTTGTAATTATTATATCTAAATCTAAAAATAATACTCTTTCTCCTTTTAAACCTCCTAAATTATCGTTACATAAACCAACTTCTTTACGATAAACATATTTTATTTCTCTGTCTGGAAGGTTTATTTTTGGCAAGGGGTGAGAGATGATATTTTTATCAAGTTTTGAGTTATTATCTGTAAAACAATGAAATTTTAAATTATGTTGATGAAGATTATTTTTACACATTTTGTAAAGCTGGTTTACATCTGAGTGGTTATATCTTGTGCCCCATTTTATAGAGATAATATGCGCGGTTTTTTTATCTTTCATGGTTTACGAATATTTGCAAGGTTAATAGCTAAGTGGCTATATTTATCAATTAATTGAAAATTAGGAGCTGGTTTAGCTAGTTTTAGATAAAAATAATAAAATAAAAATGGGTAATATTTATATAATTTATTTTTTTTAATAATTTTTACAAGAGTTGAAATTGCTTTTAAATAGATAATATTTTGGCATTTTTGACTGGCTTTTTTAAAGCTAAATAATGCTGTTTTATATGCAAAAAAACGATCATGATGTTGTTGGTTTATATTTGCTGATAAATTGCTGTTATCTTTTTTTGGAGCGAAAATTGTGGGGTAGTTTAAAGATATGATTTTATTTGCTGCATAGCCAGAATTTAAAGCTAATGATTCATCTTGAATGAAGATTTCTTCATTGCAGCCACCTGATTTTATAAAAGTTTCTTTTTTAATTAAAGAATTTATGTGGGTGTGATTTTTGTTGAGAATTTCTAATAATGGCTCTTCTGAAATTTCTATTTCACCCTTTATTAATTTTTCAGTTTTTATGATTTCGCTGCTGCTTAAATTGGTTTTTTTATATTGACCATAAATTAAATCAGCTTGATTTTCTTTTGCTAATTCTAGCAGATGTTTACTAGTGCCAATTGGTGGGATGTCATCGCAATCAAAAAGATGAAAAAAATCTCCTTTTGCTTTTTTGGCAGCTTGGTTAAGCCTTATTGCTGGGCCTTTATTATCTTTATTTTCTATTAAAGTAATGTTTTTTTGATTTTTGCTTAATGATTTTATAATTTTAACAGAATTATCACTAGAATTATCATCAATGAAAATAATTTCATAATTTTTAACTCCTTGTTTTTTTATTATATTGAATAAATCTTTAAGATGATTTTCTTTATTATAAACAGTTACAATATAGCTTATTTCTGGCTTAATAGACATTTTTAGTTTTTTTTAATCGATAACAACCTTTTAATAGAGCGATTTTGAATTTAAACATGTTTTTGCGCCCTCTTATACATGTTCTTGGTATTAAAAAAAGATTATCTTTGCTTATTTGACTGATTTTTTCTTCGCAAGTTGTTGCAGATTGAAAGCATAATTTTTTACATAATTCTACATGCTCAGCATTAAAATCTCCATATGGATAGGCAAAGCTTTTACATTTGGTTTTAAGTAAATTTTCTAGATATATTTTAGAATCTTTTATTTCCTTCTGGCAGACATTATTTTTATTTTCAGTTAATCTAATATGCGTCATAGTGTGGGCACCAAATTCAATTAAGCCAGATTTATGCATTTCTATGATTTGTTTTTCATTTAGTTTTTTTAAATTTTTAATTTCTGGGGCTATGTAAATAGTAGCTTTTGCTTGATGTTTTTTTAATATTTTAAAAGCATTATGATAATTATTTTCATAACCATCATCGATAGTGATAGCAACTTTTTTGCCTTTATTGTTAGGGTCTTTTAATTGTAGATCTACTAACTCGCTAATAGTGTAGAATTTATAGTCATTATCAATTAAATATTTTATTTGCTCAGTAAATTTCTTACTTGATATATTTAATGTTGTTTCCTTGCCTTGTCCTATTGAGTGGTAAAGTAAAATCCTAGGAAGATTTTCATCAATTGAGGGGCTTAATATGTTATAATATTTTAACATATTATAAATAACATAAATTATAGCTAATAAGGTAATTAAATTGACAATCATTTTACTGGTTTAAAAGTTTTTTTCTTATTTTATCTAAATTTTTGGTTGTTTCAATAATAGAAAATTTAGAGTAGGCTATGCTATAAGAATCTGCAATTATTTTTTCTCTTAAATTTTGATCCATAATTAGCTTTTCTAATTTATTTTCTAGATCTTTAATATCATGGTTTTTAGCATAAATAACTTTATTACCAGCTATTTCATTTATACCACCATTATTGCAGGTAATTACTGCGTTTTTACATAAAATTGCTTCTAATATTGTGCGTCCGAATGCCTCGTTACAATAAGAAGGGAGGGCGGCAATTTTTGCTTTTTTAAACTCTTTAATTGTTTCTGCAAATTCTTTATTGCCAAGATAATGGCAGTTTTTTGTGGTTTTTACGATTTCTAAAAATTTATCTTTATAGTTTTTATCCTTTGCTAGAGAGCCAATAAATTTAGCTTGCCAATCTGGATGTTTTTTTAAAATATTTTTTAATGCTCTTGCTAGCTCTAAGGCGCCTTTTTCTGCTATTATTCTTCCAACAAAAATTATTTCATTTTTTTTGTTTTTTATATCAATATTATTTAATAGTTTTAAGTCAATGCCGTTATGAATCACAGAGCTATTTGTAAAGCCTGCTAAATTATGGTGTAAGCGTTTTTGGACATATTCACTTACGCAAAATATATGGTAGCTTTTTTTTAAGATTTTTTTTCGACCTAATTTTTCATTAAATTTATTAAAGAAACTATATGGATCAACATGAATATATTGGCAAATAGGTATGTTTAATCTTTTGGCAATATATGCAGCAATATGGGGTTTGTTATGGATTTCTATTAAATCAGGTTTGGTTTTTTTTAATATTTCAACTAATGTTCTGGCATAAGCTCTGCTATTGCTTAAATCTGTTATTTTTTTATTTATTTTTACCAACTTATAGTTGAGATTTTTATATGTTTCGCTCTCTTTTGTTGTGCCTCCATAAATAGTAATATTTTTTTTAAAAGCGCTGTGAAGGCTGTTATCCCTTACACATAGACCGATGGCACCTCCAAATGTTTCACGTGAAAACCCTTCGCGTCTAGGTAGAATTATTGCTATTTTTTTATCCATCTCGAATTTATTGTTTTATGTTATTTATATTTTAGTTTTCTAGCTTCCAATTATCTCTTATAAAGTGACAATTATAACCGCTAGGGTTTTTTTCAAGATAATCTTGGTGATAATCTTCTGCTAGGTAGAAACGTGTAAATTCTTCAAGATTTGTTGCAATGTCTTTTTTATATATTTTTGCTTCATTTAGTTTTTTTATTAAATTTTCTGCAATATCTTTTTCTTCTTGATTGCTGTAAAATATTGCAGAGCGATATTGTGTTCCAATATCATTTCCTTGTTGGTTTTTTGTGGTTGGGTCATGTATTTGAAAGAAGAATTTTAAAATATCTGTGTAGCTAATTTGCTCAGGGTTGTAGGTTATCTGAACTGCTTCGGCGTGATTTGACAAGCCTGTTTTGACTATTTCATAATTTGGATTTGTTATTTCGCCACCACTATAACCATTTTCTACATTTGTTACGCCTGGTAATTTTCTGAATAATTCTTCAACTCCCCAAAAGCAACCACCAGCTAAAATTGCAATTGCCTTTTTATTTTGAAAGCTATTTATAAAAGGTCCGTAACCTTCTTTTATAAGATCTTTTAATTTTATAAATTTTAATGATGCTGAATTAATACAAAATCTCTTTCCGCCTGTTTCGTTTGGTCCATCATCGAAAACATGACCTAAATGTGAATCAGAGCTTTCTGATCTAACTTCAATTCTGGTCATATTATGAGAATTATCTGTTTTTTCTAATAATGGTTCGTTTATAGATTTGCTAAAACTTGGCCAGCCTGTATTAGAGTTAAATTTATCTTTTGAAGAAAATAGGGGTTTTTCGTTAATTATATCAACATAAATCCCTTCTTCGTAATTATCCCAATATTTATTGTCAAAAGGTGGCTCTGTTCCGTTTTCCTTAGTAACGAATTTTTCTAATTCATTTAGATGTGAGATATCATTGTGATTTTTGGCCATAATATTTTGTGTAAATAATAGAAGGATGAATAAATATTTGAGCATCACATTGTTTTAACAGTTTAATTTTAAAGCTCAATTTTGTTTTTTTCTTATTTATGATGTACAATTATAATAATAAGGTTACAGTTTTAGAAACTGTATACTATAATGTTATTAATTATGTTTAAAAAAATAGCTGCTTTAAATAATAATATTGCTAGATATAGTAAGGTTTCTGTTAAGAATAATAAGATGTTATATGAATGGTTTTTAACAAATTATTTATATGGTAATTTACTATTAGAGGGTTCTAGTTTAGCAAAGAGTGATGTAAATCAGTTTGTTTTTACAAAAAAATTATCCGAAGGAGATTTTTTTAATGATTATTTGTTGATTTTTAATCAAATGAGAATTTTTGAAGATACTGAATCTTATAAGGCAGATTTTTCGTTAGAATATTTGTTAAATATTTATAATAACTGTTTTTATGGCATAGTTGAGCCGCAAAAACTTGATAATTTGAGATATAAAAGAAATTTAGAGGGTTTATGTTTATGGTTAAATAAATCGCAAAATATTGATGTTGTAAAATTAGCTTTAGATTTTAAATATGCTTTTATTTCTTTGAAGCCTTTTGTTAAATATAATAAATTATTTGCGCGTTTATTATTTAATTTTATTTTAATAAATAAGAATTTATTGCCATTTTATTTGCATAGGAGAGATGTGAGTTTTTATAGAAATGCTCTTACAGCATTATGTGAGGGAGAGAAAATAAGATATAGAGAGATTATGCTTGATTTATATGCAAAAAATTTGGCTGAATATTTAGCTATAATTTCTGGTAAGAAAAATATTAAATATGATAAAAAATTGTTAAAAATTGGGGAATTCGCAAATAATGTTGGTGAAACTAAGGCAACAATTAGATATTGGACAAAGATGGGAATTTTAGACGTTGAAGAAATTGTTGCTTCTGGTTATCAATATTATTCTGATGAAATGATTGATGTTGTAAATAAAATTCAAAAATTAAAAAAACAACGTTATAGTTTAAATGAAATTAAAAGAAAATTAGGTCATTTATGAGTAAAGCAGGTTTTAATCTAATAGAATTATCTATAGTTGTCTTATTAGTTGCTCTTTTAGCAACTGCTGTTTTATTTGGAGGTAATTTGAAAGAAGCTGCAAAAGTTCGTAAAATAATAAATGAGTTAGATTATATTCAGTCATCAATTGTTATTTTTAATAATAATTATAATGAGCTGCCTGGAGATATGAGCTCGGCTTCAAATTATTGGAGCTCTGCTTATAATGGTGATGGTAATGGGGAGATTGAATATGAAGATGGCAGTGCTGGAACTGGAAGGTCGGAGACAGGAGTGTTGTTTTCTCATATGAAGTCTGCAGATATAATTGATGGAGATTATCAAACAGGTAACTCTTTAAGTGCAAGGCCAGATTTAGGTTTTAAATCTTTTTATGATATAAATGCCCGATATATTTTGACGAATTATACGCCTGCTAATCCAAGATTTTCTCCTGTGGATAGAAATCATATAGCAGGGAATAAAATTAATGTAATTAGATATGGTAGTTATATTATTTCTCCAAATAGAACAAATACACATGTAGGAAATGGAATTGTAGGAGTTAAAATGGTTAAGGCAATTGATAGTAAAATTGATGATGGTATTGCTAGATCTGGAAGGTTTTCTGGTCATAATCCATTTAATGTTAATTTATCAAAAAATGATACAAATAGTGAGGGCTGTTTAATTTTTCCTTCTGGAGCATCTACTTCTGATGCAACTGGATCTGCCAGCTATAATTTAAATAGTGAATATTTTTGTAATTTTTCTTATGATTTGGAGATTAATTAGCGTATTATTAATTTCATTTTCAGCTTTTGCTAGACCTGTTTCTTATAGTGGGGGTGTTACTTGGATGCAAATGAATGATAAATATTCTAATTCATTACATTTACATTATTCGCCAAATGCTAAAACATCAATTGGCTATAAGGGGGAGTATTTTAGGAGTAAAAAATGGCAGTTACATGCTTTGCAATATAATGCATTATTAAAAAGATGGAATGGTAAGGCAAGTCAGGCAAATATTTATTTGAAATCTGCTTTTGGCTTGGCTTATGACCAAGATAAAAATCTTGAAAAAGAGGCTGGATTTTTGGGGTTAGCTATGGATGCTGAAAATAGAAGATTATTTGCTTCTTATGAAAATAGATATTTAAAAGCTGCAGATTTTGAGGAGTTAATAAGGCATAAAGTAAGGTTAGGAGTTGCTCCATATATTGGAGATTATGGAGATTTACATAGTTGGTTGATGGTTGAAATTAGTAATAATGAAAAATATGAAAAAGACAGCTATAATATTACCCCTTTTGTAAGATTTTTTAAAGATGTTTATCTAGTGGAGATAGGAGCTAATGCAGATGGCAAGATTTTGTTTAATTCAATTATTAGGTTTTAGATGCGTTATATAATTTTATTATTTTTATTTTTAAATATTTCTCATGTTCAGGCTATGCATAATCATGATATGGCTGAAAAAATGGAGGTTTTATCTAGTAAGGATTTGATCGATTCTGCTAATTGTAAAGATGTTATTGAGTTAGAGCTTTATGGTATGGTTTGTGATTTTTGTGCAAGATCAGTTGAGAAAATTTTAAATAAAAGGGAGGAGGTTTCTGCATTTAATGTTGATTTGGATGAGGCTATAGTTTCTGTTATTTTTCATAAAGATCAAGATATTGCAGATGAAGAATTAGATGAGATTATTGCAGATGCAGGTTATAATTTAGTTAATATTAAGCGTGGCTGTGATGAATAAAAACTTAGTTATTTTTCTTAGTTTATTCACTTCTATTTCATCATTACTATGTTGTGCTTTGCCTGCGTTATTGGTGATGCTGGGTTTTGGTTCTGTTTTTGCGGCTTTAATTGCTCATCTTCCTTGGTTAGTTGTTTTATCTAAATATAAAATTTTGTTATTTATTGTTTCTGGTTTGATTTTAATATTGGCTTTTATTTTATTTTATAGATTTGCTGATCATTGCCCTGTTGATAAAAAGCAGGCTATTTCTTGTGCAAGAATAAAGAAATTTTCTAGATTTATTTTATATATTTCAGCTATTTTTTATGTAACAGGTTTTTCTTTTGCATTTATCTTGCCTAAATTATTGGGTTAAATTAGCTATTTTTTTAAATTTTCTGATATTTTTATTGAAATAGTTAATCTATTAATGTAATAAAACTATTTCCATTGTTCCTCGGTAGCTCAGTGGTAGAGCAGGTGGCTGTTAACCACTTGGTCGGAGGTTCGAATCCTTCCCGGGGAGCCAATTTAGACGATCGTCTAAATTGGCTCAGTGCGTGATACCTTTTTCTAACTTTCTCCTACGGGTTCGAATCCTTGTTTTATAAGGCTTTACCAGTTGGCTTTCTATTTAGAGATTTTTCAACCGAACAGGCGGTAATTACTTTTTACGAAAAATCTATCCCTAATTTTTAGGATTCAATTCCACCAAAATTCTGCTTCCTTCACCCTCAAATCTAATTCCCTCATTTTCAAGCACAGTGACAACTTTTTGCATTGTCTCAATTCTTAAATTTCTAGCACCTCTTTCAAAATCACCGATGGTTGCTTTAGCAACTTCTGCCTTTTGGCTCAAATCTTCCTGACTCCAGTCTAGAAGCGCTCTGGCAGCTTTGCACTGTTTGTAATTAATTATGATATTCATGCTCTATTAACTTGATAAGTCAGTCTTTTAATATTACTATTAAGTTGTTTAGTATTAATACTAATGTTTTTGGATATGATTATTTTATCAATAATCATTTTATTTCACAATCTTAATTTTTCTTATCATGTTTAACAAAATAGATAGAAGTCATGATAAAATTGAGCAGGTTAAAAGTTTAGCTGGTTCAATTGCTCATGAAACAAGAAATCCGCTTGCTGGCATCAAAGGATGCTGTGAGTTGATGAAAAACAATTTAAATGAATTGATTGAATATATTGATCTAATTCATGACTCATCAAGTCAGGGATTAGCAATGATTGATATGATTTTAGCTAATATCAGGGAAGGTAAAATTGATAAGAGTAATTTTACCGACTTATCAATTTCGAATGTGGTTAAAAAGGCACTAAAACAATTCACCTATAAAAATAAGGAAGAAAAAGATTTGATCAGTTTTGATCTAGAGCAAAACTTCATTTTTAGTGGAGATGAAAATATGATGATTTTTGTTATTTTCAATCTGCTGAAAAATGCCCTTTATTATAAATCAAAAATTGAGATCAGATCAGAGATAAAATCTGATGGCAATTATCTATATTTTAAAGATTATGGTCCTGGAATTAAAGCTGATAAACTGGAACTAATTTTTGAAAGCTTTTTTACCTCTGGAAAAAAAGATGGAACAGGTCTGGGTTTACCATTTTGCCGAAGAATTATGAGAGCTTTTGACGGAGAAATTATTTGTAAATCTGAGATGGAAAAAGGAACAGAATTTGAAATGAAATTTCCGAACTAAAATTTATTTGAAATGAGTTGACTTCAACTTTCTTCAGAGCGTTCA
>JADHLN010000022.1 GCA_016780625.1 Rickettsiales bacterium
GCATCAGCACCAATTGAAATTGATAATACTGGGTAAGAAAAATCTTTTTCATCATTATCTTGGTGTAAGCCCATTTTGGCATTTTTATCATATAAATTAATTAAACAGCAATCTGGATTTATGGTTAATTTTGTATATTTTTGCCATATATTTAATAATTCTTCGGGAATGGGAGGCCAATTTTTGTTAGTTATAGGGTGAGTTTCTTGATAGCGATAGCCTTTTTTATCAGAAACCCAACCATATTTTCCACAATTAGTCATTTTTACACTAAATTTATTCCCAGTTTTTGGCATTGTCGGTTGAAATAATGGTGCTGCTTTAAATATGATATTTAACTGTTTAGTAATTTTTCTAATTAATTCTCCATTCAGAGCATGGGGATGATATTCTAAACCTTCTTTAATTAGCATGTTTTTTTCTTATATTTACATAAATCTATTATCATGCAATTGCTGCATTCTGGTTTTCTAGCTTTGCAAATATATCTTCCATGCAAAATTAACCAATGATGAGCATGTAATTTCCATTGATTAGGTATTTTTTTTGTGAGTTTTTTTTCTGTTTCTAAGGTGTTTTTAGCATTAATTATTCCTATTCTATTACTAACTCTTTCTACATGGGTATCAACACCTATTAAGGGCTGCTTTCTAGCGCAATTTAAAAATACATTAGCCGTTTTCCTGCCAACACCAGGCAATTTTTGTAATTCAGTGAGATCATTAGGAATCACATTATTCATATCAATTAATTTTTTAGATAAAGCAATAATATTTTTAGCTTTACTATTATAAAGACCAATAGTTTTAATATATGTTTTTAGGTTTTCTTCTCCAAGTGCATATATTTTTTCAGCTGAATCTGCAATTTTGAATAATTTTTCAGTTGCTTTATTAACACCTTTATCAGTAGCTTGTGCAGAAAGTACTATTGCAACTAACAACGTAAATTCATTATTAGCTATTAATTCTGTTTTAGGGTTTGGGTTGTTCTTGGCAAAAATTTCAAATATTTTGTTAATTTTATCTTGTTGCATTAAAATTTTTTTATGACCATATAACTTGATTACTAATTTAGCATTATATTTTTATTTTTTCTTTTAATTTCATGAATTTTGTTAATTTAAATAAAATATGTTACAATTAATAATTAAAGATGATGAAATTATGAAAGACGATGATAATAAGAATTTTTATGATTTACTTACTGCGGTAAAAAATTCTGATGCTAATCTGTTAGATAGCTTGTTAAGTAAAATGGATTATAGCTCTAAACAAGACATATTAAAAAAGCAATTTAATGCTCATGATAGAGAGATTACAAAAACGCTTGGTTTAGCAGGGCATATGTTAATCACATTTGCAGCAATAAAAAGTAGTTTACTTGTATTTAAAACTTTAATTGGGCACGGTGCAAATCCTAAATTAGAAAATGGAAAAGGTCAGACAGCAAAATAGGTTGCACTTAGAACAGCCAATAAAGATATTACTGAATATTTAGCTTCGACACATGTTTTATCTCAATATGAAAGAGATTTCCCTGAACAAACGAGATCTGTCTCGCCAATTACAGGCCCTTTCAATCTAGCAACCATAAAAAATACCAATAATAATAATTTTGTTTCTTTGCTTAATGCAATTTATGATGCTAATGAAGAACAAGTAACTTCTATTTGTGAATCTTTATCAGCTGATGAAATTAATAAAGTTTGTGATTTAGATAGTTCAATAGAAATTAAAGATATGACCCCTCTTACTCTTGCGGTAAGCAAAGGCAATTCTAAAATAGTTAAATATTTGTTGGATAAAGGTGCAGATCCTGATTTAAAAAATGCAAAAGGTCAGACAGCAAGAGAAGTTGCCAAAGAAGATAACAAACTTGCTATTAAGGAGTTGCTTGAAAAATCAAGGGGTAATGGGGTTTCAAGGGCTTGATTTTATTAATTCTATGTTATAATTGCAATATGATATGGTAAAAATAATTTACGTCTTTTTGTTATGGGTAAAAAAGCATTTTCTCTTGTAGAGTTATCTATTGTTATTATTATAATTGGCTTGTTATTTGCTAGAGTATCAGCTGGTAATAGCTTAATTGAATCAGCAAAAATAAAAAATTTATTTGCCGAGATGAATGAATATGACTCAGCTTTAGTCAATTTTAATAATTTCTACAATCTTTTACCTGGTGACATGGATAATGCCAGAGATTATTGGGGTTCAGATGTTGATAATGGAAATGGTAATGGCATAATTCAGGCTTGTTGTGGTGATCCAGACAGAGGTTCTAGTTGGAGTGGAGGTGGAGAGGAGCTCGATTTCTGGGAGCATTTATTATTTGCTGATTTGATTTCTGAAGGAGCTGGAGAAAATTTTGATGGAAAACCCAGTGGGCATAGGTAACGAGGTGTTGAAGGTAATATTCCGGTTGATAATGTACCTGAGTCTGTATTTAAAGATGTTGGTTTTATGGCAAGTGGAGATTTTCTTTATGTGGCTTACACAGATTCCAGATATTTATCTATTAAATATGTACATTTACTCCTCTCTTTGCATATAATTTTGATAAAAAGCTAGATGATGGATTATCTGGTTCTGGCATTATTAGAGGTGGAAATGGTGCTTATGGTGGAATGAACAGAGCTCAACCATGTTTATCATCAGGTGATTATAATTTAGCTCAAACAAATAAATATTGTAAATTATCTTTAGCACTCACCTTATTTAGATAAATTTATTTTTTCTTTGGTAGTGATCTCTAATTTTCTGCATTAAAAAAAATAATGAAAAAACTAATGGTTTTTCTTTAATAAATTTCTTAAGAAGAGAATAGTAAAAGTTATATTACAGTGGATTTATTTTTTTGTAGGAGAAAATATATTATAGATAAAACTTAAAATCTTAAATCCATAGTGATAACACATAACTTTTGATCAGAAGAAAGGGTATATTCGTCACTATCCATCTGAGCTGAAGTAACATTAGTTTTTGTAGATATAAGAGAACAAAATGGACCATTACTTCCGTTTACTCCATCCCAATCAGCATTATTATCTTTAACAGGATTAAACCCATATATCTTGCCTTTTCTAGGCTTTCCATCATCGATCTTACTGTCAATAAAATATAAATCTTTTGGTGTAAATAATGCAGTTGAAGCCCCAATATACCCAAAATCAACCGGAGTAATATGAATAATATTTTTTCCTTTATAATCATAATTTTTCATCCATCCTTGAGTCCATGCATCTGTTGCATCCTGTACCACAGCTATAGCATTAGGATTATATTTAAATTGATATGCATTTTTATTACTGAAATATGCTCCTGAGCTATTCATTACGCCTGTAACAGATTGATCTAAAAGCTCTGCATATTCCAAATGTTTCCATAGCTTTACATGCTCTGAGTTAGTATAGGGAAAGACACCAGTAAACCCTATTACGCCATCATCATTTCCATTACAATTAGTGCATGACCACAAATTGCTGGCTCCTTTAAAATCTCCGGGTAATTCATTATATGCTGTGTAAAAAACACGAAATATTGTATCTATTTTATTTAAATCATTAATAACAGTCTTTAATTTTGCCTGTTCTATTAACTTACTTCCCCCTGTTATTCCAACAAACAGCAATCCAATGATAATTATTACAATAGACAGTTCGACAAGTGAAAATCCAGCAATTTTTCTATTTTTTGAATACATAATAAAACATTTTTTATTTATCTAAATATATATGGATTGATTTATAAATATAAATGATTTCATATGATAAAAATGAGTCCGTATAGAAGTCTTATCAAAATCTAAATCATAAATAATATAATAAAATGTTAAATAACGTAACCATCTTAATGTTATTATGGTTAAGATTCTATAATAACTATGTTATATTAAGATCTGTTTATTTGTGGGATAATTTTAGTTTTTTTTCGTCCAGAGGTCTCTAGCTCTTTTTTTACTACTTGAAATTCTTCCTTCAATGGATCTCACTTTATTATTAAAAATTTTTCCTGCTAAAATATTAGAAATATTATGTGGAAATTTGCCATTATTAACCATTTTTTTAGTATTTTGGGTAATGGATTTATGAACTCTTATAGCTTCCATAATTTTATGGATGCGTTTCATTCTAGCTCTTATGCGAAGTAATTTTAGTTTTTTTTTAGTTTTTTTTATCTTGGCCATTTTTATTTTTGGCGTTTTTTCTTCTTTTAATATTCTCTCTTAAATTGGCTGCAAGTATTTTGCTTTTCTCTTCTTTTTTATGATTTTTATCAGTCATTATTTTGTTCTGAAATAATTTGTTGAGCCTTTTTACTTAAATGAATATTTAGTTCATTTAATTGTTTGTTATCAATATAATTAGGGGCGTTCATTAATAGATCTTGCGCTTGACCATTCATAGGAAAAGCTGTTATTTCTCTGATATTTTCTGTTCCGGCAAGTAGCATTATAATTCTTTCAATTCCTGGAGCAATTCCACCGTGAGGAGGAGCTCCATATTGAAAAGCATTTATTAATGCGCCAAATTTTTCATGAATTATAGTTTTATCATAGCCAGCAATTGCGAAAGCCTTATACATAATATCAATATTATGATTTCTTATTGCCCCGCTTGATAATTCAATTCCATTGCAAACAATATCATATTGCTTTGAGGTTATTTCTAGAGGATCTTGTTTGTCCAGTGCTTCTAAGCCACCATTTGGCATTGAAAAAGGGTTGTGGCTGAAATCAATTTTATTGGTGTCTGAATCTAATTCATAAAATGGAAAATCTGTAATCCAGCAAAAATGAAAAATATTCTTATCTATTAATTCACATATTTCAGCAATTTTTACTCTTACTTTTCCAGCAATTTTTGTAGCTTTATTATATTCTTCGCAAGCAAAGAAAATTGCATCACCATTTTCTAAATTCCCTGTTTTTTTAATTTGAGCTAATTTCTCATCCCCAAGTAATTTGGCTATAGGGCTTTTTATTGAGCCGTCATTATTATATATAATGTAAGCAAGGCCGCCAGCGCCTTCTTCTATAGCGTATTTAATCATATCATCAAAAAATTTGCGAGGTTTATCAGCAGTTTTTGGTGCTTTAATTGCTTTTACTACTGAGCCTTTTTTTATATTTTCTTTAAAAATTTTAAAATCACTATCTTCAAATATATTAGTTTGATCAACTATTTCGATATTTATTCTTAAATCTGGTTTATCAGTTCCATATTTTTCAATTGCGTCTTTATAGCTGATTCGAGTGAATTTATCATTTTCTAAGATAATTTTTTTATTGCTAAATTTCTTGAAGCAGTTTGTTAATACTGGCTCAATTACATTGAAAATATCTTCTTGTTCTACAAATGACATTTCCATATCTAACTGATAAAATTCTCCTGGAGATCTATCTGCTCTGGCATCTTCATCTCTAAAACATGGGGCGATTTGAAAATATTTATCAATCCCTGAAGTCATTAATAATTGCTTGAATTGCTGTGGTGCTTGAGGCAAAGCATAAAATTTACCAGGGTTTAAACGGCTTGGTACTAAAAAATCTCTTGCCCCTTCTGGAGATGATGCTGTTAAAATAGGAGTTTGTATTTCCATAAATCCCAAATTATTCATTTCTTGTCTTAAAAATGAGATAACTTCAGATCTTAATTTGATGTTTTTTTGCATCTCTGCCCGTCTTAGATCTAAGAAGCGATATTTAAGGCGAAGATCTTCAGGGTATTTTGTGTTTTCGTCAGTTATTTGAAATGGTATCTGCTTTGCTTTACTTTCAATATTTAGTGACTCAATAATTATTTCTATTTCCCCTGTTTTTAGGTTGCTATTTATTGTATTTGCCTCTCTGGCAATTACAGTTCCAGTTATTGTTACAACAGACTCTAATTTTATCTTGGCGAAATTATCAATTTCAGCTTTTTGTGCTTTGCTAGCATCTATAACACATTGAGTAATGCCATAATAATCTCTGATATCTAAAAATAATAAATCTCCATGGTCTCTTTTTTTGTTGACCCAGCCAGAAATTTTGACTTGTTTTGTTAGAAATGATTTATTTAATTCTCCACAATTATGTGTTCTATATTGATGCATTGTAACTTAAGATAATTTATGCTCCCTTTATATCTAAAATATGGCAGATTGCAAGGGTTAGTTCAGCTCTATTTAATGTGTAAAAATGCAAGTCTGTTACACCGTTATTTATTAAATCCTGACATTGTTCGATTGCTGTATGTGCGGCAAGTAATTGTCTTGAATTTTCGTCGGTGAATTTTTCATCAAAAATCTTAAAAAATTTTTTTGGAATTGATGTACCGCAATCTTTAGCAAATTTTATTGTTTGAGCAAAATTTATTATTGGAAGAATACCTGGTATTACTTTGATTTTAATTTGTTTTTTTTCTAATAAATTAATAAATTCATAATATTTATTATTGTCAAAAAAGAATTGGGTTATAATTTGGTCTGCCCCTGCATCAATTTTTTGTTTTAAATAATCTATATCTTGATTTAAGTTTTTTGCCTCAGGATGTTTTTCTGGATAACCAGCCACTGATATTTCAAAATTATGAATTTTTTTTAAATCTGTTACTAGTTCAGAGGCATATTTATAACCATTTTGAGGGTGCTGGTAGTTTTTTGGCAAATCTCCTCTTAAGGCTACAATATGTTTAACACCTATTTTTGCGTAATTTGTGGCTATTTTTTTTATCTCCTCTTTGCTTGCTCCTATGCATGTGAGATGCGAAGCTGGTTTGAGATTTGTGTTATCTAGTATTTTTTTGATTGTTTTGTGAGTTCTTTCTCTGGTTGTTCCTCCTGCTCCATAGGTAACAGATACAAAATCTGGATTTAATGGTTCCAGTTTTTTTATTGCTTTCCATAGATTAAGACTCATGGATCTTGTTTTTGGAGGAAAAAATTCAAAGGATATTTTTGTTTTAGTCATTTTTTTTGCTAGAAGCTTTTTTCTTTGCCTTCTAATATTCTTTTTATGTTATCCTTATGTCTATAGATACAGACTATTGGAGCTATTATAAAGCCAGTAAAAACCAGGCTGAATTTTATGGAAAAATAAATAGCTATAACAGCTAAAATAACTATAGAAGCGATTGATACAATTCTTGTTATATAAAATATAATATACCAGCAAATTGCTATAATTGTAGTTAATATAGGGTCGTAATAAAATATACCGCCAACTAATGTTGCAACTCCTTTACCGCCTTTAAATTTTAGCCAAACAGGAAAGCAATGGCCTAAAATAACAGCTAATACTACTAAATTTAAATATAACAAATTTGTTCCTACTAATTTTTCAAAAATTAATAGAGAAATTAATGCTTTTGAAGCATCAAGAGCAAATGTTGCGTAACCTAGTTTTTTACCGGCGCTTCTTACTACATTTGTAGCGCCAATATTTCCTGAGCCTTGTTTGGTAATATTTTTATTAGTAAAAATCTTTGTGATAACTAAGCCAAAAGGAATTGAGCCTATTAAATATGATAATAATATGAAAATTATTGCTTCTAAATACATTTGATTAATTATTTTTTAAAAAATTATGGCGATATTTTTTTTGATGGCAATATTAAATTTATTCCTGATTTTGTAATTTGTAACATGCACAAAAACTGGCAGGGCATATTCGTTCTTGGTAAAAATCATCATCTTTGATAAGTGATTTTTTAACTAAGTTGGCAAGCGAATCTATAAAATATTTATTAACTGATAATGTAGGGACTCTTATATATTCTTTAACATGATTAGCATCTGCTAATTCTTTATATTCAATATCTAACTCTACTAATGTTTCTGAATGTTCAGATATAAAAGCAATAGGAATTAATATAAGAGATTTTTTGTCTTTTCCTGCTCTTACAATCTCTGTTTCGGTTGAAGGTTCTAGCCATTTTAGAGGGCCTACTTTGCTTTGAAAGCAGTTAACATAATCTAGGTTTTTTATATTTAGTTCTTTTACAATTTTATTTGTTGTTTCTCTGACCTGCCATTCATATGGATCACCTTTATCAATGATTTTTTGAGGTAAACCATGTGCTGAAAATAAAATACGATAATTTTTACTTTTAAGTTTCTTTAGGCTTTTTTTAATTAAATCAACATGAGATTTAATAAAAGAATCTTCTTTTGGGTAACAGCATATTGTTGTGGTATCACAATTGAGATTTAGTTTTTTAGCTTTTTTTTGCCATTCTACAATTGATGAGTTTGATGTTGTGGTTGAAAATTGAGGGTAAAGGGGAAGTAAGATTATTTTGTTGGGCTGGTATTTTTTTACCTCATTTATTACATCTTCTGCTCTTGGATGCCAGTAACGCATGGTGATGAAGCATTTATATGAGTTTTTTTTGTCGTTTTTGGCCAGTAATTTTTCTAAAGCCTCTTTCTGAGCTATTGTTTCTTCTAAAATTGGCGATTTGCCATTAATGTGAGAGTAAATTTCTTGAGCAGTTTTTTCTCTATTAGTTGAAATTAATTTTGCAATTAAAAACCTAATGGGGTTCGGAGCGGATATAATCGCTTTATCATTGAACAAATTAAATAAAAAAGGTTTTACTGATTCTAATTTGTCAGGGCCACCTAGGTTAAATAATATAATGGCATATTTCATAGTTCCCATAATTTAAAGTTGTAAGTATCGAGCCAATTTGTTTTAGAGTTAAAAAATTCTCTTAAATCACGCATACCATATTTGAGCATTGCTATTCTTTCTACTCCCATCCCTAAAGCGAATCCTGAATATTTTTTTGGATCAATGTTAAGATTTTTTAAAATTTGGGGGTGAACCATACCGCAGCCCATTATTTCAAGAAAATCTCCTGTTCCTTTTAAGTCTATATGGTCTTTTTCTATTTTGCATCCTATGTCAACTTCGTATGAAGGTTCCGTAAATGGAAAAAAGCTGGATCTAAAACGCAAATTTAATTTTTCAGCAAAAAATTCATTGCTAAATTTATTTATGACATATTTTAACTCGGAAATTGAAGAGTTTTCTGCAATATATAATGCTTCAATCTGGTGAAACATTGGTGTGTGGGTTGCATCTGAGTCTGAGCGATAAGTTTTGCCAGGAGCGATAATTGCAAAAGGAGGCTTTCCTGAGGCCATTGTTCTTATCTGTACAGATGATGTGTGAGTTCTTAAAAGATAATTAAGGTTCTTAAAATAAAAGCTATCATGCATTTGCCTTGCAGGGTGATCTTTTCCTATATTTAGTAGGTCAAAATTATGCTCTTCATCTTCTATTTCAGGCCCCGCTACTGGTGTAAAGCCCATTTTTTCAAAAATATTTACTATGTCAAATATGACTTTGCTTACGGGATGAATTGATCCTTGTTTTTTTTGCCTGCTAGGAAGAGAAATATCTATTGCTTCAGTGGCTATTTTTTCTTGAAGTGCTAAATTTTCAAAATGTGTTTTTTGTAAATTTAATGCTTCAGTAACTTTCTGTTTGATTATATTTAGTTTTTGGCCTTGCTCTTTTCTTTTGCTTGCTTCTAATTGGCCTAATTTTGCTAGTTCGTTGGATATTAGTCCTTTTTTACCAAGATATTCAAGGCGAAGCTGTTCTATTTCTTGTAGATTTTTTGCTTTATCTAATTTTAGCGCAAATGATTTTTCTAAAGACATCTAATTATTTTTAAAAAAGTAATTATGATTTTTAAGATAATAAAATGACATTTGCAATGGCTTTAGCTAAATAATTTGAGGGATTTTGCTTAAGCGGCTTTTTTTGCTTTTTCGATGATTTCTTTGAAGGCTTTTTTATCATGGATTGCAAGTTCAGATAATTGCTTTCTATCAATTATTATTCCTGCTTTGCTAACGCCATTAATAAATTTAGAATATGTTAATCCTTCCGGTCTAACTGCTGCATTTATTCTTTGGATCCATAATTTTCTGAAATCTCTTTTGCGAGTTCTACGATCGCGGTAAGCATATTGTAAAGCTTTTTCAACTTTTTCAATTGCTACTCTAAAGCAGTTTTTTGCTCTTCCTCTGTAACCTTTGGCAAGATTAAGGATTTTTTTGTGTCTTTTTTTAGTAGTTACTCCTCTTTTAACGTGAGCCATTTTGAACCTTTAATTTAAATGTTATTTGGAAGAAATTTTTTAACTATTTTCGCGTCAGCAGCGCTTAAAACTGTTGTTCCGCGTAAATCTCTAATAGCTTCTTTGCTTCTTTTGCGCATATTATGCTTCTTGCCAGCTTGACCGGCAACTACTTTACCGTTTTTGGTGACTTTGAATCTTTTTTTTGCCCCGCTTTTTGTTTTAATTTTGTAGCCCATTTTATATTTAATAATTTAAGAGAGCATCTAAAATATATTGAGTTTTTGAAATTGCAAGTAACTTTATATAAATAAAAAGAAAAAAAACTATTTTTAGCAGTTGACAATAGTAAATCTGAATCTATATTTTTCTCCTCTGTCTTTTTTGAAAAGGCGGTGTTGTTCTTTGAAATAGTGAATAGAAATACTGATATTACGACTGTGGTAAATAATGAAAATTATAAACCATAGAAATAATTAACTGTGATATTTAATTATAGAGTTAAATGTCATGGAGACAAATTTATATGCAAGTTTAGTTCTGCATATAGCATCAGCAAAAATCTTAAGTATAAAAAGGGCATTCGGTGGATGCCTTGGCACATAAAGGCGATGAAGGACGTAATACGTTGCGATAAGCTCCGGGGAGCTGCGAATAAGCTTTGATCCGGAGATTTCCGAATGGGAAAACCCAATTGCTTCGGCAATTATCATATACTGAATTCATAGGTATATGAGGCAAACCTGGTGAACTGAAATATCTAATTAGCCAGAGGAAAAGAAATCAACCGAGACTCCGCTAGTAGTGACGAGCGAACGCGGACCAGGCCAGTGGTAATTTTGTAATAACTGGAACTGTTTGGAAAAGCAGGCCAAAGTGGGTGATAGCCCCGTACAGGTAAAAAACATTATTATCCTCGAGTAGAACGGGACACGTGAAATCTTGTTTGAATATGGGAGGACCACCTTCCAAGCCTAAGTACTCTTATGTGACCGATAGTGAACTAGTACCGTGAGGGAAAGGTGAAAAGTACCCCGATAAGGGGAATGAAATAGTACCTGAAACCGAATGCTTACAAGCAGTAGGAGCTCTTTATGAGTGACTGCGTACCTTTTGTATAATGGGTCAGCGACTTAATTTATTTAGCAAGCTTAAGCCGTTAGGTGTAGGCGTAGCGAAAGCGAGTTTTAATAGAGCGTTTAGTTAAATGGATTAGACCCGAAACCGGGTGATCTAGGTATGAGCAGGTTGAAGATGGAGTAAGATCCATTGGAGGACCGAACCCACCAATGTTGAAAAATTGGGGGATGACTTGTGCCTAGGGGTGAAAGGCCAATCAAACCCGGAGATAGCTGGTTCTCCGCGAAATATATTTAGGTATAGCGTTATATATTACCATCGGGGGTAGAGCACTGAATAGGCTAGGGGGGCCCAAAGCCTTACCAAACCTAATTAAACTCCGAATACCGATGAGTACAGTATAGCAGTCAGACCTAGGGTGCTAACGTCCTAGGTCGAGAGGGAAACAACCCAGACCGTCATCTAAGGTCCCCAAATCATGGCTAAGTGGTAAAGGATGTAAGAAAGCCAAGACAGCTAGGAGGTTGGCTTAGAAGCAGCCACCCTTTAAAGAAAGCGTAACAGCTCACTAGTCTAATTAAGCCTTCTTGCGCCGAAAATGTAACGGGGCTAAAGCCATGTACCGAAGATACGGATTCTTTTTAGAATAGTAGCGGAGCGTTCTGTAAGTCTGTGAAGATATATTGTGAAATATATTGGAGATATCAGAAGTGAGAATGCTGACATGAGTAACGATAAAAAGTGTGAGAAACACTTTCGCCGAAATTCCAAGGTTTCCTGCGTAAAGCTAATCTGCGCAGGGTTAGTCGGCCCCTAAGGCGAGGCTGAAAAGCGTAGTCGATGGGAACAAGGTTAATATTCCTTGACCTGGAGGTAGTGACGGAGATGAAATTTTGTATTCGCTTATTGGATTGTGAATGCAATTGGATTCTTCCAGGAAATAGCTCCTCCGTATAGACCGTACCGTAAACCGACACAGGTGGAAAGGTAGAGTATACCAAGGCGCTTGAGAGAACGATGCTGAAGGAACTAGGCAAATTGCACCTGTAACTTCGGGAGAAGGGTGACCTATTTTTAGGCAACTAAGGATAGGTGGCACAGAAATGGGGGTAGCGACTGTTTATTAAAAACACAGGACTCTGCTAAGTCAATAAGACGATGTATAGGGTCTGACGCCTGCCCAGTGCTGGAAGGTTAAGAGGAGAAGTGCAAGCTTTGAATCGAAGCCCCAGTGAACGGCGGCCGTAACTATGACGGTCCTAAGGTAGCGAAATTCCTTGTCGGGTAAGTTCCGACCCGCACGAATGGCGTAACGACTTCCCCACTGTCTCCAGCATCGACTCAGTGAAATTGAATTCGCCGTTAAGATGCGGTGTAACCGCGGTCAGACGGAAAGACCCCGTGAACCTTTACTACAACTTAGCAGTGACGTTAGGAATGTAATGTGCAGGATAGGTGGGAGACTTTGAAGTTAGGACGTTAGTCCTGATGGAGTCACCCTTGAGATACCACCCTTTACATTTTTGACGTCTAACCTCATACCATTACCTGGTATAGGGACCCTGTTAGGCGGGTAGTTTGACTGGGGCGGTCGCCTCCCAAATAGTAACGGAGGCGCGCGAAGGTAAGCTCAGGTTGGTCGGAAACCAACTTTTAGAGTGTAATGGCATAAGCTTGCCTGACTGTGAGGCTGACAAGCCAAGCAGAGACGAAAGTCGGTCATAGTGATCCGGTGGTTCTGTGTGGAAGGGCCATCGCTCAACGGATAAAAGGTACTCCGGGGATAACAGGCTGATGATTCCCAAGAGCTCATATCGACGGAATCGTTTGGCACCTCGATGTCGGCTCATCACATCCTGGGGCTGGAGAAGGTCCCAAGGGTTCGGCTGTTCGCCGATTAAAGTGGTACGTGAGCTGGGTTTAGAACGTCGCGAGACAGTTCGGTCCCTATCTGCCGTGGTCGTAAGGAAAATTGAAGGGAGCTGCCTCTAGTACGAGAGGACCGAGGTGGACATACCTCTAGTCGACCTGTTGTTGCGCCAGCAGCATTGCAGGGTAGCTACGTATGGAAGGGATAACCGCTGAAAGCATCTAAGTGGGAAGCCCACCCTAAGATTAATTTTCCCTATCAGAGCCGTGGAAGACCACCACGTTGATAGGCTGGATGTGTAAGTACAGTAATGTATTTAGCTAACCAGTACTAATAGCTCGATTGACTTAATAATTTTGCTGTTGCTGCTATATGTAGAATTAAGCTAGCATATTTTAAGCTTCGTCTCTTATGTTAATTTTACCATGATTTAAAAATGAATCGTATAATCACGTAGTAAAGCTACGCTCATATACTCTAATTTTTATCATAATAAAATTTCCTATAAGATACTTGCTTAAAAGAATTAGGTTTGTGTCATTATGTTAATTTTACCATGATTTAAAAATGAATCGTATAATCACGTAGTAAAGCTACGCTCATATACTCTAATTTTTATCATAATAAAATTTCCTATAAGATACTTGCTTATTTAGACTTAAATTTGTTATAAAGTATTTCTATTCTCAAAGACTGTTTGAATGGCTTGGTGACGATAGCTGAGGGTGAACCACCCGATTCCATCTCGAACTCGGAAGTGAAAACCTCGTAGCGCTGATGGTACTGCATCTTAAGGTGTGGGAGAGTAGGTAATTGCCAAGCTTTTCAAACAGTTTTTAAACTCAAAGTTTAAAATTAAATTAAAAAATTAAATAAGATAAAAAGTGAAAATAGTTAATTCATTAAAATCTGCAAAAAAAAGAGATAAAGATTGTCGTGTGATAAAAAGACGTGGACGTCTTTATGTTATAAATAAAAAAAACCCACGCATGAAAGCGCGTCAGGGGTAATCTTCTAATCTTTAGTTATTTCTTAACTATCCTCGAATTATTCTATTATAGATATTCTGTTAGAATAATCACATATGCTGATTACTTATTTGTAAAAATATATTAAAATAATCATATTACATTTTGATATAGTTTAAAAAATATGGTATCATGTATCAAACATATTTAAATAGGGGAATTATGGGTCGTTTAGGAACATCAGCATTTATACATTTTACAAGGAAAGATTTATTATCTTGTTCTATTAATAAGTTAAATAACTTTCTTACCATTAATGGTAAAGATAGCGATCTACAAAGTTTTAAAAAAAAAATAAACTCCAGTCTCTCAGATCATGAAAAAGAATTTATTAAATCAAAATCTACAGAACTTAAAAGTAAGTTGATTTCGATAGAGGAACAATATTTAGATTTATTACAGGGTTTTTATGAATTGTATCTTAAGGAAGACGATCTATCTAAAGCTTCGAAATATTTTTTAGAGCATACATATAACCCGACAAAAAAGGAAGTAGTTTCATTTGAAAAAGCGGATGAAGATAAAGTAATGCAAAAGCTAAGGGATAGCTATAAGGATGCTAGTAAGACTTTGCAAATGAAAAAATCTATGGCTATATATAAAGAGATTATGGAAACTATGCAGGTTAAGCATGAGGATGTATCGCAGTTAGATCTAACCATGATTATTGATGAATTGAAGAAAGGTAAAGATGATATTAGAGAATATTCAGATGTTCAAATTTTTAGAATGTTATATAAGGGTAATGCCTTACTTTTAAAATTTAGAGAAATTATTGAAAATAGAAGGGAAGATGATAAAATTAGAGCTACTCTAGAAACACCCTTTAAGGATTTTTTACCATTGCTTGATATTAATACAAGCAAGCAACCATATTTACCTCCACCACTAGATTTAAGTAGTATCCCCCCATATGATGCTAAATTATCAAGTGATGATTTAGTTGCAAGTCCACTATCTGATGAATCTATGCCTGCTCATAGGGATACTATATTAGAACAATCTCCAAGAGGATCTGTTGGCAATGATAGTTACGCTGAAGATCAAAATGAAGTATATAAAGCTGATACAAATCAATCTATGTCTGAAACTAAAGAGTTGCGTAAAAAACTTTCTTATAGCGATAGTAAAGAAGTTAGGGATAGTAGTAAATATGAACGTGAGAATAGAAAAAGTGTTTTACGTCCTAATCTTACAGGAAATACAGGTATGTATTGTGGACCAATAATACATGATGATAGTTCTTTTCTAAATGCGTTTGGGGGTGAAGAGTGGAATGGTCCTCACATTAGATTGGGAGTTCTTAAGAGTTCTTTGGATTATAAAATTCACAACCCCACAGAAGAAACAGATATGCGTTCCACAGAAAGAAGAATAAATTCTAGTTATGATACATCTAATGGAGAAAAAGATGCAAGTACTGGACAAATGCGATATGGAAAAATAATTCACTGTACTGGTAGAAATAATGTCTCACTTGTTGTTAAGCGTCACATAGAAAGTCTCAGGTGCAGTGATAAATCTAGGGATTCACAATGGTCACTCTAATATTTTAGTTTTATATTTTAACTTTAAGAAAACTTCCATAGACTTCATAAGTGATTTAAATTTACCATAATAAAAGCTTTAGCTCTTAATATTTAGATTTGCTATATTTTATAGTTTGTAATTAGGTAAGGATTTCCTTTTAAATTATTATAAAACTTGCTAAACTATGGGCCAAAAAAAGAAGCTTATGTGTAATAAAATTTTAATTATTGATTTTGGGTCTCAGGTTACTAAGTTAATTGCTAGAAGAATTAGAGAAATTGGCTTCTTTTCCGAGATTGTCAATTTTGATACAGATTTTGCAAAAATAAAATCATATAATGCAAAGGCCATAATTTTTTCAGGGGGTCCAGCATCCGTAAATAATGAAAATGCTCCAGATATAACTGAAGAGATTTTTTCTTTGAAACTGCCTGTTTTAGGTATTTGTTATGGTCAGCAATTAATATGTAATAAATTAGGTGGAGAGGTAATTTATGGTGCAAGTCATGAATATGGTAAAGCGGAATTAGAAATAGTTACTGAGCATAAATTATTTGAAAATTTTACAAATAAGCAAATCTGGATGAGTCATGGAGATGTAGTTAATAAATTGCCTGATGGTTTTAAGGTAATAGCTAAAACTAATTCAGCACCTTATGCAGTTATAGCAGATGATAAACGTAAAATCTATGCGATGCAATTTCATCCAGAAGTTGTTCATTCTATTGATGGGACAAGAATTTTAGAAAATTTTCTTGTTAATATTTCTGGGTTAAAGCCAGATTGGAATATGCATGATTATAAAGAGCAAGCTATTTTAGATATCAAAAAAAAGGTACTAAATAATAGAGTTGTCTGTGGAGTTAGTGGAGGTGTTGATTCAACCGTTACTGCTGCATTAATATCTAAAGCTATAGGAAAACAATTAACATGTATTTTTGTGGATCATGGTTTGTTGCGTAAAAACGAGGCCGAAGAAGTTTGTGATATGTTTCAAAACCGTCTTGATGTTAATTTTATTTTTATCGATGCAAAAGATAAATTTTTAAATGCCCTAACAGCTATTAGTGACCCTGAAGAAAAAAGGAAAATTATTGGCAGAAAATTTATTGAAATTTTTGATGAAGAGTCTGCAAAAATAACTGATGCAAAATTTTTGGCTCAAGGAACATTATATCCTGATGTTATTGAATCTAGTCATCCTGGTGGAGGTGCAAGCCAAACTATTAAATCTCATCATAATGTAGGTGGCTTGCCAGATGATATGAAGTTAAAATTACTAGAACCATTGAGAGAATTATTTAAAGATGAGGTAAGAAAGCTAGGGTTGGAGTTAAATATTCCTGAAGATTTAGTTTATCGTCATCCATTTCCTGGGCCAGGTCTTGCAATTAGAATTCCTGGTGAAATAACAAAAGAAAAAATTCAAATATTACAAAATGCTGATGATATTTATATTCAAGCAATAAAAGATGCAGGCCTATATAATGATATTTGGCAAGCCTTTGCAGTGCTTCTTTCGGTTAAAACAGTTGGAGTAATGGGTGATCAAAGAACATATGAATATGTTCTTGCCTTAAGAGCAGTAACAGCAAGTGATGGCATGACAGCAGATTACTATTATTTTTCTCATGAATTCTTAAGCAAAGTCTCTACTAAAATTGTTAATGAAGTAAGGGGAGTTAATAGGGTGGTTTATGATGTTACCTCAAAACCACCCTCAACAATTGAGTGGGAATAAAAAATTAATCTTTTTGGCCCTTTTTATCATAAAACCCTTATAAATAGGAAAACTATTCATGCGGTTTTTATAATAAAAATCATCCAAAAATCTTTAATTTTTTTGTACCTTCAGTATAAGCTTGGCCCTTTTATCATAAAATCCTTATAAATAAGAAAACTATTTATGCGGTTTTTATAATAAAAATCATCCAAAAATCTTTAATTTTTTTGTACCTTCAGCATAAGCTTGACCATTTTATCATAAAATCCTTATAAATAGGAAAACTATTTATGCGGTTTTTATAATAAAAATCATCCAAAAATCTTTAATTTTTATGTTTGTTAATCAAATTTTATGTATATTTTGATGAAAATGAATAAAGTGAATCCTTCAAATCTTTAATTTTTTTGTACCTTCAG
>JADHLN010000023.1 GCA_016780625.1 Rickettsiales bacterium
TAGTTTTTTAGCTATAAATATTGGCTAAAAAATCATATTTAAAGTATGATTATATATAACTACTAGATCAATTCCTTATAAAAAATAAGTTAAAGATCAAAAAAGAAACAAACTATATTACAAAAATGAAAATTTAATTATTTAAATATTTTACCAATGTTATCTTTTCATACCTCCAGAGGATCCTTCCCGTTTTTTTAATTTTGGCAATCCAGTGAATCCTGCCGCTCTTGGTGATCCTGCTACTCCTGGTGATCCTGCCGCTCTTGGTGATTCTTCCGCTCTTGGTAATGCTGCCGCTCTTGGTGATTCTTCCGCTCTTGATAATGCTGCTACTCCTGGTGATGCTGCCGCTCCAGTTAATCCTGCCGCTCTTGGTGATTCATAACCTTTATTCACAGCTAAATACACTAATTCTGCAGTGATGTCTGTTAATATTTCATCTGTTGGATTTTGTATAGCTTTTTCACGC
Source organism: Rickettsiales bacterium (assembly GCA_016780625.1). Taxonomy (GTDB): domain Bacteria; phylum Pseudomonadota; class Alphaproteobacteria; order Rickettsiales; family JABIRX01; genus JADHLN01. The sequence continues at coordinate 473 of JADHLN010000023.1, forward strand.
ATTAAACCATTAGGTGATTCTCCTTTTATATTTTTTATCTCACCTACGTCACACTCCAACTGTTTAAAAAGAAAATTCCTAAGCTTTAAATACATATCATTACCTCCACGGCCTTGACATATTTTAGCAAAAACAAGAAGCGGTGTATTTCCTTTATTATCTGGCAACAAAAATTTTGTAAAATCCTTTTCTTTAAGTCCACTAAAAATTACACGATATATATCCATATTATTTGCGTTTAAATTCTCATATAAAATATGCAAAAGATTTTGGCTATTAGGGAATTTTGATTCTATAAGAGCATCTAATGATTGTCTAATATCATCTAATGTTTCTTTACGATTTTCTTTAGCAATAACTTTATTGCCCTTTAATATATCTAAAAATTCTTTTTCATTCATAATTTTAATTAAATTTTTAAAAAAATAATATCAAAATATTAAGAACTATACAAATAAAATAAAGTAAAAAATATATTGGTTTTTTATATATTTATACTATGTTTAAGCTGCTTAAAATAAGAAAATGACTATACTTTCCGATATTGAAATCATCAAAAGAGTTGAAGAAAATCAAATGATTGAACCTTTTGTAGATAATTTACAAAAACAAAATCAAAAAGCAGAAGGAATAATTTCCTATGGCGTATCATCTTATGGATATGATGCAAGAGTTTCCGATGAATTTAAAATATTTACTAATGTAGATTCAGCAATAGTTGACCCAAAAGATTTTGCTAATGATGGATTTGTGACCAGAAAAACAGATATATGTATTATACCACCTAATAGCTTTGTTCTAGCAAGAACTGTTGAATATTTTAAAATCCCGAGAGATGTATTAGTTATTTGCGTTGGTAAATCAACATATGCAAGATGCGGAATTATCGTTAATGTTACACCTTTAGAACCTGAATGGGAAGGTCACGTAACTCTAGAATTTTCTAATACAACACCATTACCAGCAAAAATATATGCTGGTGAAGGTGCTTGCCAATTTTTATTTCTCAAAGCAGATAAAATTTGTGCTACATCATATAATGACCGAAGCGGTAAATATATGAAACAAATTGGTGTCACCCTCCCTAAAATTTAAAAAAATGCCTAACAGATTAATTATAGAAGGTGGAAAAAAATTAAATGGGCAAATTAAAATAAGCGGCTCTAAAAATGCAGCATTAGCAATTATGGCTGCCACAATTTTAGCTAATAAAAAAGTCACTTTAGAAAACCTACCTCACCTGACAGATATAGCTACAATGTCACATTTACTGACAAGTCTTGGCGTAAAATTATCATTTAGAGGAAATGGTAATAGTGATGATGCCAGAGGCAAAACAATGATCTTTGATGCTAAATCAATTAATAATTTAACTGCTAAATATAGCATAGTTAGTAAAATGCGCGCTTCTATTTTAGTGTTAGGCCCTCTATTAGCAAAATATGGCAAAGCAAAAGTTTCATTACCAGGCGGCTGTGCAATTGGCAGCAGACCAATAGACCTACATTTAAAAGCTCTAGAAAAATTAGGAGCAGAAATAAAAATAAAAGATGGTTATGTTATTGCAGAAGCTAAAAAAGGATTAACAGGAAATGAAATTGAATTTTCTAAAATTTCTGTTGGGGCAACAGAAAATATCATAATGGCCGCAACAATTGCAAAAGGTACTTCAGTTATTAAAAATGCCGCGATTGAACCCGAAATAATTGATTTAATTAATTTTCTTAAATTATTAGGAGCAAAAATATCTGTAAAAAACAGAGAAATAACCATTAATGGCGTAAAAACATTAAATGGAGGAAATTATATAATTTCTCCAGACAGAATTGAAGCAGGATCATATGCTGTTGCAACAATAGCAAGCAAAGGAAAAGTTTTTTTCCCAAATCTAGAGTTAGAAATTTTCACCCCAATAAAAGAACAGCTTGAAGCTTTAGGAGGCATTTTAAAAAAGAAAAATAACGGTATTGAAATATCTTATTTAAAGACCGATAAAAAAAATAATTATATTATAGAAACCTCAGAATATCCTGGTTTCCCAACAGATATGCAAGCACAATTTACTGCAGCTCTTTTAAATCAAAATTATAACTCAACAATATATGAAAAGATTTTCGAAAATCGCTTTATGCATATTGAAGAACTAAAAAGAATGAGCGCAAATTTAAATATAAGTGATAATAATGTTAAAATATCACCAAGCAAATTAAGTGGCACAAAAGTAAATGCAAGCGATTTAAGAGCTTCAATGGCTCTAATAATTGCGGCTCTTATTGCAGATGGCAAAACTACCATATATGAAATTCATCATCTTGATAGAGGCTATGAATTATTAGAAGAAAAATTAGCAAGATGCGGAGCTAAAATTTTCAGAGAATATTACTAATATGTCTCTAAAAAAAGCTCTTATAAGCCTCAATAAAAAATTAAAAGACTCACCTCTTATTTCAACCAAAATAAAAATAAAATTCAATACTTACAGAAATATTGAAAAAATATGCAATAGAACAAAAATAAAAAGAAATCAGTTTTTTGAAGCAGCCCTAAATGATTATATAAGCAAATTTGATTACGAATTAATTGATAAAGCCAATAAAAATCTTGCAAGCAACGATAATAACAAAATTACACATCTTTAACTAAAGGCATAATTTCTTCTACATATAAGCTAGAACCAATTGCTTTAATATTTTTCATTTCAAAAGTTCCTCCTCTAGCAATAACATTAGCGTTTTTATTGGCATATAGTGTAAAAGCGAAATTAGTATGATATTTAAAATGCTTACAATCAAAAGGATCTATGATTATTTTCAATGATTTTGATATTTGCTTTATATCATTAATCATATTTTTAATTTCAGCTACATAATCTGGATAATTTTTAAGCAACTCATGATCTAATATATCAATTTGCTCATTTGGTATAACCAAATCACTAAAGTCACTAAATTTACTATCTTTAATTTTTGATATATTTTTTTCAGTTAAAATCTTTTTTAAGGAAGAAATTTCATCTTCACTATAATTTTTTTCCTTAGAAATTTGCTTAAAAAGATCGGGCAAAGAAATTACAAGTGTAAGATCCTCAATTCTTAATAAATTTAAAGCATCTAATATTAACTTAAATACAGAAATATTTCTCTCATATGAATATTCAGAGAAATTTTCAAAACCTACTTGAGTTAACTTTCTTGGATGAGATTGATACTCAGCCTGCAAATAATAAACATCACCAAAATAACAAATTTTCTCCGCAAAATTATGAGCCATAGTTCTAATTTGCTGAGTTATATCAGATCTAATATTTATGGTCTCATTATTAGCAGGGTCTACAAATTTAAACTCATTATTAGATAAATTACTATCTGAATATTCCAGAAGTGAGGGAATAAACAAATCATAGCCTTCAGCTTGAAATTTATTTATAAGCTTAGTCAAAATAAAAAAGTGCTTCCTTGCGGAAGCACCTTTTAAATTTTCAAATCCTAAAGGTAGAATATTACTCATTTATTATTTTCTATCTCCAATAAATTGTAATAAGTGAATAAAAATATTTAAGAAACTCATATAAAGATTCAGAGCACCCATTAAACCAACTCTTTTAGTTGATTCACTATTACCATATCTTTGATATGTAGCTTTTAAGCTTTGTGTTTCATAAGCAGTTAAACCAACAAAAATTATAATAGCTAAAAAAGATACCATAAAGTGAATAGCTGAACTTTTCATGAAAAGATTAACTAAAGACATAATCACTATACCAATTAATCCCATAAATAAAAACGAGCCCATTGATGTTAAATCTTTCTTAGTGGTGTAACCCCATAAACTCATAGCTCCAAACATTGAAGCTGTAATAAATAAAGTTCTTACTATTGATGCTCCTGTATATACGATAAATATATAAGAAAGCATTGCACCCATTAATGCCGCATAACCATAAAAAACACCTTTCAATGTAGAATATGCTGCACTATTTATTTTAAAACTAAAAAACATAACCATGCCAAATGGTGCAAACATAATCACATATTTAAGAGGAGTTGCATGAATTAATTGCATAAAAGAAGCAGAAGAGCTGACCAACAAAGCAACAATTGCTGTGATTGCAATTCCAATAAACATATTATTATAAACACCGATCATAAAATCTCTTAATCCTAGATCATACGATCTGGCATCAGATTTTACCGCAGATTGAAAACGTGATAAATCCATAAAAAACCTAATTATTAGTTATAATTATATTATATAATAGTTTTTTAAATTTTCAACCAAGTGATTTTTTTAAATTACATATTTTCTAAATCTTTAGCGGAGAGATAATTCTGATCTTTGATAAATTTAAAACGTAATTCAGCTTTACGCCCCATTAAAATGTTAACTTTTTCTGCCGCATCATCTGCATTATCAGCATTGAGCTCTACCCTATACATAATTCTTTTATCAGGATCCATAGTAGTTTCTTTAAGCTGAATAGGCGTCATTTCACCCAAACCTTTAAATCTCCCTAACTCAATATTTTTATATTTTTTTTCTAACTCAGCAAAAATTCTATCTCTTTCAGCATCATCATTAGCGTAATATGTTTTTTTACCAGCTGTAATTCTATAAAGAGGTGGAACAGCCAAATATAAATGTCCATCTTTTACCAAATCTGGCATTTCTTGGTAAAAATATGTCATTAATAAAGAAGCAATATGAGCACCGTCAACATCTGCATCAGTCATGATAATAACTTTTTCATAACGCAGTTGGTCAGGCTTGTAATTTAAACCATTACCGCATCCAAGCGCAATATTTAAATCATTAATTTCCTGATTAGCCATTATTTTATCTTTACTACTACTAGCAACATTTAATATCTTACCCTTTAAAGGCAAAATAGCCTGAAAATTTCTATCTCTAGCCTGCTTAGCTGAACCTCCAGCAGAGTCACCCTCTACTAAAAATATTTCTGTTCCCTGAGCTTCAGATTTTAAACAATCTGTTAATTTACCTGGTAATCTTAATTTAGTTAAAATAGATTTACGACTTACTTCTTGCTGTTTTTTTCTTTTCAACCTCTCAAGAGCCTTACTAGCAAAATAATCTAATAATAAATTAGCATTTTTAACATTGTGAGTCAAAAAAATTTCAAACTTATCCTTAATAATTTCTTCTAATTTTTTAGTAACATCTCTGGATACAAGCTTTTCTTTAGTTTGCCCCTGAAATAATGGTTCAGATATAAATAAAGATAAGACAATTACAGAACCACTTAATACATCATCTACAATAATATTTAAGTTTTTCCTATTATGAATTTCAGCAAATTTTTGCAAAGCTTTTAACATACCAAGCCTAAATCCAGCCTCATGAGTTCCACCAAGTGGAGTCCTCACTGTATTACAAAAGCTTTTAATTTCCCCATTAGTAAATTCTGGCCAATTAACCCCCCATTCAATCTTACCAAATTGATCAACTGCTTCAGAACCAGAAAATTCTTCTTCAAATAATTTTGGTTGCCCTTCAGATATGTCATGTAACAAATCTATAATACCATTTTGAAAGCAAATTTTTTCTTTAATAGGAACATCTTCAAACTCCTTATATGATTCCCAATTAACTCTCACTCCCTTAAATAAATAAGCTTTTGATTTAATAAAATTATATATTTTTACAGGGCTAAAATTTACATTATTTTTAAAAATATCTACATCTGGTACAAATGAAATAATAGTTCCAGATTTCATTTTTACTTCACCAATTTTTTCTAATTTTGTTATTGGCTTTCCCCTCGAATAAACTTGCCTATATAAAATATTATCTCTTACAGCCTCCACGATTAATTCACTGGTTAAAGCATTCACAACAGAAATACCAACACCATGCAAACCACCTGAAGTTTGGTAAACTTTATTACCAAATTTACCTCCAGCATGTAATGTTGTTAAAATTACTTCTAATGCAGATTTATCTGGAAATTTAGGATGTTTGTCTATTGGAATACCTCTACCATCATCCATAATAACCACCCTATTATCTTCCATATATTTAACTTCTATTTTTGAAGCATAGCCTGCTACCACCTCATCCATAGAATTATCAAAAACTTCAGAAATCAAATGATGCAAAGCATTTAAATCTGTTCCACCAATATACATTCCAGGTCGTTTACGAACTGGCTCAAGCCCTTCTAAAACTTCAATAGCAGAAGCATCATATGTTTGCGCTTCTTTAGTTTTTGCTTTTTGCGCGCTATCTAATAAATCAGCCATTTTTCTTGTCTTTAAATAAATTTACATTATTTTTCATGAGCCTTACATTCTAAATTAATAACCTTACTGTTTAAAATTTCTCCCCATAACACAAAATAATATAAACGCTTATGGAAAAAATACTACCCTTTCTGAATAACTTAGCAATAAACAGAAAAAAACTCATTTCTGAATGGTTTGCCTCAAAATATCAAGATAATCAAGCATTTCTATATAATTCTGTTGATTTACGTTATTCTGGAGAAAAATTAGCACCTATTGATACAAATATTTTTCCAGCTGGCTTTAACAATTTATCTCTTACAAGCCAAACGAAAATTCAAGAGGAATTAGAAAAAATAATAGCAAAAAATATCAAAAATATTTTAATTATTGCAGAATATCACACCAGAAATTTAAATTATCTTCATAATTTAAACATTATTAAGTCATGCCTTGAAGCATTAGATAAAAATGTCAAAATATCTTCCATCTCAACAGAATTAAAAACCAGCCTAACACTTCAAGATATTACAGGAAAAAACATTACTATTGAGCCTTTAATTCGCACAAAAGACATAATTTCTGTAAGCAATAATTTTATTCCTGAGCTAATTATAGTAAATAATGATTTTAGCATTGGCAGCCCTGAAATATTACAGAATATTTCACAAAAAATCACCCCACCTACTGGAATGGGCTGGTATAAAAGAAGCAAATATAATCATTTTGCTAGCTATAATAAAATTAGCAATGAATTCGCCAAAGAATTTAATTTTGACCCTTTCTACATTCAAACTGAATGTGCTCTTGCACAAGATATTAATTTTAAAGAAAAGCAATCCTTAGATATATTAGCAAAAAAAGCAGAGATTATATTAAGGAAATTAACTGATAAATATAAACAGCATAATATTAAACAAGAACCATATCTTTTCCTAAAAGCTAATCACGGCACTTACGGAATGGGTATCATGACAATTAAACATCATGAAGAAATCCTCAATATAAACAAAAAAACCCGCAATAAAATGAGCATCATTAAAGATAAGGTTATTAATAATAATATTTTAATCCAAGAAGGTATTGAAACAATTAATCATTATCAGAACAATCCTGCTGAACCTCTTATATATCTAATTAATGGTAAATCAGTTGGCACAATAATAAGAAGTAATAATGTTAAGGATAAATTTAATAATCTAAATTCAAGCAAGGGAACTAGTTTTCTACCAGCTGATGATGAAGAAGATTTTAACAATAACAAAAATGCTTTTAATTTAATTGCAGAATTAGCTGCACTTGCAGCTACATCTGAAAATCATTAAAATAATATGCAAAATAAAATCCTAACAATTTCTGGTTTTGCAACAAAACCAGACAGCATAAATCATTATTTAGATCTAAAAGCTGATTATCTTGATTATATGAATATGCAAGAAGATGAAATATATCAAAAAACAGCTAATAAAAATTATAGCCTGATTATAGGTTGGTCTTTAGGTGGTCATATAGCTTTAAAATTAGCTAAAAAACATAATATTAAAAACTTAATTCTTATTACAACTGCTTATAATTTCATAAGTGAAAATAATGGTATTAACAGTACTAATTACCAAATATTTTCAAATAATTTACTTATCAATAAAAATAAAACATTAAAAAAATTCGAACAATTTGTAAATTTTGGCAGCAAAAACAAAGCAAAATTAATTAACTATAATTACTCTACTAGTAACTTAATTTATTGGCTAAAAAAACTTAAAGAAAATGCAGAAACTAACTTAGAGCAAAAAACAAACATAACCTTCATTTCTGCTAATAATGATTTTTTAATTTATAAAAATCATGTAAAAAACTTTGCAACTAGATTCAAAAATGCTAAAGTAATAGAACTAGAAAAAACTAACCATGCAGCTTTTATCAATAAAAAAATATTTTTTAAAAAAATAATTAATGACTTCAACATCTGATAAAATCAAAATAGCTCATAATTTTTCTAAAGCAGCAGATCAATATAATCGCTATGCTAAAATTCAAAAAGAAATAGCCTCTGAATTATTTTTTATGGTAAAAAAACATATTAAACCAGGAGCTAAAATATTAGATTTAGGCTGTGGCACAGGTTTTATAGCAAAATTAATAAATACAGAATTTCAAGATATTGAAATTACACAAGTTGATTTATCAGAAAAAATGCTTGAAAAAGCTGTAAAAATTAAAAACACCAAAACCATCAAAGCTGATATTGAAAAACTACCCCTTCCCTATAACCATTTTGATATAATTATCTCTTCTCTAGCTTTACAATGGTGTGATCAAAAAAAAGTATTTAAAGAAATAAAAAGGGTAAAAAAACCAGGCGCACCTGTAATTATAAGTACATTAGGTGAAAATAGCTTCAAAGAAATAAAACAAGATTTCAAACAAATAAAATTAAAAAACCTTACCCCAACCTATAAGTTAAAAGAACAATTACAAGAAATAAAAATTCCAAATTTAAGAGTAAAGTCTCAATTAATAAAACATGAATATAAAAACCTATTAGAATTTTTTCATACCATAAAAAATGTTGGAGCTAATACCAACCAAAGAAAAAAATATTTTGATAGAAACCTCTATCATATTTGTAAAAGCAAAAAAAACTATATGGTAAGTTGGGAAATAATTATTCTTAAAAACTTTATATAATTATTTATTAGCCACAAAAAAACTAATAGCTGCCGCATTAGATACATTTAAACTTTCAGCATTATCCGCAATTGGAATTTTAACTAACAAATCTAAATTTTTCTTAACTAAATCTCTTATGCCTTTATGTTCATTACCAAGAAAAATAGCCAATTTATCAAATTTTTTTAATTGATTTATATCTGCTTTAGCAGATCCATCTAGACCTACACACCAAATATTATTTTTTTGAAATTTATTAATTAAATTACTTAAATTTGTAATTTTATATAAATTTATTCTAGAAACCAAACCAGCAGATGCTTTAGCTAAAACGGCAAAATCTGAAACAGAATCATGTTCTGTAATAATTAAATCCTTTATATTAAAAGCAATCATTGATCTAATAATAGCCCCAACATTACCAACATCTGTGATTTGATCTAAAATAACTATTTTATTTAAATTATTAATTTTATTTAATAATTCACTTTCAGTATTAAATAATTGCCCTTCAATCTGCAAAGCAATAGATTGATGATTTACTTTATCAGAAAAAAGAGAATTGAATTTTTCTTTATCAGCAATAATAACAGGAAAATCAAATTTAATTTGCAATTCAGAATTTAATTTATCTAATGAAGATTTTTTTATAAAAAGCTTTTTAACTTTATATTTTTTAACAGCTAAAATCTCCTTAACAGGATGATAGCCATAAACCCAGCTAAGCACTAAACCCTACCAATTTCTTTTGAATATGCAGAAATAAGCTTTGAGGTAATATCATGTAACTGAAATTCATATTTTTGCTTTTTATCTTTAGTTTCAACTGAATTAACTCTGGTAATTTCAGCAGCTGTACCAGTTAAAAAAGAATCTTGAACATTAGAAAGCTCCTCAGGAGATATTCTTCTTTCAATTACTTTAATATTATTTCTTTTTGCTAATTCAATTATTGTTTGTCTGGTGATACCATCTAAAAACCTATCAGCAATCGGTGTATGTAATTCATCATTAATTACAAAAAATATATTAGCACAAGTAGCTTCGGCAATATATCCTTCATAATCAAGCATCAAAGCCTCGTTATAACCATCTCTTTCAGCCTTATGCTTACTTATAGTACAAATCATATAAAGTCCTGCAGCTTTTGAGGCAGAAGGGGCAGTATCTGGAGAAGGCCTTTTATATTCTGCAAAAACCATATCTATTCCTCTTTGTTTTGCTTCAGGTGAAAAATAAGGCGGCCAAGACCATGTAGCAATTGCTGTATGGATAGAATTTTCTTTGGCACTTATTGCCATTTTCTCAGAACCACGCCAAGCAAAAGGACGAATATAACCGTCTGTTACTTTTTGTTTTTTAACAATCTCTTCACAAGAAGACACTAATTCATCAAGAGAATAAGGAACTTCAAAATCAAGTAATTTTGCTGAAAAGATTAATCTTTCCATATGTTCTTTTAGCTTAAAAATTCTATTATTATAAATAGCTATACCTTCAAATACACAGCCTCCATAATGCAAGCCATGATTCAAAACATGAATTTTAGCATCCTGCCAATCAATTATTTCGCCATTATACCATATAAAGCCATCTCTCTTATCAAAAGGTATTATTTCTGCCATAGAACTTTAAAATATTTGCATCCATTATTAACTAATAATACTATTATAAGCAAGCATATATAATAGAGATGAATAATAAAATACCAGAAGAAGAGCAAAAAATTTGGGCTGAATTTTTAAATAATCCCAATCAATATCCTGAACAAAAAAATAATCATAGCATAAATAATTCTAGTAACCTTCTCATATTAGATTTGCATGGTAAAACACTTAAAGAAGCAGAAATATTAGTAAAAAAATCAATAAATATTGCCAAAAATAATAATATAAAAAAACTAGAAATCATAACAGGAATAGGAAAATCAAACCAATCTGAATTTGGAGTTCTCTATCAAGAAACACCAAAAATCCTAGATATTTTAAAATCAGATAAATTAATAAAAAATTACCAAAGAAATAAAAAAAACCAAGGTACTATTTTAGTAAAAATTTATTAAAAAAATAACAGACTCTTTATATCAGGCTATTTTTATGATATATTAACGTTTAAATACAATTAATATTAAGCGAGACATATCCATGAATTCAGATAAAAAAACATTAAGAGATATATAACTAAGTTTATTCCAAAATGCTCAAAATGGTTATGCGAAGGCAATAAAAGAATTACTACAATCTTACAGAGTTAAGATAAATTTTGACTTAAAAGATGGGAATGGTTTTACTATATTAGATTATGCAGCCATATCTAAATCTCCTGAAACTGTAAAAACACTATTAGATGCAGGAGCTAAAGTTGATTTACAAAATCAAGAAGGTTATACAGCCCTACATTACGCAGCGTTAAATCAAAATACTGACATAATTCTATTATTAATAAATAAAGGAGCTGATATTAATATTAAAAATAAATATAAAATATCGCCTCTTTATTCAGTACAGGACACAACTAAACCTGAATATAAAAATAACGCTGATTTATTTTATAAGCAAAATGCTCAACTTCTTATTGAGAAACTAAGCAAACTGGAATTAGATGAATCAGGAATGGCAAAATTTACTAAGAAAGTTACCGAAGAAAATAACTCACCCTCTACTACACATGTTATATGCCGCTAATATATAACCATATTATTACTTAGCAATTATATTTAACCTTAATTACTAAATAAGGCTTAGTTAATTTTCTGGCCTAAAATCTATAAGTAAAGGGGCTAGAGAGAGAGAGCATCTCAATTTACAAAAATATATTATGAGCCAAAAACGTAAACTACTGCAAAGAGAAATAACCACACAACATCAACAAAATGCCAATACCATGCAGCAAACTCAAAACCTAAATGATGCGTCTTATTAAATTGCTTTGATTTCGCTCTAAAATAACAAACCAATAAAAATATTGTTCCAACAATAACATGAAACCCATGAAATCCTGTAGCTAAGTAAAAATTAGCCCCATAATTAGTTTCAGTAAAATTAAAATTATGAGCTAAAGCATGATGATATTCATAAGCTTGAAATCCTGTAAATATTAATCCCAAAATCACTGAATATTTCAACGCTCTAACCAATGAGTCATTATCATTATTAATTAGCGAATGATGAGCCCAGGTGACTGTTGTTCCAGATAATAATAATATTAAAGTATTTAAAAAAGGAACACTCCAAGGGTCAATAATTTTAATATTTTCAGGAGGCCATATTCCCTCTTTAACTGGCCAAACATCATCTAAAATATCTACAGGGAAAATCCAAGAATGAAAAAAAGCAAAAAAGAAAGCAAAAAAGAACATAATTTCTGAAAGAATAAAAAAACTCATCCCCATTCTTAAGCCAGTTCTAACTGGAGAACTATGAGCCTTATCAATTCTTGCTTCTCTAACAACATCACGCCACCAAACATACATAGTGTAAAACACAAGCAAAAAACCAACAGGCATTATAATTTTACCTATTGGCATTTCATGCATATAAAATACTCCTCCTAATACTAAAATAAAAGCTGAAAGACTAGCAAGAAAAGGCCAAAAACTTGGATTAACTAAGTGAAATTGATGTGTTTTCATAATTTTAATTTAAAAAACAAATATTATAATAAAAAATTACTGTTTTGCAATAAACTTATCTAATTAGTCCTTATAATTACAAGAAGTTTTATAAATATCTAAATATTTAGGTAAAATTTCTTCAATATTTTTTGGCTGAATTTGCAAATCAAAAAATGTCAACGCCCCCTGATTTGTAACATTATCATTTGCAAGCATTTTAACTTGATCTCTTGTTAATTGAGGGTTTGGAAGTTTTTCCAAAAACCAAGCCAAAAATAAGGCAATTTTTCTAGGCAAATTAATAAATAACCTTTTTTTACCACTATATAATAAACATAGCTCTAATAATTTTTTAAAATCCAAAATATCAGGACCAGCAAGCTCGTAAGTTTTATCTTTAATATCATCAGTTTGGATTATTTTTTTTATAGAAAGAGCTATATCATTAACATAAACTGGTTGAAATTTTGTCTCCCCTCCCATAATTAAAGGTAAAAAAGGCGAAAAACATGCCATTTTAGCAAATTTATTCATAAAATTATCCTCTGCTCCAAAAACAACACTTGGCCTTAAAATTACCGCATTTTTAAAGTTAGATTTAATTAATTCTTCACCTTGAAATTTACTTAAGGCATATTTGGCAGCAACGTTTTTATCAACCCCAAGCGCTGAAACATGAATTAATTTCTTAATTTTATATTTAGCAGCAAGCTTTGCAACATATTCAGGAAATTGTGAGTGATATTTAACAAAGTCACCTCGCTTTTTTTCATATAACACACCAACTAAATTAATAACTGCATCACTTTCTTTAATTAATTTTTCAATTAATTTATCATCAAAAATATTGCCACGAAAAAATTTAATTTGCCCAACTGATGCAGCCGTTTTCAGATATAATGAATCTTCAGGATATCTGGAAAGAATGTTAATTTTATAACCTAATTTTGCTAATTCTTTTACAACATAACGGCCCAAAAATCCTGTGCCTCCAAAAATTGTAATATTTTTTATATTTTGCATTTCTAATTTCAAATTTTTAAACTAAAATTTACTTTTAACAAAATTATGCAAAATGACAATAAATAAAGGGATTTATTTCACAATAATTGCCACAATTCTTCTATCAATAAGACCAATAATAGTTAAATTATGTTACCTAGAAAATATCATGGTTAATGATTTATTATATTACCGCTTTTTAATTGCAGCACCTTTGATTTTAATCTTTTCTATATTTGCTAAAGGTATAAAAGCCAATTTAGAAATTTTAAAAAATAAAAAAATATTAATTAATATATTTTTTGCTGGTTTTTTTGGCTATTACTTAGCAACAATGACTGATTTTTATTCATTAAGCTTAATTGATGCCAATATTAATCGTATTATTTTATATAGCTTTCCAATTTATGTAATTTTAATTAATTTTATAAAAAACAAAGAAAAGCCAAGCCCGAAATTTATTATCATTTTTTTAATAATAGAAATTTGCTTATTTATAATTTTCAATGATTCTAAAAATAATCACAAAATTATTAGTCAATTAGGTATAATTTTGGCATTTATTTCAGCAATAAGTTATGCATGCTATATTATAATAAACCAAGAAACAGGCAAAAAAATTAGCAGTATTATTTTTACTAATTACGCTATTTTATTTTCTTTTTTATTTTTAAATATTCATTTTTTTAGCATAAACCCTCCAAATAATATTTTTATTTACTCGCAAAAAGCTATAATCTTACTGATTATGCTGGCAATATTTTGCACCTTCTTACCCTTACTACTAATATCAGAAGCTATTAAATTAATTGGTGCTAATGAAGCTTCTCTGATAAATTTATCAGGTCCCATTTTAACACTAATTTTTAGCAGCCTTATCCTTAAAGAGTCGCTAAGCTCAACACAATTGATCGCCTGTTTAATTGTTATTACTACAATTGCTAGCCTTAAATTTAATTTGAAATTGCGAAAACACTAAAATTATGATAAAAACTATGTAACAAAATTTTAAAATAGAAAATGGATTTAGCATCTTATAACAATTATCGTCAATTATTATTGAGCTTTACCAAATTAAAAACCTTATCTCAATACCAAACCTTTCTAAGGAAGCTTGAAGATATAAAGCAGACAAACTCAATAGATTTATATAAAAATAAATTCGAAGAAGAAGGTTTAAAAACATCATTACTTGAAATCGCCTTCCAAACATTAAGTTATCACGCACTTATGGATTTCATCCACATAAATCTTGATAATGAAAAAGAAAGAACAAAATTAAAAGAAATTTCTTTGGAAGAGGAAAAAAATGAAACCCAATTTGAGATAGAAGAACTAGATGAACAATCAGATAAAATACTCTTATATTTTGCTGCAAAGAACAATCCTGATAAAAAAGCAAGCCAGCTTATAGGTGATATTGATCCAAACAAAGTAACAACAAATTACACAGAACTTGAATATAGAGAAGTTAGAAAATGCTTTAAAGATATATATGATGCAATTTTATCCCCAAATACAACAGAACTAGAATATTATTTTTCATTAAGAGAAAAAATTAAGAATTTAAATTTAACAAAAAAAGAACTTGAAAAACCTCAATCTGATAAAATCATTTTTAGGCAAAAAAATGAACATAGTAAAAATAGTTTTCTAGAATTAGCTCTAGAATATTTAGATATCCCATGCTTTAAAGCATTAATTTATTCAGCATATGATGCAAAAGAAATAGATAAGCAAATAGAACAAAAAAAACACTATTTGCAAGAAGAATTATTAAAAGCAACTACTGAACAGAATAGCGAAGATAGAATAAAAAACATTATAAATTTAATATACTCTGGAGCAGATGTTAACGTACAAAACGAAGATGGTAACACAGCATTACATTTGGCGGTATATAAAGAAAACAAAGAAATTATCAAAATATTAATAGATTATGGAGCAAATGTTAACGCACAAAACAAAGATGGTGACACAGCATTACATTTGGCGGTATATAAAGAAAACAAAGAAATTATCACAAAATTAATAGATTCTGGAGCAGATCCATCTTTAGAAAATACACACAACCAAAATCCAATATGCTATGCTGCAATAAATAATTATAAGCCTATAGCAGCTATTATAAATAATGCTTTATATGATAGAAATCAAAGAGAACAGAATAAACAAAGTAACTACCCTAGTCGCTAAATTTATAACCTATAACTCCGCCGGCGATTCTAGCACCTGCACCACCAGTTGGCTGAGTAACAAAATCATCAGCTTTTTCATGAATAATTACAGACCTCCCCAAAATAGAATTTTTTCCTCGCAATTTTATGGCATAATCTAAAAACTCAACATCTACTTTTTTATTATGATCAGCTAAGATATTACCTAAATCCCCCATATGATGTTCATGATTTGGTGAACCATGCTTTTTTCTATGTGGGTTAAAATGAGAGCCTGCTGTTTTAGCATTTTCATCAGTAAAATCTCCAAATTCATGAATATGAAATGCATGCGCAGCTTTAAGCCCTGATAATTTAACTTTTACTCTAACAGCACCATTTTTTAATTCTGTAAAGCTGACATAGCCTAGAT
>JADHLN010000024.1 GCA_016780625.1 Rickettsiales bacterium
AATATTATAAATATTAGTTCATATGGCGCCATATTAAATACTGATAAATTCCCTGGTTTAAGCAGCTACATTACCAGTAAATTTGCTATTAATGGCTTAACTGAATCATTGGCAGCAGAAGGAAAAGATTTTAATATTAGGGTGAATGCAATAGCACCAGGTGCAGTAGATACAAAAATGCTTAAAAAAGCAGCCCCTCAGCTAAAGACACTGACAAAACCAGATGACATTGCAAAAACAATATGTTACATTATAAGTAGTGATGCAAAACATATTAATGGATCAATTATAATTATAAATAGCAATGAATAATATATCATATCTTACAAGAAAAATAACAGTTTGTATTGCACATCAACTATATGACGAAAACATATCTCACGAAGAAAACCTTGAGATATACCAAAAATGCACAAATATTCATGGGCATAACCTAGTAGTTTATATTACTGTAAAAGATAAAATAGACCCTAAAACTGGAATGGTAATGAACTTCAAGGAACTAAAATCTATCGTTAATCGAAATATTCATGATAAAGTTGATCATAAATTTTTAAATGATGATATAGAGGAATTTAAAAATATTATGCCCACAGTAGAAAATATTGCGGTAATATTCTGGAAATGGCTCAAAAAAGACCTAGATAATCTCTATGAAGTTAAAATTCAAGAAACAGATAATAACCAAACTATTTACAGAGGAGAATAATTAATTAATTTTTTTAATTTCTTCTAAAATAATCTTTTTTACAATATTAGGTAAATTAATATCAAGCCAATCTGCTATCATGGGTCTAATTAAACTCTCAATATTATTACCCTCAAATTTTTCTTCTACTTTAGAATCAT
Organism: Rickettsiales bacterium; assembly: GCA_016780625.1. Classification (GTDB taxonomy): domain Bacteria; phylum Pseudomonadota; class Alphaproteobacteria; order Rickettsiales; family JABIRX01; genus JADHLN01. The sequence continues at coordinate 850 of JADHLN010000024.1, forward strand.
CAGCTTTTACCTGATCATTTTTACTTACTACATTATCTCCAATGATTTTTTTAAACTGCTCTACTAAATTCCTTGTTTGACCAAGAGCATCAGATGATAAAACTTGAATATTTTCTTCGCTATGCTCAATATTTTTAGTAGAATTATTATTTTCCTTAATAGATTCATCTTTTTTTATGCCAAAATCCATATCCAAATCAAGATTTTCAGCTTTAGATTTTGATGACAAAACATCATAATCCTGACCAATCGGATCATCACTAAATTCCTTTAGCTCATCTTGAACTAATTTTTGCCATGGCTCAATTTTTGACATATTATCCATTAATGAATTTTGATCATTTTTCTTTGCATGCTCATTAGCTTCATCAGCTAGATCTCCTTTAACTTGATGATTTAAACTTATAACTTCCCCATCATCTATATTGTCATCTTCCATATGATCAACAACATCAGATGGTTTTGAAATATCACTAATATTGTCAGAATTAAAATTTGACTCTTGAGAACTCAATATAAATTCATCATCACCATAAATTAACTTATCTAGATCATCAAATTTATTTTTTTCCATCATGTAATTTAAATTATTTATAATTTTAAATATTTTTGAAGGTAGAAGCAAGATCTATTTTAAAAAAGTCACTTGATAACCCCCCTATCAAATAAAGATATCTATAACTAAAATATTTCCCTTGATTCTTTACATTAGCGAGCTCAAAACTCGCCTTATTATACTCTCTTTGAGCTTCCAACAAATTAAGCAGATCTGTCTTTCCATATTTGTAATTATTTTCAGCTGCCTCTAGCAAAGAAGTGGCGAATTCTAAATATAATTTCTGATTTTCTACTAATTCATTATTAATTTTTAAATTTTCAAATACTTCTTTTGCCTGATTTTTATAATTATTAAATAAAGATTGATGCTCTCTTAAATTAACTTCATATATATTCTTCACTTGTGATAATTTTGCCACGTTATAGCCTCCTTTATAAAGAGGAATAGATATTTTAATGCCTATATTATCAGTAGTATCACTATCACCATCATCTGAGTTAAAATTATAACCACCCTTCACTTTTTTTCTATTAGCAAATAATCTAGCTTCTGGCATAAAATTTCTTTTGTTAATTGTAATAGAATTCTTACTCGCTTTTAATCGGTAATTTGAAGCCACAATATTAAAATTACTAACTAATATTTTATTCCACAAATCAGAAAAATCTTTTATATCTATATTTAATTCAGCTATTTCATATCTAGCATATGGAATAGAGGTAACCTTAGAGAACTCAGATTTTAATAATCTGATATCTCTCTTAATCTGTAAAATCTTAGTTTTCGCATTCATTAATTCAGTCTTAGCTTGTAAAAAATCAATTTTATTAACAGATCCTGATTTAAATTTAACCTCAGTAACATCAACAATATTGTTGATAAGGTTAAAGTTTTTTTCAAAAAACTTTAACTCTTTCTCTTTACTATCAATTTCACAAATAATTCTTATTGCCTCAATATACACGTCTGATATCGAAGCAAAAAAAAGATTCTTATATTCAATTTTAAGAAATTTTGCTGACTCAAGAATTTTAGTGACACCATATTGATACAGAACCTGATTCATCTCAACTCCTATCTCATCAGTATTATAATTATTATCAACACCATTACCAGCATTATCAAGCTTGGTATTATAACTTTGGTAATTCATAGTAAGGTCAGGTAAATAACTAGACAAAACCTGTTTAGAATTATCTCTAACCTCCTGATATTGAAAATATGCTTTATTAATTGAAGGGTTTTTAATTAATATATCTTTAAATAAAATATCTGCGACACATATATTAAAATTAAAAAAACAAATAATAATTAAGTAAAATAGAAAGCGCATAAAATTTATTTGTAATTAAAAGATTTATGTTTAAAAACATTATATATATTATTTATAAAAAGCAGATATAAATCCTAATGCAATGAAAAATTTAATAATAATAATTATTATTCTCTCTGTATTTAAAAATAGTTACGCTAATACCTTAACTAGATCTGTACAATCAAACTCAATTAAGCACGTAAAAGGATTACTTCGAAATGGCATAGACCCAAATATTAAAGATAAAAGAGATAATACAGCATTAATTTACGCAAGCTTTAATGGTAATGCAGAAATAGTAAAAACACTTCTTAAATATGGTGCTAATCCAAATATTTTAGATAACGCAAATACATCTCCACTTCACCTAGCTATTAGACAAGGTAATTTTGAGATTGCTAAATTATTAATTGAAGGAGGTGCAGACATTAATAGTAAAGATTTTATGAATTCAACTCCTATAATGAGAGCTATTAGAAAAAAAAGAACAGATATAATTGAAATTTTAATTAATAATAATGCTGATCTAGATTTAAAAAATAAGCAAAAACTTAATAGCTATGATCTAGCCTTTAGAAGCTCTAATCCTTTAATTTTATCACTTTTAATTAAAAATCTTACCCAACATGAAATTCCAAAACTAAAAAAGCTCAGAGAAGCCGCAAACCAAGATAAATTTAACAACTCTGTTTTAATCCTTGATGAAAAAATCAATATATTAGAAATGGAAAAAACAAAAAAAATTAATAAAATCTCCTTCAATTTCTCATATTTATATAATTATCAAACTGAATATATTAATTATTACAAAGAAATTCCGACATTTTTAAAATTTCCAACTCCCAATAAAAAAGAAAGCATAATTCAATATAATAATATTAAAAATATTAACGAAGAATCTCTAGAAGAAAAAAATATAAAATTAGATGATCATTTTAAAAAAGATTTACTATTAAATATAAAAGCAAATAAAAAAAGCAAAACATCTAGATCTATTAAACCTTCAATATTAGCTGCAATACCAGCAATCAAAACTATAAATAACAAAAATATAATCACAGACATAACTGTTAGTAAAAAACCAACTATTGCTCCTCTTAATTCTGTAGCAGAAAAAAAAGAAGCAGAACTGATAAATAAAACCACTTCAGCAAAACCTAAATCATTAATAAAAATAATTGCAAATGATACTGAAGCAGCAACTATTTCAACTCCTAATAAGCCAGAACCAAAAATCAAAAACATAGCAGCAATTCTGCCAATCAAAAATGAGACAAGTAAAGAAAAAATTAAATCTGAATCATTACCAGAAGTTAGAAAAAAAGAAGAAATTACAAAAGCCGAAATATTAACTAAAAAAGAGGTACAGCCCACAAATAATTCTAAAATTGAACAATCAACAATAGAAAAAAAGGCAGAAGATATACGCCAAAATAATATAGCAAATTATGATATTAGCAAAAATAATATTAATGATATCACAGAGACAAGCTCAATAAGAACCAATGAATGGAATATAAATACTACATCCATACCTATATCAACTATAGATAAGCACAATCTTGGTCATGACAGAATTTTCAATAGAAAATTCAAATATGAAACTAAAGAAAAATCTAACAGAATAATTAAAAAACAAAAAAATAAAGAAATAATAAATGAAAGATTAAAATCAGGTTACTATATTCAACTAGGTATATTTTCAAACCCAAAAAATGCAAATCGTTATAAACTAAAAGCAAGCATAATAGGCAACTCCATAATAAAACCAGGCAGCCTTAGAAATAAGAAGATATCCAAAGTAATGTTAGGTCCTTATAAATCAAAATTAGAAGCTATTTCAATACAAAAGCAAAAATCATTTCAAGATTCATTTGGAAAATTTACATTAATTAAATTATATTAATTATCCTTAAAACTAAAATTCTTAATTTCCCTTATAAGATCCTTATATTTAATTGGCGTTTCAATATTCCCAATAACCCAACCATATAGATCCCAATCATTCTCAGCAATAAACTCTTCATAAAGAGCAAATTTTTCATCATCAAAGCCAAATAAATTTGCTCTCGCAAAATCACCAAGCAATATATCTGTTTCTTTGCATCCTCTATGCCAACTTCTATATATTGCTTGCTTAATTCTTTGCTCACTAGGCATATTATTTAGCTTTTGCAATTGAAGCTTCAATAATAGCTATAGCTTTTTCTTTAGATTCAAAACCTTTTACCTTAGCCCACTTGCCTTTTTCAAGATCTTTATATCTTTCAAAAAAATGTGATATTTGATCTAATAAAGCTTGAGATATGTCAGAGATATCTTTTACATCCCTAGTAAAAGGATGTAATTTATCTTTAGGTACAGCGATAATTTTTTCATCAACACCACTCTCATCTTCCATTAATAAAACCCCAACTGGTCTAACAGCAATAACAGAACCAGGAATTATTGGCGTATTAGTTATAACTAATACATCAGCAGGATCACCATCATCGGATAAAGTATGAGGAATAAAACCATAATTTGCTGGATAAAACATGGCAGTAGTTAAAAATCGATCAACTAACAAAGCACCACTATCTTTATCAAATTCATATTTAACTGGATTACTTCCAGAGCTAATTTCAATAATTACATTTACCTCATTTGGAGCATCATCACCTACTGAAATTTTATTTATATCCATAAACTTATACCTAAAAATTAATTTTGTTATTATTCTAATTAATAAAAAATGTAAAGAAGCTCAATCAGATTTTTCCTACATCATTTAAAATATCATTTATAAATTGAACTCTATTAGCATTATGATTTTCTATGATAAAAACCATTTTATTATCTTCTTTTAATTTTATCTGCCATTTAGAATTAGCAATAAATTTCATTATATTAGCTGGATCAAGTTTATTTTGAACAGCAAATCTCAACATAATCGCTTTTGGACCTGCCTCTAATTTAGCTATAAATATTTCTTTTGCTTTATTTTTTATTTCAATAATAGCTAATAGATTTTTTGTTTCCTCTGGCACATTACCAAATCTATCCTCTAATTCTAAAATTAAATCATCCGCCTCATCCCTATTTGCTAAATTTGCAATACGCCTATAAAACTCAACCCTTAAATTAATATCCTCAATATAGCTCTCTGGAATTAATACTGGCAATCCTATATTTACTTCAGGTGAGAAATCATGATCTTCAATTGAAGAATCTAATAATTTTTCTGATTTCAATTCCATTACAGCTTCATTTAGCATATTTTGATATAATTCAACTCCAACCTCTTTGACATGCCCCGATTGCTCCTCACCAAGCAAGTTACCTGCCCCTCTAATATCCATATCATGAGATGCTAAAGAAAAACCTGCCCCCAACCCATCTAATGTTTGCATAACCTGTAACCTTTTATCAGCAAGTTCAGTGAGTGATTTTTTTGGATCAAATGTAAAATAAGCATAAGCCCTAATTTTACTTCTACCAACCCTACCCCTTAATTGATATAATTGTGCTAGACCAAATTTATCAGCATGATGAATTATTATTGTGTTGGCAGTAGAAATATCAATACCTGATTCCACAATTGATGTTGATAATAAAAGATCAAATTTTTTATCACAAAAATCATTCATAATTTGATCTAATTCATCAGATTTCAAGCCACCATGCGCCATTTTAAATTTAATTTCAGGAATTAATTTTCTAATTTTTTCAGCCTCTTTTTCTAAATCTTTAATACGTGGACAAACATAAAAAATATTACCACCTCTATGATATTCCCTTAAAATCGCATCTCTAATAACCACAGAATCAAAAGGCATCACAAAAGATCTAACTGCCATTCTATCAATTGGTGGTGTTGTAAGTAAGCTTAAGTCTCTAATACCTGATAATGACATTTGCAAAGTTCGCGGAATTGGTGTTGCACTTAAACTTAAAATATGGATATTTTCCCGCAAATTTTTAATTTTTTCTTTTTGCACTACCCCAAAATGTTGCTCTTCATCTAAAATTGCCAAAGCTAGATTTTTAAATTCAATATTTTTTGCCAATAATGAATGAGTACCAATTACTATATCCACCTTTCCACTACTTAAATCCTCCCTAGTTTTCTTCAAGGAGGATTGTTTTTCCATTCGTGATAACTGCCTTATTTCAAAATCATATTTTGCAAAGCGTTTTTTAAAATTATTATAATGTTGCCTTGCCAGTAAAGTTGTAGGTACAATAATTGCTATTTGAGGCTTTACCGGTAAATTTAAAGCTGTAAGAATCATAAAACTTGCTCTTATTGCAATCTCTGTTTTACCAAAACCAACATCACCGCAAATAAGCCTATCAATTATTTTCCCAGATTCAAAATCCTTTTTAACATCATTTATAGCATTAATTTGATCTTCTGTTTCATCAAACTCAAATTCTAAAGAAAATTCTGTTAATAAATTATCATCAAAAATTACAGGCTGAGATTTACTCATCTCTCTTTTAGAAGCAAGCTTTATCAATCCTTCAGCAATATCTCTAATTTTTTTCTTAAGCCTTGCCCTTTTTTCTAAAAATGAATGTGAACCAAGTTTATCTAAGCGAATAATATCTGATTGATTTCCATATTTACTAAGCAAATCAAGATTTTCAACGGGGAGATATAATTTATTATCTGCATCATATAAAAGTGAAACAAATTCATGTTCCATATCTGCAATTTTAATTAATTTTAAACCAAGAAACTTACCAATACCATGCTCCTTGTGAACTATATATTCACCAACAGATAATGAAGAAGCCTCTAAAATTAACTTTTCAGATTTTCTACTACTAGATTTTGCCTTAACTGCTTTAAAACCATATAAATCATGTTCAGTTATATAGATATTTTCAGTATCATAAAAACCAGAATCAAGTGATAGCTCTAAATAATTAATATTAATATTTTTTATATTTTCTTTTTCCTCTCTAAACTCATTTAAATGATGTTCCCACAAATTCTTAAAACGTGACAAAGCATTATTACTATTTGCAACAAAATATATTTTAATTTTAGGATATAATTCTTTTCTCGAAATTAAAAAATCATATGCAAGTTTAGTTGAATTAATTTTTTCAATTTTGGCTTTTTCATAGAAATTAGGTATTTTTTTAATATCAAATTCTATTGCATAACTTGCATTGTCAGTAAAATTATTAAATACAACCCTTTCGCTATCTAACAATACTTTATTTACATCGGTAAGGTTAAGATATAATAAATCTGGCTGAATTGGATTATATTCACTATGATTTTTAACCTGTAACGCAGAGTTTCTAGCTTTGTAATAATCATTAATCGCTTCAATTCTTTCAGTTACAGCTTGTAAAAAATTATTATCATGAATAATAACAGCATCAGCAACATAATCCTTTAATGTAACTAATTCTTGCTTATAAAATAAAGGAAGCCAATGTTCTATTCCTGCAACATGAATTTTATTTGAAACCTTATCATAAAAATCATCATTACCATAATCTATTTCAAAATATTTACGATAATTTTCTCTAAAATTAGCAATATTATTATCATTTAAAATAACCTCACCTGCAGGTATAATTTCTAATTCTGTAATTTTAGAAATTGATATTTGAGTTATAGGATCAAATTCCTTAATTACATCTATTTTATCAGCAAAAAAATCAATTCTTACAGGAGATCTCTGACCAAATGGATAAATATCCACTATACTGCCTTTAATAGAAAACTCACCTGCCTCATTCACAACAGAAACATGCTGGTAAGAATTAGCAACTAAATATGCAGCAATATCTTTTATTTTATAATCTTCTCCTAATTTTAATTTTAGAAAATGCTCTTTTAATATCTCCTTAGGTATTAATTTTAACAAAAAGGCGTTTACAGTTGTAACAATAATTCTTTTTTTGCTAACTAATAATTCATTTAATGCTTTTACTCTCTGGCTAATAATTTGTAAATTAGGAGACACCCTATCATAAGGCAAACAATCCCAAGCAGGAAGTAATAATACCTCATAATTATGTTTTATCTTAACTAAAATATTATAGATATTATTCGCTTCAACATCATTTGCTGCAACAAAAATTACAGACTTATCAAAATTCCTAGCAAAATTATCTAAAAGATAAAAAAAACTATTATTTGCAACTTTGCTAATTGTTAAATTATTATAATGTGTAGGAAATTTAGGCATTTTATATTAACTAACAAATTCCCTACTCACTAATAATATTAAAACAAACCTAACCAACAATTTCCTCAGGAGAAAACATAAGGTTAATTTCAATTTCAGCATTTTCAAGAGAATCAGAACCATGCACGGAATTTGCTTCAATTGATTCTGCAAAATCTTTTCTAATAGTTCCCGCATCTGCATCCTCAGGGTTAGTTGCACCCATAATCTGACGGTTAAGAAGAACAGCACCCTCACCTTCTAAAACCTGAATAACTACAGGACCTGAAGTCATAAACTCAACTAAACTACTATAAAATGGTCTTTCTTTATGAACTTCATAAAATTTCTCTGCTAATTCCTTACTAAATCTTATTCTTTTTTGTGCAATAATTCTTAAACCAGATTTTTCAAAATAAGAGTTAATAATACCTGTTAAATTTCTTTTTGTTGCATCAGGTTTAATAATTGAAAAAGTTCTTTCTAAAGCCATAATTTAAATATAATTGATTAAGGCCACATTCATACAACTATTTCTATTTTTTTCAAGCCAGAGATAACTCTTTGACAAAATAATTTAAATAAGCGATAAAATTTAGCAATTTAAGTTAACATGTTTACTAAATTAGAAAAATTAATTGCCGGACGCTTTTTCTTCTCTAAGAGAAAAGAAAAATTCATTTCAATAAATACAGCATTTGCATTTACAGGCATTCTTCTTGGTGTTGCAACATTAATTATTGTTATGAGCATAATGAATGGATTCAGGGTTGAGTTAGTAAAAAGAATTCTAGGAATTAATTCTCATTTAACAATTTACGATAGAGAAAATAATTTTACTAATTACAACGAAATTCTATCGGAAATAAAGCTATTAGATCAAGTTACTAATGCTAATATAATAATTGATACTCATGGTATGATCTCTGTTAATCAAGCAGCACAAGCTGCAAATGTTAAAGGCATAAAACTTAATGATCTAAAAGAAAAAACCTTAATTAAAGAAAATATAGTTCTAGGAGACATTAATAATTTTTCTAAAAACAACTCTGTCATAATTGGAATCAACATGGCACTTGAACAAAATTTACAAATTGGAGATAAAATTAACTTAATAGCCGCAGAGACAAATAAAACTGTAATAGGAATAATCCCAAAAATAAAACAATATGAAATTGCTGCAATTTTCGATGTTGGAATGTATGAATATGATTCAAAAACAATTTTCATCCCTTTAAAAACAGCAAAGATTCATTTTGGCTTTAAAAACAAAATCTCTTCCATTGAAATTTACAGTCAAAATCCAAATCAATTAACAAATATTAAAAAAGATATCTCAGATATTATCAAAAAAAATAAAAATTTAGCAATTCATGATTGGCAAACAACAAACTCATCTTTTATCAGCGCTTTAAGAGTAGAAAGAAATGTTATGTTTATAATCTTAATGCTTATAATCATTGTTGCAGCATTCAACATCATATCTTCTTTAATCATGCTTGTTGAAGATAAAATCAAACATATAGCAATTTTACAAACATTAGGCATGAGTAAATCAGGTATAACCAAAATATTTTTTATTAATGGCGCCTTAATTGGAATATTTGGTACATTTTTTGGGGCACTAATTGGAATCAGCTTTGCATATAACATTAATAGCATTAAATTAGCTCTAGAATCCTTAACAGGTACAAAATTATTTGACCCAGTAATATATTTTCTAACTGACCTCCCATCTGAAATAAATATTTTTACTTCTATAATAGTAATAATTAGCTCTTTAGCAATATGCTTTATCGCTGCAATCTACCCCGCAAGAAAAGCAGCAGCAATAGAACCAGCAGAGATTTTAAGACATGAGTAATATAATTGAAATAAAAAATTTACAAAAATCCTTTGGTAAAGGAAATAATAAATTAGAAATATTAAAAAATATTAATCTAACACTTAAAAAAGGTGATAATATTGCCCTAATTGGCCCTTCAGGATGTGGAAAAACAACATTATTACAAATTATGGGTTTATTAGATAAAGCAAATTCGGGTTCAATTAAAATAAAGCAAAAAGAATCTATTAATTTAACACATAAAGAAAAAGCTGAAATAAGAAAAAAACATTTCGGCTTTATTTATCAATTTCATTACTTAATGCCAGAATTTAGCGCATTAGAAAATATTATGATGCCCTTATTACTAAATAATATTGATAAAAAAACTGCTACAAAAAAAGCTCTAAACTTTCTAGAAGATATTGGTTTAACAGATAAAGCAAATATAAGACCAAATAGCCTTTCAGGAGGAGAAAAACAAAGAATTGCCATTGCAAGAGCAATGATACATAAGCCAGATATTTTATTTGCAGATGAACCAACAGGAAACCTTGATCCCAAAAATGCTGAAAATATTTTCCATTTATTTTTAAATAATATAAAAAAACATAAGCAGACAACAATTATTGTCACCCATAATGAAAAATTAGCAGCTAAATTTGCTAAACAAATCACTATAGATAATGGAGAAATTAAGTATTTATGATAAAAAAAATTATAATCATTCTTTTTTTTAGCAAATTTGCTTTTGCTGATAAATATGAATTAACATTAACAGGAGAAATAGATAAAAACCCAACCATAAAAGAAGAAAGTCTAATTATTAAATTTTTACAATCAGACGAAAATAAAAAATATACTCAAGAGATAGATTTTAACTTCGAAAAAAACTATAGCAAAAATGAGGAAAATGGTCAATTTATCAAATCTTCAGAAGTTTTCGACTATCAACATGAATTTAACTATTTTAAAAAAAATAATTATTTTATTAGTATATTTTACCGCAAAAATCGTGATAAATATAGCGATCTTAGCAATAGAAATTTTTCAATAGCAACAACAGGGCTTGGCTATAAATTTAGTAAAGATAAAAGAGAATTATTATTACAGCTTACAGCTGGTCAACGCTCTGATAAAGAAAATGACTCATTAATATTCATCCCTAAAATCACATATAAAAACGAAATTAAGAACTTCAAATATAAATTAAAATCAAGCTTTGCTAAAGAAAATAATTCACAAATCACAGATTTTAACTTAGAAATATCCTATCCACTTAGTGAAATATTATCCTTAAAATATTTATTTGAATTTGAAGAAAGCAAAAATGGCACTAAAAGAATAGAAACCTTAAATAGACTTGCTATTTCATTTCAATTTGATTTTTTATTTGGAAATAAAAAAGAATAAAACTCATCATAATCACGCTCACCTATTTTATCGGTTAAGCTAATAAATTTTGCATGTTTATTAGCATTTTCTATATCAATTTTTATACCCCATAAAGCATTTATCTGATATGGCAAAACTCCATAACGTAAATCTGCTATAATATTTTTATTATCTTTTGGAAAATATATAAAGCCTTTAGAGAAATAGGAAAATCTTTCAATATCTTTTTTTAATATTGAGTCAGAAGGAATATCAGGAAATAAATTATCTTCATTAATTACTGCAACCATATCTCCTTGCTTAAATATAGATTCAGAAAATAATTTTAATCTAATAGCATCAACATAATAATTACCATCAAACTGATAAATTGTTCTAAAAGCAAAATTATTAAAAATTGTTGGATTTAAAAAATATCTTTCAATTTTATGACCTCTTTCACTGGCTATATTAAAGATATAATTCTTAACACGATAATAATTAACAGAGCCAACCGCAACATATGAAAGAGCTATAATTAAGCCCCACTTCATTATAATTGTTGATTTTTTTATATAAGATAATGTAATTGCAAATATTAGAGGTATGGTAAATAAAGGATCAATAATTGAAATATAACCTAAAGTTACACGATAATCTGAAATAGGCCAAAATAAAATTGTGCCATAGCTAGTAAAGCTATCTAATATTCCATGAGTTAAGTAACCTAAAAAAGAAAATAAATAGATATATCTAAATTTTAATTTTTTTCTAAAAAATAAAAGCCAAAAAAAACAAGCAACTAAAAATGCACCAATTGGTACAAAAAATAATGAATGAGTAAAATGTCTATGGAAATCCAAAGCTAGAAGAGAATCAGCATCTGAAGAAATAAAAATATCTAAATCAGGTGCCATTCCTGCAATAATACCTATAATTAAAGCATATTTAAAATATTTTTTCTTAGCATAAGAAAGTGACAAAGCAACGCCAAATGCACCTTGTGAAACAGGATCCATATTTTTTACAATTTATTATTAAATTATAATTAAAAATTTAAAATAATACTATATTAACTAATAAATATAACAAACTAAAAAAAATAATGTCCAAGATAAAAAATATATCAGCTAAAGAGTTAGATAAATTAATAAAAAAAGAAAAAATTATAATTATAGATGTACGCGAAAAAATAGAACATAAAGCATGCTCTATTAAAAAATCGATAAACATACCTTTAGATAAAATTAATATTAAAGATAAATTATTTAATCAAAAAAACACCAAAATCATTATCCATTGTGAAGCTGGCAATAGATCCAAACTTGCCTGTGAAAAATTAAAAAATAACTCTAATATAGAGATTTACAATTTAAATGGTGGGATAAGTGAATGGAAAGAAAATAATTTTACCATAATTGAAAATAAAAATATAATCTCAATTTCAAGGCAGGTACAATTATCAATTAGCTTATTATCTTTAATTGGACTAAATCTTTATTTCATTACTAAACAAGAAATATTTCTTTTAATACCTTTGATAATGGCCTTAGGATTATTAAATGCAGCAATTACTGGCTGGTGTGGTTTGGCTAAATTAATAATGAAAATGCCTTGGAATAGATAATCTATGCAAAATAAATTTTACTAATTACCTAATTAGAGTTGAAATCCCTCTATATAAAATATCCATAAAACTTCTCTTACTATTGGCTTGTTGTTGAATAGATATTAATTCAGTTAATGAATTTATTTCTCCAAATAAAGACTCTAAAACCATATTAGGTCTTGCATTACTTGCAGCATTGGCACAACCCGTTACATCAGATCCAATTATTGTTTGCGCCTGTTTAATCTGTCTTATATAATATGGCTGAGATGAAACAAAGCAGAAATTAGCTCCAGATAACTGTTCCATTTTAGTCATATATCTAAAAGCTCTTAAAGTTGTTTCAGTAGTAGGTCTATTAATATTTTCCTTAGTTCTTGGATCAATTCCACCATTACAAATTATTATATTTTTCTCTGGAAATATTTCACGTGCTAATTTATCTGACAAATCTGATTCATTAGGCCATCTCATATTATATTTTTTTTCAATATCATTACAAATCCTTTTCCTTACAGAACTAAGATTAAAATCATTCTCTTTATATTCTTCAAAGATACTATTAATATCATTTTGTATTGCAGTTATATCGCATGAAGGATTCATATATTTAATCAAACCTAATATTAAATCTTCACCAGTTATATTTTTACTTTTTATAACTTCATTATCTCCTGTATAAATTGGCCATAATTTTCGATTACCAGTTAAAATATATATTTTTTTTTATTTGTAAAATCCGGAACATTATCATTTAAAAATTGAAGCCTTAATTCTAACGCTGATTGGCTAGCCCCAAAAACTACATAAATATCTGCATATATATCAGGTTTTATTTCCTGAATATTATTTAATTTTCTTAAATAACCTTGTAATTCATCATCACAAGCAATATCTGGCATTTGCTGTCTTTCACCTTTTCCCCTAAGAACTTTAAAAGCAGCTTGACCCAAATCATTAAATTTCTTTTTTAATTCTTCAATATTACTTGATTCAAGATCTGAATTTAATATTCTCTCTAACTCTTGATCTGGTAATTTACTATTTATAACTGAACCATTAAATTTATTATCAAAAACACCTAATATATGAAATATTTGCACTATTGATTCAATCTTTGGCTTATCATAACCAAATGTTTCTAATGCGTTTTTAAGTGTTGATTTTACCATAATTTTAAAATAATAAAAATTATAGCATGATTTTTAACTCACATCAAATATAAATTCACAAAAGATTTTAATATGCCTCATATAATATTTGAATATAGCTCGAACATCATTGAAAAAAATAATTTAGAATCATTATTCCCTGAAATTCATCAATTATTAGAGCAAGAAATTTCAGCAAAAATCTCAGAATGCAAAACAAGAGCAATTGAACATAAGTCATTTTTAGTAGGAGAAGCAAATAATAAGCAAAATGCATTTATTCATCTTACAATTAAAATTATGCCAGGCAGATCAGATGGACTTAAAAATAATTTAGCAAATGAAATTAGCAAAAAACTTGCCAGTTTTTTTCTTGAATCACAAAAAAAATTAGAAATTAAATTCTCAATTGAAATATCTGAATTAGAAAATTATCACAAATTTTAGCTAAAAAAATGCACATAATTAATCCCTCACAAATCTTTAATTTTAACAATTAATCTAGATTATTAATTTTACTAATTCCACTATGTGCAGTAATTGGCAGGGCAGCTATAGATATTAATCTTAGCTTGATTGCGCTCTCTACTTTAATTTATATTGTTATAAAAAAAGACTTTTTTATATTTAAGGCATCTTGGTTCATTATTGCAACAATATTATGGTTATATTTGGATAGATGAGTAAAGGATTTGTAAGCAAAGATGAGTGATCTTTAGTAAATGTGAGTACTCTAATAGCACTCTTGAGTAATGGCGGTGCGGAAGATGCGATTTACGAGCTTTTCGACGAATTTTTAATACAGTATTTATAAGGGGTTAAAGCCTATTTGGGTCGTCCTTTAAATTTCGAACTTTTATACTTGTTGAGGCAAGCAACATCTAATGCGAACTAATTAGATATAATTAGATATTTTTATGGATATTTAATCTTTAATAAATTAAGCTTAGCTATGAAATTTTAAATAAGATTGATTTATGATAAATTACAAAACTAATATCAATAATTATATTTTAAATCTAATTAGCGAGATTGACGAATTTAAAGGCAGGTGGCAAGCAATTAATACCTTGTCTCCGGATCGCTTAAAAATGCTCAAAAAATCAGCAACTATTGAATCAATCGCTTCAAGTACAAGAATTGAAGGTGTTAAACTAAGTGATGCTCAAGTAGAAACTCTGCTTTCCAATATAAACAAAACATCATTTAGAAATCGCGACGAAGAAGAAGTTGCCGGCTATTC
>JADHLN010000025.1 GCA_016780625.1 Rickettsiales bacterium
TCATTTGTTGGTTCTCTTCCAAGATCCAAAGACATTTGCTTTGATGTTCTGACAATTTTATTAATTGTTTCAATCATATGAACCGGGATTCTAATCGTTCTTGATTGATCCGCAATAGATCTAGTTATAGCTTGTCTTATCCACCAAGTTGCATATGTTGAAAATTTATAACCTCTTCTATATTCAAATTTATCAACTGCTTTCATCAGTCCTATATTACCTTCTTGGATTAGATCCAAAAATTGCAAACCTCTATTAGTGTATTTTTTAGCAATTGATATAACTAATCTAAGATTAGCCTCAATCATTTCTTTTTTAGCTTTATTTGCTTGAGCCTCACCTTTTTGTACTGAAGAAACAAGCATCCTAAATTCATTTATTGGCAATCCAGCTAATTTAGAAGTTGCTTTAATATCTTGAATTATATCGTTAAATTCCTCATTTAATAATTTTTCGACATTTTTGATTTTTTCTTTTTTCAATTTTTCTGATAATTTTTCAGAAATTTCAGAATCCTTATAAATAGCTAAAAAATTCTTACGCGATACTTTACATTCATCAGCAAGCTTTAACAAACTTCCTTCATCTTTTCTCAATTGCGAGTTAAGAGAATAAATTTTTTCGATAATATTATCGATGAATTTCTGATTAAAATAAATATCTTCAATATTTTGATCAAAATTTGTAACTAACTCAGAAATTTTTTCATCATCTTCTTTTGATAATTTTTTTCCCTCAAAAGCGCTATAAAGCTTTTCTTCTTGGATTGCTAAAATTTTGTTACATATTTCTGCTATTTTTCCAAAAGATTCAAGCATATGAGGCATTAATGCTTTTTCCATTATAGCAGGAGATATACTTCCCTCTCCATCCATCATATCAGAATATTCATCATCTTCTTCATCAATATCATCATCAGAGATAAATTCTGAATCTTTTTCATCATCTCCTTCCCCCTCATCTTCATCCGAATCAGAATTTTCATCTTTTAAAGCATCAAAACTTTCAAATTTACTTGAATATGAAGCATCTAAATCAATAATATCTCTAAGAAGCTTCTCTTCATTAACAATATCATCATAAAGAGTTATAAACTCACGCATTGCTAAAGGGCTAGAACATAATGAATAAATCATTTTCTTTCTCCCTTCCTCAATTCTTTTCGCAATTTCTATTTCTCCTTCTCTAGTAAGTAGTTCAACACCACCCATAGATTTAAGATACATGTGAACTGGATCATCATTTTCACCTAAATTATCACTAGATACATTCTCTTTACCAGAATCATCTTGTCCAACTTCAGATAAATCTTCTACCAATTTAATACCAGAGCTTGCTATAGTATTTACAACCGCCTCTATCTTGCTAACAGCGTCATCTGGTAAGGTACTATTAATTTCATCATATGATAAAAAACCTTGCCTTTTTCCTTTAATGATAAGTTTTTTGACAATAACATCTAAACCCATCTCAGGATCAAACCTGTTTTCTCTTACTTTTTTATTCATAATTGGGGACAAAAATTAGCAATATAATTTAAAAAACCACTCCTATTTACCACATATCCCCCGAATTTCAAGCATTTTTAAAAAATAAAAAACACATCCACTTAAAACTATTTTCAAGAAAGTAAAATTATGTTATAATTATTACAAATTTAAAGCAAGAATATGAGTAGAGAAGCAGCAGAAAACGCAAAAAAAGCTCTGAGTGCAAAAGCACTTCAAGAGGAAATCCTACAAGAAATAAAAGCAATATCTAAGACAGCAAAAGAAAACGCTCAAGTAGCAAAAGAAAACACTAAAGTAGCAGCAGCAAAATTTATGCAAGATCAAAAAGCAACAACACAAGAAGTTGAAATATTAAAAAATAAGCTTGCAGACGCTGAAAAAGAATTAAAAGAAACGAGAGCAGATGCATATGAAGTCGTAGCAAAACTTTCTCAAACAAAAGAAGCTGCAGAAGAAAAAATTCTAATATTAAAAAAGAAGCTTGCAGACGCTGAAAAAGAATTAAATGAAATATACTATATATTGCTATCACAATTGGAGCATGAAAAAGCAGATGAAGAAAAAATGGAAGAATTACAAAAGCAACTTGAAGAATCAGAAGAAGCTAGAGCAGCAGCAGAAGCAAAAGTTGCGGCAGCAGATGAAGCTCAGGCGATAGCAGAAACAGAAAGAGAGGCAGCAGAAGTAGCTCTTCAGCAAGAAAAAGCGGCTAGAGAGAAAGCTCAAGCGGAGGCTAAACAAAAACTTGAGGCAGCTCAAGCGGAAGCAGAAGAAAGAGCTAGTGCAGCAAACATAGATAAGGAGGCAGCAGAAGCAGAAATAGCTAAAGCTCAAGCGGCAACAGTAGCAGCTCAGGCGAAAGCAGAAGCAGAAAGAGAGGCAGCAGTAGTATCTCTTCAGCAAGAAAAAGCGGCTAGAGAGACAGCTCAGGCTGAATTAGCAGCAGCTCAAAAACAAGCAGTAGCAGCTAGAGCGGAAGCAGAAGCAAAAGTTGCGGCAGCAGTAGCAGCTCAGGCGGCAGCAGAAGCAGAAAGAGATCAAGTAAAGGCAGAAAGAGATCAAGCTAGGGCAGATCAACAACAAGTTAATGCAGAATTAGAAGCAACTAGAACGCAAGCAGAAGTAGCTAGGGCAGCTCAGGCGGCAACAGTAGCAGCTCAGTCGGCAGCAGAAGCAGAAAGAGATCAAGCTCAGGCGGTAGCAGAAGCAGAAAGAGCGGCAGCAGTAGCAGAAACTAAGAGATTAAGAGCGGCTAATGCGGAAATAGCAAAAGCTATGGCGTTAGTAGAACAACAAGCTAGAGAAGAAACAGAAGCAACTAATGCAAGAGCTACGGCAGCAGAAGAAGCTAAAAAGGAAGCAGAAGCAAAAGTTACGGCAGCAGTAGCAGCTCAGTCGGCAGCAGTAGCAGAAACTAAGAGATTAAGAGCGGCTAATGCGGAAATAGCAAAAGCTATGGCGGTAGTAGAACAACAAGCTAGAGAAGAAACAGAAGCAACTAATGCAAGAGCTACAGCAGCAGAAGAAGCTAAAAAGAAAGCAGAAGTACAAAGAGATCAAGTTAAGGAAGAATTAGAAAAAGCTAGGGCAGATCAACAACAAGTTAAGGCAGAATTAGCAGCAGCTCAGGCGGCAGCAGAAAAAAGAGCTACGTCAGCAGAACAAGAAAGAGAGACAGCAGAAGTAGCTAGGGAAGCTCAGGCAGAGTTTCGACAACAGCTTAAGAAAGTAGAAAAAGATGATGAGAAACTTAGCCCAAAAAAAGCAAGTTATTTAGCAGGTTTACTAGGAGAAAATACAGGCGATCCAAAGATAGGCGGTAAATTTACACCACAGCCATGGGAATTAAGGATGGGAAACAGTAATGATACTGAAGAAGCGGTAACATTATAGCACACTATCACCAGATGAATTAATAATACTATGAAGACAATTCAAGATTCCCCCAACTGATTTAAATATTCATTTAATTCCATTTCCAGATTTTGTATATCTTGCTGCAGTTTAAAAGCTAAATTTTCTTGCTCTAAATTAGTTGAGTTAATATTTTCTTTATATTCTTGCTTTAATTTAGCTAAAGTAATTTTTCTGGTTAAATATTCATATTTAATATTTTTCTTAGCTGAATCATTTTCTATGATGGTAAGTAAGTTTAATTTTTGTATAAAAAAATCTGTAAATTCATTTTTACCTTTTGCAATTATAATCTTACGAAATTCTTCCATATTAAAATCAGCAAGATTCTGCAATAAATATTCCTGTAACTCAGTTAAATAAGGGCTTGAAAGTTCTAACATGGCAAAATTTTCTTCAATTTGTGAATCCTGTAAAGATTCAATATTCAATGCTACAAAAAGTATCATATCTACCTCTTCTAAAGGTAATTTAGCTCTAGTAATTTTCAAATTACTCGATGAATTATATTTACTGTAATCATGTTTTTTATGGTAAAATTTATAAAATTCTTCTTTAAAAAATTTAAAATATTCATCACGCACATCATTATGCTTGATAGATTTTGCTATATTCTGTAATTCTTGCAAAATTCCAATTCTTGCCTCAGGTGTTTCTATAGCATCATCACAATAATGATTTAAAAAATATCTACTTAATGGAATTTGTTTTTTAAAAATTTTATTTAATTCAGCTATTCCATTCTTTTTTAAGATATCATCTGGATCCATATTCTCTGGTAATACAACAAAATTAAGAGTTTTATTCGGCTCTAAATCTGGCAAAGCTAAATTAGCAATTCTTTGCATAGCATTAATTCCAGCTTGATCACCATCCAAACAAATCACAGGAGCATCACAAAATTGCCATAACAGCTTCAAATGAGCTTCACTAAAAGCAGTACCAAGGGGAGCTACTACATTTTTAATACCAGCCGCAAAAACAGAAATCACATCCATATAACCTTCGCAAACAAAAACCTGTTTAGTTTTACGAATCTCTGATTTTGCTTTATGAAAATTATATAAAACCTCTCTTTTTTTAAAAAATTTATATTCCGGAGAATTTATATATTTTGGTTGCCCCTCTCCTAAAATCCTACCTCCAAAAGCAACAATTTTACCAAAATGATTATGAATAGGGAAGATTAAACGCTCGCTTAAAAAAAAATAATTATTTTTTTCACCCTTACGAAACAAACCTAAATTTAACAAATCTTTCATTTCATATTTATTTTTTTTAACAAATTCATTTATTTCAAAACGTGAAGGAGCATAACCAAGTTGGAATTCTTGTCTTAATTCTTCTGGAATTTGCCGCTTAGTTAAATAAGTAAAGGCTGTTGAATTTTGTAATTTTTCTTTAAAAAACTCATTAAAGCTTGCAATTATTTCATATTCATAATCTAGTTTTTCTTGTTCTTTTTTTGTAACCACATTCTCTCTAGGCAAAGGAATAGCAGCTTTAACAGCAAGCTTTTCTACAGCCTCATTAAAAGTTAAATTTTCTTTATCTTGCAAAAAAGAAATTACATCCCCATGCGCACCGCAACCAAAACAATGATAATTAGCCTTATCATCACTCACAGTAAAGGATGGTGTTTTTTCATTATGAAATGGACATAAGCCCTTATATCTCATATTTCCATATGAAATTAGCTTCACATAAGAGCCAATCAAACTACTTATTGGGACTGAATCCTTAATTTTTTGAATAAGTTCTTGTGAATACTTCATCTTTAATTATAAAATAATAAAAATTTCTACTAATAAATTTAGCTAAATCATGAATATTACAAGCTTTCTCAGTGTTTACAACAAAGAAGTTTTTAGGTTTATTAAAGTATATAATCAAACTCTAATCTCTCCCGTAATAAATGCATTATTATTTTTAGCCATTTTTATGCTTGCAATTGGCCAAAAATGGAAAATTGCCACAGATATAAGCTTTGGAGAATTTATGGCTCCAGGCCTAATTAGCATGGTAATTGTGCAAAATTCTTTTGCCAACTCCTCATCATCCATAACCATGTCTAAAGTATTAGGTCATATTATTGACTTTTTAATCCCCCCTCTTTCATCAATAAGCCTGTCACTAGCAATTTCACTTGCTGCTGCAACAAGAGGTATCATGGTTGGAATATTGGCGTTTTTTGCTATAAAATTCTTTATTCCTCTTAGTATATATGATTTTAGCTATATGTTGATTTATTTTTTATTAACTAGCATGGCTTTAGGGATCATAGGGCTTTTATGCGGCCTATTTGCAAATAGCTTTGATCAAATGTCAGCTGTTACTAGCTATGTAATCACTCCTTTATCTTTCCTATCTGGAACATTTTATTCAGTAAAATCATTGCCTGAATTTTGGTATAATTTTAGTAATTACAACCCATTTTTTTATATGATTGACGGCTTACGATATGCTATAATAGGTTATCATGATGGAAATTTACAAATAGGTATGCTATACTTAATTATATTAAATATTATTTTATTAATCACAGCTATAATTTGGCTTGAAAAAGGATATAGAATTAAAAATTAATATGGCAATTTTAGATTTAGTAACATGGCCAGATAAAAGGCTAACTGAAATTTCTGAAGATGTATCTGAAGTTAATGACAAAACCAGAAAATTAATGGATGATATGTTAGAAACTATGCATCATAATAGTGGCATTGGCCTTGCCGCTGTTCAAGTTGGCATCTTAAAAAGAATATTAGTTATGGAAATAAGCGGCATGAATGAACGTTACCCTGACTCTAATCAAAACGAAACTAAGCCTTTATTTCTGGTAAACCCTAAAATTATATGGGTTGATTCAGAGGAACAAAGCTATAAGGAAGGCTGCCTATCTTTCCCTGGTCAGTTTTCTGAAGTGATAAGACCAAAAGCAATAAAAGTTGAATATTTAGATTATCATGGCAAGAAACAAATATTAGATGCTGATGGCTTGCTATCTATATGTGTACAACATGAAATAGATCACTTAAATGGCATTGTTTTTGTTGACCATATATCTAAATTAAAGAAAGATATGATATTAAAAAAATTAACAAAACAGCAAAAACCAAAATAAATTAAATGAAATCAATAAAATCCTTAGGAGAAATCAGCGATAATTACGAGCTATTTATTATAGATATTTATGGAGTAATCCATGATGGTACAGATCTATATAAAGATGTTTTAGACACCATCAAATTCCTAAAGCTACATAATAAAAAAATAGTTTTTTTATCCAATGCTCCAAGACGATCGGAAAGAACCATCAAAGTTCTAGATAATCTTGGTATAACAGAAGAGCATTACGATTATTTATTAACATCAGGAGAATTTGCTTATTATTATTTTGAAGAACAAGATAAATTAAAATATTATTACCTTGGCCCTGAGCAAGATAAACATCTTTTACAAGGCACAGCTCATGAATTAGTTAATGACCCTAAAGATGCAGATATTGCTGTAGTAACTGGTTTAACTCCAGAACAAAAAGTGGAAGATGTTCTGCCAGAAATAAAAGCGATAAAAGATGCAAATCTAGAAATGCATTGTATAAACCCAGATATTTTTGTAATTAAAAAAAATAACAAATCACATTTCTGCGCAGGAGCAGTTGCAGAAAAATACAAAGAATTAGGTGGAAATGTGGTATATTACGGCAAGCCTTACCAAAATATTTATGATGAAGTAATAGCTGAATTTGATTATAAAAAATCACAAATATTATGTATAGGTGATGGACTTCACACTGATATAAAAGGCGCTAATCAAAATGGACTTGATTCATTATTAATAACATCAGGAATGCATATTAATGAACTTGGTATAACAATCGGCGAAGAAGCGAATATTAATAAATTATCAGATTTATGTAAAAATTATAGCGCCACTCCAAATTTTGTAGCAAGCTTATTTAAGGCCTAATTAATGGATATAATAGCAGATTTTAAGCATAAAATCCTTACATCCCTACAAGAATATTTTAACTCACAAAATATTATAATAACAGATTTATCCAAAATCACCCTAGAGATTCCTAAAGACAATCAACATGGCTGCCTTTCAACTAATGCAGCTTTGATTGTTGCAAAAAATTTTCAAAAAAAACCCAAAGATTTAGCAGAAGATTTCTTAGATATCTTTAAAAAAGAAATAAAATTAATAAAAAACATCAAAATTGCAGGACCAGGATTTATAAATTTTGAAATGCAGGATGAATTTTGGCAAAACTCCTTATTAGAAATCTATCAAAATATAGATTTATATGGAAAAAACAAAATTGGCGCCGGAAAAAAAACAAATATAGAATTCGGTTCGCCAAACCCTACAGGACCTCTGCATATTGGTCATAGCAGAGGATCGGTATTTGGTGATGTATTAGCTAATATCTTAGAATTTTCATCTTTTAAAGTTTCACGTGAAAATTATGTTAATGATGCAGGAAAACAAATAAATATATTAGCTAAATCTTTATTTATAAGATATAGAGAATTTTGCGAAAAAAAAACAATAGAAATACCTAAAGGATTATATCCAGGTGAATATTTAATAACTCCTGCAAAAAAAATCTATTCTGAATATAAAGATAAATTTTTAAATCAAAATGAAGATGAATATCTAGATTTTTTTAAAGAAAGAGCAATTGCTGAAATGTTAGAAATTATCAGAAATGGCTTTACTAAATTAAATATAAAACATGATACATATTTTTCTGAAAAAACATTACATGATTCTAATAAAATAAATGAGGTAATTAACTTTTTAAAAGAAAAAAACCTTACTTATAGAGGAACCATAGAAAAACCAAAATCAGTAACAGATGATGATTGGGAAGAAAAAGAACAGCTTTTATTTAAAGCCAAAAATTTTGGTGATGATACTGATCGAGTTTTACAAAAAAATAATGGTGATTTTACTTATTTTGCAGCTGACGCTGCATATCATCAGAACAAAATTAAAAGAGGCTATCAAAATATGATCCTTGTTTTAGGCGCAGATCATGGGGGCTATATAAAAAGAATGAAAGCATTAGTGAGCGCTTTATCAGATAATAAAGCAAATATTGAAATCAAAATCTGCCAATTAGTAAAATTTATAAAAAATGGCTCTGCTATTAAAATGTCTAAAAGAGATGGTAGCTTTCTAACAATTGATGAAGTTATTGATCAAGTTGGTATAGATGCCCTTAGATTTATAATGCTTACCAGAAAAAACGACATGAATTTAGAGTTTGATTTAAATCTTGCGATTGCTCAAACTAAGGATAACCCAATTTTTTATATTCAATATGCACACGCAAGAATATGCTCTATTTTAAGACAAAACAACATCAAAATTACAGATATAAAAACATCCTTACCCACTTCCTTAAATAATATTTATGAAATTGAGCTAATTAAGCATATTTGTCTTTTTCCCAATATAATTAAAAATATTGCCCAAACTTACGAACCTCATAAACTTGCATTTTATCTACAAAATCTAGCAGCAAAATTCCATGCATATTGGGCTCAAGGAACTCACAACAAAGAATTAAAATTTATTAATTCAGATAAAAACAAAACTAATGATCGCCTGATTTTATTAATAGTTACAAAAAATATACTGACACAAGCTCTCAAATTATTTAATATAAAAGCCATAGATAAAATGTGATGAAAAAAATATTTAAAAAACAAAATATAAGTTACTTAATATTCGGCGTTTTTTTTACAGCCTTCATATTATTACTAATCAAAGCAAGAGACTATCAATATAGAGAAATTAATAAAATTTCTCCTTTATTTATTTATGCAAATAATGAAAAAATTAGAGTAAAAGCAAAAAATAAGAACCAAGATATTTATGCTACCGAACAAAAAATATATGATTTTGTTAATAAAAAAGATTGGAAATTAGAAACAAATAAAGTGCAAAAAAAGGAAAAAAATAATATTCCTGTTAAAATTTTAAAAACCAAAAAAACTGAGCCTAAAACAAAACCAAAAATAATCTCCTACAAAAACCATGTCATAAAAATCAAAGAAAAAAGCAACAATCTTAAAAATAACAAATTAATCAAAAATTATGTTCAGCTTGGAGCATATAAATCATACGAAAAAGCAGAAAGCGAAAAAGAAAATATTAGCAAAATAATCAATAACCGACAAAAAATACTTTTACATATTGAAAAGGCCCATCTAGAAAAGAAAGGTATAATTTACCGACTAAAAGCTGGCCCACATAATAATAGCGCAGAAGCAAAAAACTTTTGCGACAATTTAAGAAAAAAAGCAATTGAATGTTTTTTAAAAACTAATTAATCATGCATAAAATAGCTAAATATATAGTTGAAAACAACTTCAAAATAACCCTTTTCACTATTATTTTCTCCTTAATTTTTCAATTTAAACAATTATTCTTTGCACCCATTATCATTCTTTATGATAAAATCCCTTCTTTAAGCCAAACTTACGATGCAATATTAAGCTATCGAAGCCCCTTTAAAGACAAGCAAATATCGGCAAATGATGAATTAATTCTCGCAATTAAAAATTTATATCAAGAAAAGAACTACTCGGATTTAGCCATATTAAATGTTGAATTTTTAGTACAAGAATTATTAATTTTGCAAGATAAACAACCAGATGAATATGAACAAAAAATAGAACAAGCTCTATCCGAAATTAATCAATTTAAATTTACAGAGAGTCAAAATATTTTTTTAAAATTAGCTGAAGAAACAAGTAAAGATTTAAAGGAAAAATATCTTGGCCTTGCTGCTCTTAGCCATTACTTTAGTAATAAAATAGAGGCTATTAATATATTTAATAAAGGCTTGCAGCTAAATCCAAATAATCTTTTTTTATTAAATAATTTAGGAAGAATATACACAGAATTAGAAAGCTTTGCCAATGCAAGCATAGTTTTTAAAAAAATCATTACTATCGGAAAAAAAGAAAAAAATGACAAACTTATCGCCCTTGGTCATTCCAATATTGGTGTGTTAGCATTAAAACAAAACAACCACATGATGGCATTAAAAAATTTTAACAAAGCATTAATTTTAAACCAAAAAAACCAACTAATTATTGCCGAAGCAAACCAATATACTAACATTGCCCTAACCTATGAAGCTAATAATCAAATTGATAAAGCCTGTATTAACCTAAGAAAGGCAAGAATAATTTACTATAAAAACTATTATGATGATATAGCAGACAAAATGACCAAAAAACTTAAAAAACTATCCTGTATTTAAATTATTTATGATAAGGAGAATTTTTGAAAATTTCAAAAACTCTATAAATTTGCTCTAACAAAATAGCCCTTGCCATCATATGTGGAAAAGTCATATTTCCAAGGCTTAACACATAATCATTTTTTGTAATTAGATTTTCAGCAAAACCAAAACTCCCCCCAATAATAAAACTAATATTTCTATTATTAGATAACCAATTATCAATTTTTTTTGCAAATTCATCTGAACTCAAATTTTGCCCTTTACTAGCGTCTAAGAAAATACGAAAATCACTATTTGAATATTTTTCTATTTCCTTTGCTTCTTTTTGTAAAATTTCACTTTTGCTTCCTTTTGCCTGAGCTAACTCAATAATTTTTAATTTATTCCCCAATCTTTTATAATATTCTGAAATAATAGTTACATAGTCAGTATTTTTACTATATCCAAAACATATAAGATTTATCATTGATTATTGCTTAATTTTTAGTTATTTTAAAATATAAATATAATTACAGATTTACTAGTTTACAAATATATGGCTGAAAAAATTATTATTTTTGACACAACTCTAAGAGATGGAGAGCAATCTGCTGGAGCTACTATGAATCATAACGAGAAATTAGCAATCGCTGAATTACTTGACCAAATGGGTGTCGATATAATTGAAGCAGGTTTTGCAATTGCCTCAGAAGGCGACTTTAAGGCAGTAAATCAAATAGCTAAAAATTCAAAAAATGCAGCAATTTGCTCATTAGCAAGAGCCATAAAAAAAGATATAGATCGTGCTGCAGAAGCTGTGAAACCAGCAAAGCATGGCCGAATCCACAGCTTTGTATCTACAAGCGATATTCACTTAAAATATCAAATTAAAAAAAGCAAAGCTGAAGTTCTTGATATAATTAAAGATACCGTAAGCTACGCAAGAAATTTATGTGAAGATATTGAATGGTCTGCAATGGACGCAACAAGAAGTGAGCATGATTTTCTATATAAAGCTATAGAAACAGCCATAAATGCCGGAGCAAGAACTATAAATATTCCGGACACAGTTGGCTATGCTATATCAGAAGAATATAGCGCATTAATTGCTAAAATTAAAAATAATGTAACAAACATAGATAAAGCAATAATCTCCGTACATTGCCAAAATGATTTAGGGCTAGCAACTGCTAACTCTTTATCCGCTATTCAAACAGGTGCAAGACAAGTTGAGTGCACTATTAATGGCTTAGGAGAAAGAGCAGGAAATACTGCTTTAGAGGAAGTTGTTATGGCAATTAAAACCAGAAATGATTTATTAAATTTTGATGTAAATATAGACCCTAGTTATTTTGCTAGAATATCCAGACTAGTATCTAATGCATCTGGTTTTATGGTGCAAAAAAACAAAGCAATAGTTGGTGCTAATGCATTTGCCCATGAATCAGGAATCCATCAAGATGGCATGCTTAAAAATCGTGATACTTATGAAATAATGACACCAGAGTCAGTAGGTTATACAGAATCTAACCTTGTACTTGGAAAACATTCAGGAAGCCATGCTTTTAAAAGCAAAATAAACCAATTAGGTTTTCATTTGAATGATTCTGAAATTGAAAAATATTTCATTAAATTTAAAGAATTAGCTGACAAGAAAAAAGAAATTTATGACGCAGATATTGTTACAATTATAGGAAAGGAATTAGAAGATAATAACCGTGTCAAATTTCTCAATTTAGAGGTATCCTGTGGCAGCAAAAATAGCGAAGCTCGCATAACCTTAATTTTTGATTCTAATGAAATTGAGTTAAAAACAAATGGAAATGGACCAATTGATGCTATTTTTAAAGCAATCAGAAAATTAGTTCCTCATAAAGAAAGGCTTGATTTATATCAAGTTCATTCAGTAACTCATGGAACTGATGCTCAGGCAGATGTTACTGTAAGGCTAGAAAATAATAATGGAAAAATATATAGTGGACATGGCTCTGATATAGATACATTAGTTGCCTCTGCAAAAGCATATATAACCGCACTTAACAAAATTTTAAATGATGAAGAAACTTAAAATAAATAAAACAACTAAATATATTTCTATATTTTTAATATTTGTCTTAATAATCATATTTAGTCTTTTTTATAAAGGGATGAATATGCATCAATCACTTTATGAAATATTATCATCAAAAACAAAAAATTATATATTCCATAAAAAAGAACAATTTTATCTCAATAAAAACGAAATAAAGGAACTGGAAGAGGAAATGATAAATAAAGATAAAAATATTATCATACCTCAAGAAGATCCCAATTCACTCAGTCAAAACCCTGAATTTGTTCCTGCACAGCCAGATTAGATTAGATATAGTCAATATCTTGCAAAAAATTCTCCGGAAAATATTTATCTTGTAGGGCAAAGCTTTGCTGAATATGTTTTTTTGCTAAATCATAATTACCATTAAAGAAAATTCTTGCTATATGATTAATATTTATATCAATAAAAACAGAATCTAAAAATATAGATTATCCGCAAGATTCGCGGCAAAAAAAATCAACTCCTAATTTTTGACTTTCATCACTTATGATAATTGCCCCATTTGGACTTAGGATAAAGATTTTTTTGGTACAGGAGTACCAACATGGAGAACCAATAACGTAGAAATATACATCGAAGCTAATAACATATCAAAATTATAAGTATAATCTACTTAGCAGATTATATTATTTTTTCTCTCTAAGCTCTGCTTAATCACTTGCTCATATAAAAATCATTATCTCTTAGTGCTCCTCTAATTAATAGATCTCTAGATAAAGATTATATTTCTTTTTATTAGTTATAATATATTTGCTATCCAAATAAATAATAACATATTTCCTTCAATAAAAAAATTCATTCTGTTTACAGCTATCTTCCTGTTTATCTCTTCATGCACTAATGAATTTAGGAGTTTAATATTTACATATTAACTAATAGCGCAACCTGTGTTTTGCCTTTTTTCATCTCTTCCTGCAGTAACTTGTGCAGCATGTGAAGGAGGTTTAGGAATGGCTGTATTTATTGCTTCAAAAATCCCCCCAACAAAACCTGCTGCTGCTTTTGCCACATTCATGACAGGATCTTGAGATGGGACGGATTGCCCTTCTGCAGCAACTTTTGCAGCATGTGAACCCCCAACTGAACCTCCTGTTTTTTGTTGTGATTCAACTTCCTTGCGCTTTATTTCATCAGCTACAGCTACAGCAGAATTAAATTCATTATAGATTTCACTTCCAGTTTTGACCTCATCACGAGGTTTTTTTCCTTTATTATCTTTAGCATTAATATCAGCTCCTTTTGCTATTAATACAGCTAACGCTTTAGCACGAAGACATAGAACTGCCCAGTGTAAGGGTGTTTTTTCCATTATATCTTTAGCATTAATATCAGCTCCTGCTGCTATTAATGACTCTACAGTTTTGGTATGATCATTTGAAGCTGCCATGTGTAAGGGTGTTTGTCCACTTCCATCTACAATATTAACATCAGCTCCTGCTGCTATTAATGACTCTACAATTTCAGTATGACCCCCTAAAGATGCTAAATGCAAGGCTCTTTTTCCATATTTATCTTTAGCATTAACATCAGCTTTTGCTGTTATTAATTGCTGTATAGCTACAATATCACCCATTTCAGCTGCCAAGTGCAAGGGTGTTTGTCCGTCAGCATCTTTAGCATTAACATTAGCTCCTGCTGCTATTAATCTTTTTACTTCTGCATTATTATCATTTGCAGCTGCTTCTAATAATTGTTCATCTAATATTGTTAAAGTCATAATCCACCTAAATTATAGTTTGAGTAAAGCATTATATCACAAAAATACTCTCAAGAAAAGGAATTTATTTATTTAATAGTTTCTTACCATAATCTCTTAATTCACCGCTAGGTGATAGATATCTATATAAACTAGGGCTCTTCCTAATATTTCTAAAATTAAAAACTCTGTTAGTTAACAAGCAAAGCATCCGTTGCTTGGCTATGCATATAAGCAAGTTGTTTTACAATTTGATGAATTAATTAACTATATTAGAGGTTTAAATGG
>JADHLN010000026.1 GCA_016780625.1 Rickettsiales bacterium
TATGATGTTTTTTTGAGGTATAAAGCAAGATGAAAAAAGGATTTAGCTTAGTAGAATTATCAATAGTAATTATAATAATTGGCTTATTATTTGTTGGAGTTAGCGCGGGCTCTTCGCTTATTCAACAGGCTAAAATTCGTACAATATTTTCAGATATTAGCCAAATTCAGAGATCAGTACAAACATTTAAAGTTGCCTATGATTATTTACCAGGAGACTTTCCGGGAGCAGGAATTTTATGGGGTGCAGCATGTGGAGGAAATTCTCCTGCCTCATCAGGCTGTAATGGTGATGGTGATGGAGTTGTAGGTAATTATGGAGAAACAACAGCAGTGCCAAGCTATTCAGGCTATACTACAAAAGAATCTACTACAGAAACATTTAGATTTTGGCAGCATATGCAATTAGCTGAAATTATGGATAGAAGTTTTACAGGAGAGCCGTCAGCAAGTAACTGTTTGGCTAGCGGTACTCCATCATGTTCTACAGATGAAAACTCATATGAATTGAAATATAAAGATGGTATTCTTGTTAATATACTTGATTCACGAAAGGATAATTTTTACATTAATAATTATGGCTATAATTATTTTGCCTTTAAAACGGGGGGGGTGCTTGAATATCAATCTAGCTTTCCTGAGTTTACAGCAAGAGACACCTATAATATTGATAAAAAACTTGATGATGGTGGTCCTAGATCTGGAAGGATGCAAACATTGTCTCCTTTTGGAACAGGAGAGATATTTGTTCCATGTTACGATACAAGTACAGGAGTTTATTTATATAACATTGAAAGAAACGGTAGATGTACATTTTATTTGCAT
The DNA here is from genome assembly GCA_016780625.1 of Rickettsiales bacterium. Classification (GTDB taxonomy): domain Bacteria; phylum Pseudomonadota; class Alphaproteobacteria; order Rickettsiales; family JABIRX01; genus JADHLN01. The sequence goes on from JADHLN010000026.1 coordinate 825, forward strand.
GGTAGTTTTTTAGGGATCTTGTAGAGCTATTATTCTATTAAAAACTAGCCTAATGCTAGAACTGAAGATCCAGAAACAGAGATGTCAATTATGCCATAGGGCTCTAATAATTTTACAAAATCCCTAACCCGAACAGCACGATCAGCAATTTGTAAAAGAAAATAATCTTTTTCTTTATCTACTAATTTAGCTTCATGAATATTACCTATTCTTATTATTTCCTCTCGGCTAGCTTGATTAACTTTAACTTTTATTAAAGCTAGAATTCTTTCAACATGTGGACATGTACTAGAAAAATCAATTACGTCATGAACGGGAACTAATCTATTTAATAATTTAACAATTAAGTCGATAGTTTCTTGGGAGCCATAGGTGGTTACAATTATTTTAGAAATATTTTTCTCCTCATCAACAACCGCAACTGATAAAGATTCTATGTTATAACCACGAGCCGAGAATAAACCTACAACTCTTGCCAATGCTCCAAATTCATTATCAACAGTTACTGCAATAACATGTTTATCTTCAATTTTTAGTTTTTCTGATAATTTAATGTTCATACTAAATTTTTATTTAATTCAACTTCAATTTTTTTATCAGGTCCTAACTCCATTTCGTAATGAGCTGCTCCTGCAGGTATCATTGGATATACATTTTCTTTTGGGTCAACGCAACAATCAAGCAAAACAGGACCATCATGCTCTAACATTTCCTTTAATTTGCTGTTTAATTCAGATTTTTTTTCAGCTCTAATTCCTTTTATACCAAAACTTTCAGCAAATTTAACAAAATCTGGTAAGGCATCCATGTAGCTTTCACTATGACGATCACCAAAAAATAATTCCTGCCATTGTCTAACCATACCCATATAATGATTATTAAGTATTATTATTTTAACAGGTAAACGATATTGTTTTATAGTTGAAAGTTCTTGCAGATTCATCATAAAAGAAGCCTCACCAGAAATACAACATACAAGTTTTTTAGGGTTGGCAATCTGCGCCCCAACTGCAGCGGGAACACCATATCCCATTGTTCCAGCGCCACCAGATGTTAACCACTCATTTGGAGAGTCAAATTTAAAATGTTGAGCTGCCCACATTTGATGTTGTCCTACATCAGTTGTAATTATTGGCTTTTGTTTTTTGCTCAGTTCATATAAAGCACAAACAGCGGCTTGAGGTTTAATTTCTTTGCTATCATCTTTAAATGATAAAGATTTTTGCTCTTGCCAAGCAGTAATTTTTTGCCACCAATCTTTAATATTATTTTTATTAATTTTAAAATCTTCTTTTTCCCACAAAGCTAAAAGATCTGATATAGTCTCGCCAGCATCAGCATTTATAGCTAAATCAACTTTAATATTTTTATTAATTGAGGAAGCATCAATATCTATGTGAATTTTTTTAGAGCTTAAAGAAAATTTGTCAGTTCTACCTGTTATTCTATCATCAAATCTAGCTCCTATATTTATCATCAAGTCACATTTTGCCATAGCCATGTTGGCCTCTAAAGTACCATGCATTCCAAGCATTCCTAAAAACTGGTTGTTAGTTGAAGGAAACGCTCCAAGACCCATTAAGGTTGCGGTTAATGGAAAGCCAGTTTTTTTAACTAACTTAGTTAAATCCTTGCAAGCATCATGACCAGAGTTAATCAAGCCACCACCAATATAGAAAACAGGTCGTTTAGCTTTTTTGATTAATTTTAGCATCTCTGATATTTGGTTTTTTTTAGGGGCAGAAGGAAGCTTATATGACGGCCTGCTAACCTCTTTTATACCTTTATATGGAACCATCATATTAGAAATATCTTTTGGTATATCAATTAAAACAGGACCAGGTCTGCCAGTTGTAGCTATCATAATAGCCTCACGAACTGTTGCTTCAATTTTTTCTGGATCATTAATAAGATAATTATGCTTGGTACATGATCTAGTTAATCCTAAAGTATCTGCTTCTTGAAAAGCGTCAGTTCCAATTAAGGTGCTTGGAACTTGACCAGAGATACAAATTACAGGAATAGAATCCATAAAAGCGTCAGTCAAGCCAGTAATAGTGTTGGTTGCACCAGGACCTGATGTAACAAGTAAAGCACCAATTTTGCCGCTTGATCTAGCATAACCCTCCGCAGCATGAGCAGCAGCTTGCTCATGACGCACTAAAATATGTTTTAATTTCTTTTGCTTAAATAATTCATCATATATAGGCAATACTGCTCCACCTGGATAGCCAAATATATTTTCAACTCCACAATCAATAAGAGTTTTTATTAAAATATTAGCGCCGATGAATTTTTCAGTCATATTTGAACCTTAAGAAACTAATTTATTAGCAGCAATCCACGGCATCATTTCACGAAGTTTTTCTCCAACTTTTTCGATTTGATGCTCTTTAGCTTCATTTCTCATTTTATTCATATCTGAGAAATTGTTTTTTGCATCTGCCATATATTCTTTAACAAATTCACCATTTTGAATTTTATTCAAAACCTGCTTCATTCTTGCTTTTGATTCTGTATCAACAATTTTAGGGCCGCTTACAAAATCTCCATATTCAGCAGTGTTTGAAATAGAATAACGCATATTAGCAATTCCACCTTCATAAATTAAATCTACTATTAATTTCATTTCATGTAGACATTCAAAATAAGCCATTTCTGGGGCATATCCAGCTTCTACTAATGTTTCAAAGCCATTTTTAATTAAAGAAGTTACGCCTCCACATAAAACAGCTTGTTCACCAAATAAATCAGTTTCACATTCTTCTTTAAAGCTGGTTTCAATTATGCCTGATCTTCCTCCTCCAATTGCTGATGCATAAGATAATGCCAAATCTTTTGTAGAGCCTGATTCATCTTTAGCAATAGCTATTAAGCAAGGAACGCCGCCTTTTTTCTGATATTCACCACGCACTGTATGACCTGGTCCTTTTGGGGCAACCATGCAAACATCAAGATCAGCTCTTGGTTTTATCAAATTAAAATGAATATTTAAACCATGGGCAAACATTAAAGTAGCGCCATTTTTTAAATTATCAGCAAGATCATTTTGATAAATTTCTGCTTGTGATTCATCTGGTGCAAGCATCATAATTACATCAGCCCATTTTGCAGCTTCGCTATTTGTTAAAACTATAAAACCATCATTTTCTGCTTTTGAAATAGATTTAGATCCTTCCCTCAGAGCTATTCTAATATTTTTAATACCTGAATCTCTTAAATTTTTAGCATGAGCATGAGCTTGTGAGCCATATCCAATTATAGCAATATTTTTAGATTTTATTATTTCCAAATCAGCATCTTTATCGTAATATACGTTTAGTGACATTTTCTTTCTTAAAAATTATTATTAAATAAGTAAACATACTATAATGAATAAGCCTTTTTTTGCAACAATTGATAAACCATTAGGATATGATAAAATTTTAGAGGATTTAGCGAATCAAATAAATCTAAATAAATTCCATCCTATTTCTTTGTTTACAGGTGATAAAGGGGTTGGTAAAAGAATGATTTGTGACTATCTGGCTAAGGAAATAATTGGTGAGTCTTTAAATAAATTTTCACATATTTCCTATCATCCTGATATTTTAATTATTGAATCTTTGAAAGAAAATATCAAAAAAGAAATAATAATTGAGCAAATAAGAGAGATTAAAAATTTTGTTTCACTAACTCCATCGCAAGCAAAAAATAAATTAATCATAATAGATGCAATAGACCAATTAAATATAAATTCAGCCAATGCGATTTTAAAATTATTAGAAGAGCCTAATCCCAATATTTATTTTTTACTCGTAAATCATAAAATTGAAATTCTTCTAGATACTATAAAATCACGTTGCAACAAAATATTAATACCACGCTTATCCAAAGAAGATTTTTTCACAATTTTAGCAAATAAAAAAATAGATTCGGATCAAGAATTACTACATGATATCTTTGCTGCCAAACCAGGTCAGGCAATCGTTTTTTATGAAAGTAAAGGTCTGGAAATGCTTAATTTGCTAAATTGTTTTTTCAATAAAGAGGTCGTTCTAAATAAACAAATTCTTAGCGATAAATTTGACTTTAAGAACAACCCAAATAGTTTTAGGTGCTTTTTCCCTATTGTAAATTATTTGATATCTAGAGAAATAAGGAAAAATAATCTAGATAGCTTAAAAATTGAAAAACTAGCAAATTTTATTTCTGAATTTAATAAAGAATACCACAAATCTATTGCTGTAAATATGGATAATTATAATTTTATTTTGACCAACCTATTTAAGATAGAAAAAATTTTATGAAAAATTTTTACCTCACCACCCCAATATATTATGTAAATGATCGGCCTCATATAGGTCATGCATATACTTCTTTAGCATGTGATATAATAGCCCGATTTAAAAGAATGGATGGTTATAATGTAAAATTTTTAACCGGAACAGATGAGCATGGTCAAAAAGTTGAAAAATCTGCCAAAGAAAAAAATATTGATACCCAATTATTTACAGATGAAACAGCAAGATATTTTCAGGAATTAACAAAAATAATGGGCTATTCTCAAGATGATTTTATCAGAACAACAGAAGAAAGGCATAAAAAAACTGCAAGATATTTTTGGAATATTTTAAAAGAAAAAGGTTTTATTTATAAGGATAAATATGCTGGCTGGTATGCTGTTCGTGATGAAGCATATTATAATGAAGATGAGTTAGTTTCAGGAAAAGCTCCTACGGGCGCTGATGTAGAGTGGATGGAAGAAGAAAGTTATTTTTTTAAATTATCTGCTTTTCAAGATAAATTATTAAAATTTTATGATGAAAATCCAGAGTTTATAGCCCCTAAATCTCGCTATAATGAAGTTGTTTCATTTGTAAGAGGGGGTAAGGAATATAAAAAATCCGCTTTAAAAGATTTATCAATTTCAAGAACTAGTTTTTCTTGGGGGGTAAAAGTTCCAAATGATGAAAATCACGTAATTTATGTTTGGCTAGATGCTCTTACTAATTATTTATCTGCTTTGAATTTTTCTGAATCTAATTCTGATTTTACAAAATTTTGGCCAGCAGATTTACATATGGTTGGTAAGGATATTTTAAGGTTTCATGCAGTATATTGGCCTGCTTTTTTAATGGCTGCAGGGCTAGCTTTGCCAAAAAGAATTTTTGCGCATGGTTGGTGGACTAATGAAGGAGAAAAAATATCAAAATCATTAGGTAATGTTATAAATCCCATAGAGTTAGTTGAAAATTATGGTTTAGATCAGGTAAGATTCTTTTTAATGCGCCAAGTAACTTTTGGTAATGATGGTGATTTCTCAAAAAATGATTTAATTACCAGGGTAAATAGTGATTTAGCGAATAATTATGGTAATTTAGCTCAAAGAACTCTGGCTATGGTTCAAAAAAATTGCCAAGCTAAAATACCTGAATATAAATTAAATAGCAAAGATCAGGAAATCTTGAATTATGCATATGATAAATTTACAGATTTGCAAAATTTTATTAATAGGCAAAATTTCAGCAGATATTTAGAAGAAATAATAGATATTTCAGCAAAAGCTAATGAATATATCGATAAAGAAGCTCCTTGGGTTCTTAGAAAGGAAGATCCGGCCAGAATGAACACAGTATTATATGTTTTATTAGAATTAATAAGGGTGATTTCTTTGTATTTTTTGCCAGTTATGAACAATTCAGCTAATAAAATCCTAGATTTTTTGGCGGTAAATAATAAAAATAGAAATTTTTCTAATATCAAAACCATATTAATTTCTGGGCAAAAATTACCTGCTCCAGAAGCCGTCTTTCCTAGGATAGCAGAGTAAATTAAAAAATAGCAAAGAGTATTTTTGCTTGAGAAATATTTTTTATCTTCTAAAAAAAAGTAAAACAAATTTTACCAATGGCACGCAAATTTTTCGGTACAGATGGAATAAGAGGGACGGCAAATAAGGGTAATATTACTCCAGATATTATTTTGAAAGCTGGTCAAGCAACAGGCATTAAATTTAGAAGAGGGAGTCATAGACATAGAGTAATTATCGCTAAAGATACCAGATTATCTGGTTACATGATTGAAAATGCTTTAACCTCAGGCTTTGTTTCAGTTGGAATGGATGTGATTTTAGCGGGGCCAATTCCTACTCCTGCTGTTGCTATGCTTACTAAGTCAATGCGAGCTGATTTAGGGGTAATGATATCTGCGTCACATAATTTATATCATGATAATGGCATTAAATTTTTTGGACCAGATGGTCATAAATTATCAGATGTAATTGAAAAAGAGATTGAAGATTTAATGCAGCAAAATCTAGAAAAATATCTTGTTACGCCTGATAAAATAGGTAAGGCAACTAGAATAGATGATGTGGCAGGGCGATATATAGAGTTTTTAAAAAGCACTTTTCCTAAAGGCAAAACTCTTGAAGGTTTAAAAATTGTTATAGATTGCGCTAATGGTGCTGCTTATAAAATAGGGCCAACTATTTTATGGGAATTAGGTGCTGAAGTAATTGCAATTGGAGTAAATCCAAATGGCTTTAACATTAATGAAGAATGCGGTTCAACTAATCCAGAATTATTATCAAAAGAGGTGGTTCGTAATAAAGCTCATATAGGTATTGCATTAGATGGTGATGCAGATCGTCTTTTAGTGGTTGACTCTAATGGCAAAAAAATTGATGGAGATCAAATCATAGCAATGATTGCAAGTAGCTGGAAATCAGAGAAAAAGTTAAAAGGAAATTCTGTTGTAACAACTAAAATGTCTAATTTGGCTTTAGAAAATTATTTAAAAGAGCAAAATATATCATTAATTAGAACGGATGTTGGGGACAGATATGTTTCAGAATATATGCAAAAAAATAATTTTAATATAGGAGGGGAGCAATCAGGTCATATTATTTTATCCGATTATTCTACAACTGGTGACGGCATGTTAGCAGCATTACAAGTGTTAGCTAATTTAATGCAAGGTAATAAAAAATTCCCTAAGATTTTCACGCCTTTACCACAAATATTAAAAAATGTAAAAATTACAAAGAATTTTTCCTTAAATAATACGGATCTTAATAACGCAATAAAACAGGCTGAAGAAAAGCTAGCTGGTAATGGTAGAATATTAGTTAGAAAATCAGGAACTGAACCTTTACTACGTATTATGGTTGAAGGAAATAAAATGTCGGAAATTAACAAAATAGCGGATAATATAGCAAAAGCAGTCTCAAAAGATTTGGCTACAAAAACTATAGATATAAATTTTATTAAACATGCATATAAATATATTAGTAATAGCTGGCTCAGATTCAAGCGGAGGGGCGGGGATTCAAGCTGATATAAAAACCATAAATAATTTGGGGTGTCACGCTGCTACAGCTATAACAGCTTTAACTGCGCAAAATAGCCAAACAATTATAAAAATTAACCCTATAGCACCTGAATTTATAGCAGAGCAAATTAAGGTTGTTTGCGCTGATATGAAAATTAATATAGTGAAAATTGGCATGGTTTACGATATTTCTGCCTATAAAGCTATTTTTATAGTTCTTAAAGAAAATATTCCAGATGCTAAAATTATTTTAGATCCTGTTTTTATATCATCTACAAATAAGAAATTAGTTAATCTCAATAGTGATTTAATAAAATATCTTAAAGAAGAAATTTTGCCGCAAATTTATTTGCTAACGCCAAATTTGGATGAAGCCAATATGTTATTGGATAAAAATATCAATAATATTGAAGATATGAAAGATGCTATCAATTTATTAAAAAATTTTGGCTGTGAAGCAATATTGCTAAAAGGAGGTCATCTACAGCAAGAAATTATTTATGATATTTTATTGCATAATAACAAGGTTAGGGTTTTTGAGTCTAAAAAAATATTAGGCAAAAATAATCATGGCAGCGGTTGTAGTTTAGCCTCTGCTATATCTGCATATCTGGCAAAAGGCAATAATCTTGAAGTTTCTATAGATAAAGCAAGAGGATATGTATATAAAGCAATAGAAAATGCCATCATTCCTGGGCAAGGAATTGGTTCTTTAAATCATATAAGAGATTTCGGGCTTGAAAACTAAGATTTAAGGTATATAAATAGCCTCCTATTTTTTTAAAAGATTAAAATGAAAAAAGGAATTCATCCAGATTATCACGAAATAACTGTAGAAATGGTCGATGGTACCAAGTTTAAAACTCGCTCAACCTATGGAAAAGAAGGAGCTAATCTAAAACTTGATATTGATCCATCTACTCACCCAGCATGGACTGGTGGCACAAAATTTCTTAATGAAAATGTTAGTAAAGTAGCTGAATTTAAGAAGAAATTCAGTGGTGTTAACTTTATGGCGCAAAAAACATCAGATAAAGAAGAAGATAAAAAAGACAATTAATGAATCTTTACCTTTGGTACAAAGCTTTTCATCTAATATCCATAATAGCATGGATGGCGGCATTATTATATTTGCCGCGTATATTTGTTTATCACTCAGAGGCAAAAAGCAAAGATTGTCATGCTGTTTTTAAGTTAATGGAAAAAAGGCTTTTAAGATATATCATGACTCCTGCAATGATATTTTCTTATTTATTTGGTATTTTGCTTATATTACAAGACCCCAGCTATTATATGAAATCTGGTTGGCTACATGTAAAGCTATTAGCAGTTTTATTATTATCAGCTAGTCATGGTTATTTTGCAATTTGTGTAAAAAAATTTGCTCTTGAGCAAAATAATAAATCTGCAAAATTTTATAGAGTAATAAATGAAGTTCCAACATTATTAATGATCTTAATTATAATAATGGTGGTTATAAAGCCGTTCTAATCCTATTTTTGTAATTTATTTTCATAAAATTTTCTTTTGTAAGAGATAGGGGTAGTAAATAACTTTATCCTAATCCTCTTTAAATAATCTTATTTGAATTAGCTGCAAATACTAGCTGTTGCTAATAAGCTTTATACAGAATCCTTTCTTTAACCAGATATAGCTTGACTTATCTTAAGCTATAGCATAAAATATAAATAAGATTATTAAAATCTTCTTTTTAATTCTAATAACATCCCAAAAAATTTATTATGACAGAATCAACAGTCAGACGTCGTCGTTTTTTACGTAAGAAAACAGAAGAGCAAAATTCAGATGCGCCAATAGAGGTATCTGAAAATCAAGAAATAATAGTTGAAAATGAGGATCAGGCTAAAAATCCAGTAGCTAAAAAAAACAATCATTTTTCAAAGCAAAAAAGAAGAGAAGAAGAAATAATTGAGCCAAGTGGTAAAACCTTAGACCTGTATGATTTAAAAACTAAATCAGCATCAGAATTAGTAGCCAAGGCTCAAGAGGTGGGTATAGAAAATCCTTACACAATGACCAAGCAGAATTTAATATTTTTAATATTAAAACATGCGGCATCAGAAGGAGATCAAATAATAGGTGGAGGTGTTCTAGATATATTAAATGATGGCTTCGGGTTCTTACGTTCTCCAGAGACAAATTATTTGTCTGGTCCTGATGATATTTATGTATCACCAGCTCAAATTAGAAAATCTGGTCTTAGAACAGGTGATTCAATAAAAGGTGAAATAAGAGCTCCTAAAAAAAGTGAAAGATATTTTGCTATTCAAAAAGTTGAAGCTGTAAATGGAGCAAAGCATGAAGATTTCAAAAAGAAATCAAATTTTGATAATTTAACACCTCTTTATCCAGATGAAAAAATAAATCTAGAATTTAAAGACCCCACAATAAAAGATAAATCAACAAGGGTAATTGAATTAGTTGCTCCAATTGGTAAAGGTCAAAGAGCATTAATAGTAGCTCCGCCAAGAACTGGTAAAACAGTATTAATGCAAAATATCGCTCATGCAATAAACGAAAATCATCCAGATACTGAATTAATAGTATTATTAATTGATGAAAGACCAGAGGAAGTAACTGATATGGCAAGATCTGTAAAAGGTGAGGTGGTAAGTTCCACATTTGATGAGCCGGCTCAACGTCATGTTCAATTAGCTGATCTGATTATTGAGAAAGCAAAAAGACTTGTAGAACAAGGAAAAGACGTTGTTATTTTACTGGATTCAATAACTCGTTTAGCAAGAGCATATAACACAGTAGTTCCATCATCTGGTAAAGTGCTAACAGGTGGAGTAGATTCTAATGCTTTACAGCGCCCAAAAAGATTTTTCGGTGCAGCTAGAAATATTGAAAATGGAGGTTCGTTAACAATTATTGCCACAGCATTAATTGAAACTGGCTCAAGAATGGATGAAGTAATTTTTGAAGAATTTAAAGGAACCGGTAACTCAGAATTAGTTCTAGATAGAAAATTATCAGATAAAAGAACATTTCCTGCGATTGACATTAATAAGTCTGGTACAAGAAAAGAAGATATGCTAGTAGATAAAGCATTACTCAGTAAAATGTGGGTGTTAAGAAAGATAGTAAGCCCAATGAATACCATAGAAGCAATGGAATTTCTAATTGATAAAATTAAAAAAACTAAAAATAATGATGATTTTTTTGATTCAATGAATCAATAATATAAAATTATTTAGTGACTAATAAATTTTTAATTGCTAAAAAACCTATAAAGGTTTTTTTATGTCAGGTAGGAAAAAAATAGCTCTTATAGGAGCTGGAAATATTGGAGGAACATTAGCGCATTTAATAGCTCTAAAAGAGCTAGGAGATTTCGTCCTTCTTGATTTGTCAGCTAAAAGATCGAGTGGTAAAGCTCTAGACATTGCCCAAAGCTCAGCTATTGAAAATTTTTCTGCCTCCTACAAAGGAACAAACCAATATTCAGATATCAAAGATGCAGATGTAGTAATTGTTACTGCAGGAATAGCAAGAAAGCCTGGGATGAGCAGGGATGATCTTATAGAAACAAATAGCAAAGTAATTAAAGATGTTGCAAAGGGCATAAAAAAATATGCTCCAAATTCTTTTGTAATTGTAATAACAAACCCTCTTGATGTAATGGTATGGGTTATGCGTGAGGCTACTGGCTTTAAGCATAATAAAGTAGTAGGAATGGCAGGTGTTTTAGACACCTCAAGATTAAAATTATTTATTTCTGAAGCATTAAATGTTTGTGTATCAGATGTAAATGGCTTTGTATTAGGAGGGCATGGTGATTCAATGGTACCATTAATGCGTTTTACAACAGTTGCTGGAATACCAATTCCAGAATTAATAAAAATGGGGATGATATCTAAAGAAAAAGTTGAAGAAATTGCAACAAGAACAAGAAATGGTGGAGCAGAAATTGTTCAGTTACTAGAAACTGGCTCAGCTTATTACGCACCGGCTTCAAGTGCAATTATGATGGCAGAATCATATCTTAAAGATAAAAAAAGAATATTGCCATGCGCGGCATATTTAAATGGAGAATATAACATTAAAAAAACTTACGTAGGTGTCCCTGTGGTCATTGGTAAGAATGGTGTTGAAAAAATTATTGAGTTGGATCTTAATAAGACAGAGAGGAAAGAGTTTGATAGTTCGGTAAAATCCGTACAAGATCTTATGAAAACTATTAAAATTTAAAGAGGCCTCAAATGAAAAAATTAATATTGTCACTATCTATATTATTAATATTTAACAATTCATATGCTGTAAGCCTGGATGCTGCTCTTGAAGTATTGGAAAACTCAAAACAAATAGCTTTTGAAGAAGGGGATGCAGGCGGAGGAGGAATGATAGGTAGCTCAGAAGCTTCATTAAATGAAGAAAGAAAAGAATCTCCTTCATCTATATCTAACACACCAGAAATGATTCCCGCTCCAGAACAAAACATCCCTGCACCATATCAAGATGAAGAGAGCGTAAAAAATAACGTTAGTAAAAATTTAAAACAATCAATTACTAAAAAAGAGATATCGAAAGATAATAATGGAAATTTACCAGATAATGATTCCTCTTTTGAAGATGAGGCATTGGATGACGAATTTGGGCAAATAGACGTTCAGTTACAAGAGCTAAGTGAAAATATCTCAAATAATATAACAACTGGCGCTATGCTACAAAAGCAAGTTAAGAAATTAGAAGCAAAGATTTCATCAACAGGTCAGATAAGTATGATATCATCTCTAATATTATTTATTCTATTAATAGTAACAACATTAATAGCTATAAAAAATAGAAAAACCATGGATATAAAATTTAACGAAATATATTCTAACCTTTCAAATAATAATGCTAATAATTTATCAGAAAAAATAGAAGATCTAGAAGCAAAAATTGCATATATGGGGGGTAATGCTTCAGCTAGTAATTTAAATCAAGAAGATGCAAATTTCGGCCAAGATAGAGATTCTAATAAAGAAATATCAGCTGATATAACAGAAAGTCATGCTCAGTACCAACCAACAAACCCTTCTGAAAATTTAACAGGGTTAAATTCCAACTCTCAAGATGATTTTGGTTCTCAAAATGATGATCCTATTAATATATCACTTCAAAATGATGAAAATTCAATATCTTCTAATCCTGCAGAAGATATCCAGCCTTTAAATCAAAAAGGGCTGCAAGAGACTAACTCTGATAACCAAATAGATATTGGAAGTGAAATAAATCTTGATAATAGTGAGATTAACATCAATCATAATCAAATAGAAAATAATGATATTCCTATAAATAATACTGAAACTAACATTGGTGAAAATCCAAACCCAGTTTATAATCCGCAAGAAGTAGTAACTGAGGAAGTAGCTATAAAACAACCTTCAGAAGATGATTTTGCAGATTTAATGCCTAATAATAACCAAGAGAACCCTACTAACATCCCGCAAAATAATAATCCGGATGGTCAGACAAATACAAATAATAATCAGTAATTATTTATTTAATCAATCTAGCAATAGAAGCCAGAACATTCTTAAGAGAATTATCAGTTATTTCATCAATAATAACCTGATCTTCTCTTGA
>JADHLN010000027.1 GCA_016780625.1 Rickettsiales bacterium
TCTACTCTTATAGAGCAGGCAAAACTAAGAACAATTATTAATGAAATAATGGAGGTGCAAAGGTCAGTAAAAATCTTTAAGGTAGCTTATGATTATTTGCCAGGAGATTTTCCTGATGCAGGAAAAATTTGGGGTGACGATTGTGGTGGAGATGCTCCAGCAGGAAATGGCTGTAATGGCGATGGTGATGGTGTGGTAGGTAGATATGGAGGTGATAAATTTCAGTCATATTCTTATGAAGCAAGCCAAGTTGAGTATTATAGATTTTGGCAGCATATGCAGCTTGCAGATGTTATAGATGGAAGCTATACAGGTGTGCATGCTATTACTTCAGATGAACCAAATTGGAATAGTGGAGATAATGTATATGAAAGTAAAGCTTTTCCTGGCTTATTATTTTATTTGGATGATGTTAGAAGATGGACTACCCGTCAAGGGGATCAGATTCTTTGGATTAAGAGTAATTCAAGTTATTTTTGGTGGGATGATCCGCAAACAAGTATTAATCCAGTACAAACTTATAATATTGACAAAAAAATAGATGATGGGCTTGCAACATCAGGCTTTATGTTTGGGTCTAATATATATAATAATCGTCGGGCAATTTCAGGCTGCTTATATGATGGGAATTATTCATTGGATCCTACAAAGAAATGTAGGAGTTATATTTACACTAAAAATTTCTGGTAATTATAAATATTTAATTAATTTATTTTAATTTAAATTTTTTCTGATTTGATCAAACTAATATTTAATTTTATATATGAATCTAGCAATTAATTTAACTATTTTAGGCTTGGCGCCTTTTATTTTTTTCTTATCAGTAATTATTTTTGATGCTGTTTATTTTGAGTGGTTAGCTGATTTTGTTTTTAAAGGAGATTTCAGCGATTTTTTATTGAATTATGCAGTGGTTATATTGTCATTTTTAGCAGGAATTAGTTGGGGTTTGGAGATTAAACCTAATAATCAAAAGAAGAAAGCAAATAATATAGTTTTTTATAACGCTGTGTTTATAACTATTAGTGCTGTTCTTGCTATGATGTTTTACAGCATTAAATTAGCTTATTTATATTTATCATTTTGTTATTTGTGGCAGTTATTTATAGATTTGAAAGTTAATAATTTTTATAAAATAAACCCAGGATATATTAAAATTAGAAAATTCGCCACAACTGTGGTGGTGCTGGTATTGTTATTGGCTGTTTATTTTGTAGAATCATATTAATCAATTGACTGTCAGAATTTATTGCTTTAATTCTTACATGAGTTACTTAATTAAATTCATGAAATTATTTAGTCTTTTATTCCTTAGTGTCTTTTTGCTCAGTTCATGCTCGCAAAAACCCGTTTCTGTGACTTATAAGGGGCATTTAAAATTCAATAAATATCAGAATAAACCTCATAAATTAGCTAAAAAAATTGTTAAAAATAAAGTTAGCGAAAAAAAGATAGTAAAATTAGCTACAGATGAGATTATTGTTAAAAAAGGCGATAATTTATATAAGCTTGCAAGGCAATATAAAGTTTCTACAAGACATTTAATTGATCAAAATAATTTAAAGCCTCCTTACATGTTAAAAGAAGGTAGCATTTTAAAAATACCATCAAATAGAAAAACTCATATTGTTGTAGCTAAAGAAACATTAACAGCTATTTCGAGGAAATATAATGTAAGCATTAGTGAGTTAGCGCAAATTAATAATATTAAAACAACATCAAACTTAATTATAGGCCAAGTTTTAATGTTGCCATATAAAGCTAAATTAACACATAAGCAAATTCTAAATAAAAAGATTTTTAAAGCAAGTGTAAAAAAAGCAAAATTAATTATGCCTTTAGAAGGTCAAATTATCAAAAAATTTGGTCCTGCTAGAGATGGAGGTCATAATGATGGTATTAATATTAAAGCTAATTTCGGAGCTCCAATTAAATCGGCTGCAGAGGGTAAGGTTGTTTATGTTGGAAGTGAGCTTAGAGGTTATGGCAATTTAATAATTATTAAACATGCAGGTAATTATTTAACTGCATATGCCCATAATAAGGAAATTTTTGTTAAGAAAAATCAACAGGTAGCTCAAGGTGAAATAATTGGAACTGTTGGAAAATCTGGTAAAGTAGCAAGCCCTCAGTTGCATTTTGGTTTAAGAAAAGGAAGAAAAGCGGTTGACCCTTTGAAATATATCAAGGATCAGTAAATTTTAAAGCCCAAGGTGCAAGATTTACTTACTTTGTGGTTAACTTTATATTTGTTATTTAAAAGGCAATTCTTGTCATATAATTTTTGTTTGCTTCCTTGAGCTATGCCGTCCATTCCTATAATTTGGCCAGTTTTTGGTAATGAATCATCTATTTTTTTATCTATAATTTCTGCGTTCTCAGGTGATATTGCCCCTACATCGCTTGTTTGCCCATTTACAGAGTAAAACTCACCTAGTTTAATTATGTTGCCAAAATTATCCTCATGCTTGATCGTAAGGTTGCCAGATATTTTTGCCTGCATTAAATAATTTTCTTGCCCCCATATGCCGCTAAAGCTGCCTTTTATAATTTTTGCTAGGCTTAAATGTTGCCATGCCCTGTATGCTTCGCTGTTATATTTTTCTCCAATTTCTATTTTATTGTCTCCATCGCCATTACATTCTTTTGCTGTGCCGCAAATATTTTCGCCATTATCGAAATAACGAAATGCATCATTAAAATCACCAGGGTAAGCATAATATCTGTCTTTAAAATTTATTATAGCTGTTTCTAATTGTTTGAATTGGTTAATTGTGGAGATTATTTTTGCTCTTTCTAATATATGTTGCCCTATAGTTGTGGCTGTGATAATAAGGCTTGCAATTGCAACAACGATGGATAATTCAAGTAAACTAAAAGCTTTCATTT
The DNA here is from genome assembly GCA_016780625.1 of Rickettsiales bacterium. Taxonomy (GTDB): domain Bacteria; phylum Pseudomonadota; class Alphaproteobacteria; order Rickettsiales; family JABIRX01; genus JADHLN01. The sequence continues at coordinate 2,890 of JADHLN010000027.1, forward strand.
TGTGCACACATATGTAATTATGGAATATATCTAGTAATAAATTATTATATGTCAATAATTAAATAAAGAAATGCAGATAAAATTGTAATAAAATATGACTGATTTGAATTTTAAACAAATTTATAGCTACTTAAATAATAACTTTAATGTTTCACGTGAAACATATCAAAAACTGGAGAAGTTTACATTGCTTTTGGAAGAAAATAATAGTTATTATAATTTAATAGGCAAAAATACTATAGATAATATGTGGGAGAGGCATATTATCGATGCGATTCAATTATTAGCGCTTATTGAGAAAAATAAATTAATTATAGATTTTGGGAGTGGGGCAGGAATTCCTGGTTTAATTTTATCAATTTGTGGAAGAGATGTTATTTCTGTTGAATCTATTGCTAAAAAAATTAGATTTCAGGAAAAAATTAAAGATGAGTTTGGATTAAATGTTAAGTTAATTAATGATAGAGTTGAAAATATTAAAATAAAAAAAAATATTATAGTTGTTGCTCGTGCTGTTGCACCATTGGAAAAGCTCTTTCAATTAAGCAATCACCTGCTGTTAGATGGTAATAAGGCTTTATTTATGAAAGGCAGAAATTATAAAGAAGAAATAAATAAGGCAGAAAAAAAGTGGAAATTTAAATTTAAAGAATATAAAAGTAAAACATCGAAAGATAGTGTTATTTTATCAATTAAGGATTTAAAATGGAAATTATAGCTGTTGTTAATCAAAAAGGAGGAGTTGGTAAAACCACAACATGTATGAATCTTGCTGCTTCTCTTGCGGCAATTAATAAAAAAGTGTTGATTTTAGATTTAGATTCACAAGGCAACGCCTCAACTGGGGTTGGAGTAGAGCATAGCAGAAGGGAAAAAAACCTTTATGGTTGCTTTATAGGGCAATATAGCCTTGATGAAGTAATATGTGATACTGCTATTAATAATTTGTTTATTTGCCCTAGTACGATAGATATTGCAGCTGCAGAACTTAATTTAAAAGACCGTGTTTCACGTGAATTTATTCTAAAAAATAAAATCTTAGAATTATCACAAAATTTTGATTATGTTATAATTGATTGCCCTCCATCGCTTAATTTATTAACTGTTAATGCTCTTGCTGCAAGCGATGAAGTTATAATACCTGTGCAATGTGAATTTTTTGCCTTGGAAGGATTGAGCCATCTGTTGAAAACTATCAGAATGATTCAAAAACGTATTAATCCAACCTTATCAATTAGGGGGATATTAATTACTATGTTTGATAGGAGAAATAAAATAGCAATTCAGGTTGCTAGAGAAATAAAAAAACATTTAGGCAGTAAATTATTTGATACTGTTATACCAAGAAATGTTAAAATATCTGAAGCTCCGTCATTTGGTAAGCCTGCAATAGTTTATGATTATAATTGTAAAGGTGCGCAAGCATATATTAGATTGGTAAAAGAAATGTTAGCTCAAAATAAAAAATTAAGGGTAGCGTAATGGATAATATTCTTGGTAAAGGACTATCAGAACTTTTAGGTGGTACGCCATATGAAGTAAATGATAAGGAGGTAAATTTACAAGAATTATTTTTGGATGTTATTGAGCCTGGTAAATATCAGCCTCGTAACCATTTTGAAGAAGCTGAGCTTGAAGGTTTAGCTACATCAATAAAAGAAAAAGGTGTATTACAGCCAATTATTGTTAAATTTTGTAAGCTATTGCAAAAATATGAAATTATTGCAGGGGAAAGAAGGTTTAGAGCAAGTAAAAAAGCTGGTTTGAAAGTTATCCCTGCTATTATTTTAGATATTAGTGATGCAGAAGCATATGAAGTTGCTTTAATTGAAAATATTCAAAGAGAAAGACTTAATCCAATTGAAGAATCAAATGCAATTTTAAAATTAATTGAGCAATATAATTATTCTCAGGAAGAGGTTGCAGTAAAACTTGGTAAGAGTAGAACTCATATTAATAATATGCTACGCCTATTAAAGCTACCAAATGAAATTAAGCAGTATTTGATTGATGATAAAATATCAATGGGTCATGCAAGAACATTAATAAATAAAGATAATGCTCTTGAACTTGCAAATCAAATTATAGCTAATGATTTATCTGTAAGAGAAGCAGAGAGCTTAGGTAAGAAAAATAAGAAACGTAAGAAAATTACAGATAATTACAATGATCAAAAGCAAGTTTATTTAAATGAAATTGCTAAAGAGCTTACAAGAATTGTTGGTTTAGATATTGATATTAACCATAAAAATAACAAAGGTAAGGTAATTATAAATTTTAAAACTGCCAAAGATATGGATTATATAATAGATGTTTTTGAAAAATATGTTAAATCTGAATCTGTGCAAAATTAGATTTACCCTTTATTTTTAAAATCTAAAAAATTTTGTAATATAATAGCAGCGGCGATATTATCATCATGCTTATTTTTAAATTCCTTGCTTTGATAAGCAATTTTTTCAGCGCTTCTTGAGCTAAATCTTTCATCCCAAAAAAATATATCAATGGCTAAATTTTGGTTTAATAAATTGGCAAAGCTTTTTGCTCTTTGGCTGGTAATAGTTGCTTTGTTATCTAATGATTTTGGCAAACCAAATACTATAAAATTTATTTGTTCATTTTGAATTATTGTTAATAGATGCTTTAGATCACTTTCTATATTATTTCTTTCAATTATTTTAAAGCCATTGGCAATTATACCTAATTGATCTGATATTGCTGTGCCAAACCTTTTTTCGCCATAGTCAATTGCTAGAGCTTTTTGATTTTTATATTTATCTTTTAATATTAATTTTACATTCTTAATAATTGGCATTTGTGATTATTGCTCTTATAATGGTTGTCAAATTAGCATATATATATAATGAGAAAAATAAATAGAGCATTAATATCAGTTTCCGATAAAAGAAATTTAGAAAAAATTGTAAATTATTTAGTTAGTCAAAATATAGAGATTATTTCAACAGGAGGTACTTATAAAAAAATAAAGGAAATTTCTGATCAGGTAATAGAAATAAGTGAATATACAAAATATCCAGAAATAATGGAGGGGAGAGTTAAAACTCTAAATCCAATGATACATGGAGGTGTTTTAGCAAAGAGAGATAGTGAGTTACATAAAAACCAGATGGTTGAAAATAATATTAAGCCTATTGATTTAGTAATAGTAAATTTATATCCATTTGCTGAAACAATAGCAAAAACAGATGATTTTGATAAAGCTATTGAAAATATAGATGTGGGTGGCCCTACAATGATTAGAGCTGCTGCTAAAAACCATAATGATGTAACAATAGTAACGGATATTAGTGATTATGAATTATTAATAGCTGAGTTAAGTGCTAATGATAATAAAATCACCTTAAGTTTTAGGCTTAATATGGCTGCTAAAGCTTTTAACAAGACGGCTGAATATGATAATATGATTGCTAATTGGTTTAATAAGCAAACAAATAATGATTCTAACCTAAATATAAGCGCTTCACATAAGCAAAATTTGCGTTATGGAGAAAACCCGCATCAAAAAGCTAGGCTATATAAATTAAATAATGAATCTATTGTGGGGGCAAAGCAAATTCAAGGTAAGGAATTAAGTTTTAATAATATTAATGATGCTGATAGTGCATATTTATTAGTTAAGGAGTTCAAAAACCCGGCTGCTGCAATAATAAAGCATGCTAACCCATGTGGTGTTGCTGAAGCTTCATCTTTGCTTTTAGCTTTTGAAAAGGCAAAGAATGGTGATCCTGTGAGCAGTTTTGGTGGAATTATTGCATTAAATAGAGTTCTTGATTTAGATGTTGCTGAAAAAATTAAGCAAAGTTTCTTTGAGGTAATTATTGCTCCAGATATCACAGATGAAGCTAAAAATTTATTATCTGCTAAGAAAAATATGCGTATTTTAATATGTGATTTTAATGAAAATCATAATAATTTAGATGTAAGATCAGTTGCAGGAGGTTTTTTAGTTCAGGATAGAGATGAATTGATAGTAACTGAAGATAATCTTGAAATTGTTACAAAGAAACAACCAAGTGATATAGAAATTGCTAATATGGTTTTTGCTTTTAAAGCAGTAAAACATGTGAGGTCTAATGCTGTATTATTTGCAAAAGATCAAATGAGTATAGCTATTGGTGCTGGGCAGATGAGTAGGGTAGATTCGGTAAGAATTGCTAATTTAAAATTAGAAGATTTTTATCAAAATAATAAAAATTTAAATAAGGATAATTTGGTGCTAGCTTCAGATGCTTTTTTTCCTTTTGCTGATGGGGTAATTTTGGCCGCAAATGCAGGTGTTAAGGCGATTATTCAGCCAGGAGGATCTGTTAGAGATGAAGAGGTTATCAAGAAAGCTGATGAGTTAAATATTGCTATGGCTTTTACAAAAATCAGGCATTTTAAACATTAATTTTTAGTGAATTCTGTTATTTCACTAATTAATTTTTGATTGATTATTTCAATTGCTTCTTTTGCATTTATGATATGGCAATTTGGCGTTTTTTTGCTATATTCTAAGTAAGATTCTCTTATTTTTTGGTGAAATTCTTTAGGGAATTTTTCAAATCTTTCATTGATGTTATTTCTTTTTTTAATGCGTTTATTAGCAGTTTCTTGATCAATATCAAAAATGTAAGTTAAATCAGGGCTAAAATTATTTAAAAATAATTTATTAAATTGATCTATTAAATCATGACCAAGATTCTCAGCTTGACCTTGATATATATAGGTTGAAAGATTGAAGCGATCTGAAATTACATTAATTCCAGCTTCAAGATTTGGTAATATAACTTTATGAAGATGTTCATTTCTAGCTGCATATATAAGAGCTAGCTCTGTTTTTGGCAATAATTTATCTTTAGACCCTGTTACAATGATCTCTCTAATTTCATCGGCAATTTTAGTTCCTCCAGGTTCTCTAGTGAAAATAAAATTTTGGTTAGATAGTTGCTTTTTCAATAAATTTATCTGGGTGGATTTGCCGCAAGCTTCTCCGCCTTCGAAAACAATAAACTTACCCTTGCCTATAAAATTTTTCATTATTATTATTCTTTAATATCTATTATAATTTAAGTTGATGGCAAAGAAAAAACAAGGTTTTATAAAACAATATTTTATGATGCCTACCAAACATATAAAAGCGGCATTAGGATTTATCCCTGAAATTATACCATTTGCAAAAAAGCAAAAAATAGAATTGGACTCATGGTCAGAAAGGGCAAGAAAGCGTCTGAGTAATCCTGCATTATCAAATTATAATTTAGGTATTGAGTTTTATAATGATAACAGAGTTAGCGATGCGATTATGCGATTTAAGCTCAGTACTCTTATGAATTCTAAGAATGGAGAGGCTTTTTTATGGCTTGGTAAATCATATTTACTTAAAAATGAGATAGATAAAGCCGTTATTGCCTTTGAAGCGGCAAATAAGTTAAAAATAAATAATAAAGAACAGGAATATTTTTATAATTTATATGTTAAAAATAATTATAAAATTTATTCAGATGAAGTAATAACTAAAAATTTCTTTGCTAAATTTGCTTCAGTTATTAATGAGTTTTTTATTGAAAATTATGCATATAATGGAGCAAAAAATATAGCAGACTTGTTTTTTAATGAAGTTAAACAAGATAAAGCTTTAATTTTAGATCTTGGTTGTGGTGCTGGATGTTTGGCTAATATTTTAAAGCATAAAAATAATAACCTTACTATTGAGGGCCTAGATTATGCTAGAGGTGCTATTGAAATATGTAAAAATATAAAAATTTCAGAGCAAAAACTATCCTCAAATGATGAAGCTCAGGAAACAATTCATCTCAATTCAGTAGATAAGCAAGAAAAAGAACTATATATTTATGATAAATTACATAAGGTTTCCTTAGAGAAGTTAGATTTGGATAAAAAAGTTAAATATGACACTATTATTGCAAGAGGTATATTTAACTATGTTACTGATTTTGATGCTGCTATTAAAAATTTGCTGAATTACTCAAAAAAGGGAACATATTTAATGTTTAATTTAAATGAATCCTCTGATAATGAGAAGATTGAAACTAATATGAAAAGTTTTAGCTATCCTTATTATCTAAATCAAAAATTTCCTACAATAAAAAATGTCAAAGATGTTTGTAAAAAACATTCTTTTGAATTTATAAAAGAGAGTAAATTCACTCTTGATAATCAAGGAAATAAAGCAATAAGCCTCATATTTAAATTAAAATAATTTTAATTATTTTAAAGCTTTAGTAATTATAGCGTCTTGCTCTTTAACATGCACTGACATATATCCTGTTGCAGGGCTTGCTGCTTCTTCTCTTCCGATATATTTTAATTTACTATTAATGCCTGCTTTATTTAGAGTTTTTTCTAATTTTCTGCTAATGAAGTTCCAAGCACCCATATTTTCTGGTTCTTCTTGGCACCATATTATTTCAGCATTATTATATTTTTTAAGTTCTTTTAATATTTCTGCTTCAGGATATGGGTATAATTCTTCTATTCTTGCTATAGCAACATCATTTAAATCAGCTTTTTTACGTGCTTCATATAGATCATAGTAGATTTTTCCTGTGCAGAAAATTAGTTTTTTAGCTTTTTCAGAAATATTTTTATCTGTTTCAGCTATTAATGGTTTAAAGCTTGTATCTTTATCCATATCAGCAATTGTTGAGGTTGCTAATTTATGACGTAGTAGAGATTTAGGGCTCATAATTATTAGAGGTTTTCTGAAATCTCTATGAACTTGGCGACGTAAAATATGAAAGAAATTTGCAGGAGTTGTGATATTTGCAACTTGAATATTATCTTCAGCGCAAGCCTGTAAATATCTTTCTAATCTTGCTGAGCTATGTTCTGGGCCTTGACCTTCATATCCATGCGGTAACAACATGGTAAGTCCACATAAACGCAACCATTTTGCCTCACCAGATGCTATAAATTGGTCAAAAATTATTTGTGCTCCATTAGAGAAGTCACCAAATTGTGCTTCCCATATGGTTAAGCTATGAGGGTTTGCTAAAGAATAGCCATATTCAAATCCTAATGCTGCATATTCTGATAAAACTGAATCTGTTGCTTTATATTTAGCTTTTTGATCTTTGGTTAAGTGATTAAGGGGGCAATATTCTTCTTCTGTTTTAATATCACGTAGGATTGAGTGACGATGAGAAAAAGTACCTCTTTTGGCATCTTGCCCAGTAATTCTAACCGGATAACCTTCTTCAAGCAGGGAGGCAAAAGCTAAAGACTCACCCAAAGCCCAGTCAATATGTGTTCCTTCTTTGAAAATTTGTTTTTTAACATCATATTGTTTAGCGATTTTTGGATGGATGTTAAAATCTTCTGGATATGATAATAAATGATTTAATACTTCACTTAACCTTGCTTTATTTATACCAGTGTTAGCTGGTTTTTGCTTTGATTTTTCTTTTGTAGTCATCCCACTCCATACATCATCAAAAGCGTGAGGTTTTTTTGCGATATATTTGTCTGAATCTTTGAAAGCTTGCTCTAAAATTTGATGACGTTCCTTTTTTATTTTTTGAAAATCTTCTTTGGTGATTACTTTTTCATTAATTAATTGATCAGCATATTTTTCATCAAGAGATTGCATTGATTTAATAGCTTGATACATTAATGGTTGTGTATAATTGGGTTCGTCACCTTCATTATGACCATATTTTCTGTAACAAATAACATCTATTATGATGTCTTTCCCAAATTTTTGGCGATATTCAAAAGCTATGTTACAAGCAAATAAAACTGACTCTACATCTTCACCATTTACATGAATAATTGGGCATTCAATAAATTTTGCTAAATCTGATGCATATCTTGTAGAGCGAGAATCTTGATAATTAGCGGTAAAGCCAATTTGATTGTTAATTATAAAATGAAGTGTACCGCCTATATAATTTCCATCTACATATGCCATATTTAAACATTCTGCTACTGAGCCTTGCCCCATGAAAGCTGCGTCACCATGAATTAATACTGCTAGGTTGTTATTTCTGTTGCCATCATGAAGTAAATCTTGTTTGGCTCTTACTTTACCTGCAACAACTGGATTAACTGCTTCCAAATGCGAAGGATTATATGCAAGTGATATATGTAATTTATGATTATTGATTATTCTATCTGATGATGCTCCCATATGATATTTAACATCTCCAGTAGCATTATAATGAGCAGGTATTGGAGAAGCTCCTTTAAATTCTGCTATCATTTGATCATATGGTTTGTGGCAAATATTGGTTAAAACATTTAATCTGCCCCTATGAGCCATGCCAAGCTCTAAATTATGGATCTTGCTATTTCCTGCAAGTTCAATTGTTTTCTCTAATGCTGGAATAATAACATCACCACCTTCAACGGAAAATCTTTTTGCTCCAGGAAATTTCTTATGTAATAATTGTTCAAATGAAGCGGCTCTATGTAAATGATTTAGAGCTTGCTTTTTTTCTTGGTCAGTAATTTCTTTTAGACCATTATTGTCATTTTCTATACGATTTCTTAGCCATGATTTTTCTTCTATATTTGAGATATATTCAAATTCATAAGCTAGTTTTCTACAGTAAACATTATTTAATTTGTTAGTAATATCCTGAACAGATAAATTGCTGAAATTTGGCTCATATTCCATTGTGACTTTTTTATTTAAGTCATTAGTTTTTAAATCATGAAAATTATGTGATAAAACATTAACAATATTTGGCTTTGTTAAATTAAGTGGATCAAGTTTTGCTTGATAATGACCATAGCTTCTATATCTATTAATTAATCTAGCAGTTTTATATTCAAGATGACTTCCAGCAAGAGAAGGGTCTTTTTTTTCTTTAGTTACTAATTTTTTTTCAATTTCAGCTCCCAAGATATGAGCATCATTAACTTGCCAACTAGCTCCTTTATAATCGCTATCTAAAGAACCTAAATCATCTCCAACTTCGTTAAAAAAAACTCTCCAATTTTCAGATACAGATTCAGGGTCATTAAGAAATTTTTTATATAACTCCTGAATAAATAAACTATTGCCACTAAAAATTAAGGTAGAATCCTTCAAATATTGTTCCTTTTTTTTCATGCTAAAAATCTTAAAAATCGACGTATAATAACATTAATCTATTATATTGCAAGATTACCCCTTTAAACTTAATCTTTTTATAGCTTTTTCTCATAATTTAGGCGCAAATAGCTTAACTATTCGCTTGTAAATTCTAATAAAAATCCCTTAAAAATCTTTAAGTTTTTGACTGCTTTGCCAGGTTCTTTTTACAGCTTTTTCTCATAATTTAGGCGCAAATAGCTTAACTATTCGCTTATAAATTCTAATAAAAATTCCTTAAAAATCTTTAAGTTTTTGACTGCTTTGCCAGGTTCTTTTTATAGCTTTTTCTCATAATTTAGGCGCAAATAGCTTAACTATTCGCTTATAAATTCTAATAAAAATCCCTTAAAAATCTTTAAGTTTTTGACTGCTTTGTCAGGTTCTTTTTACAGCTTTTTCTCATAATTTAGGCGCAAATAGCTTAACTATTTGCTTATAAATTCTAATAAAAATCCCTTAAAAATCTTTAAGTTTTTGACTGCTTTGTCAGGTTCTTTTTATAGCTTTTTCTCATAATTTAGGTGCAAATAGCTTAACTATTCGCTTATAAATTCTAATAAAAATCCCTTAAAAATCTTCTAATTACGGCATAGATATAGTGGTTTTTATATATGATTTTCTTTACCTATCCCCTCTATCATTTTCATCTTATGATCGTTTAGCTGTCATATCTCTTTTATTTTTTCTTTCTAAGATTCTACTCCAAAAACCACCGCCTCTTGCAGCGGCTGTGCTTTGTTCTAAGCTAGAACCTTCTGCTGATATATTTGTTAAAAGTTCTTTAATATTTTTATCGCCTCTTAAGTTGATAGTTTGTTCTCCACCTATTTTTTTGAGGCATAGCCTAGCTTTATGATTTTGGAAACACAAAGTGCGGACGTTCTCCACCTATATTTTTGAGGAGTAGCCTGGATTTATGATTTTAAAAAGTTAGGATATATACTGGATATATACTGAGTATATACTAAATATATGCTGAATATATACTTGATATATATATGAGAAGTTCTATAGGTACCCTTTTACTATATGAATCTTCCCTCTAGTAATATAAATTAAGATTAGATAATTACTATGTGAGTGTAGGGTTATTAATGATTATTTTATTATTTATGGTTGTATGTTAGCTAATCTATATTAACTCCAGCTTCTGCTGATTGAGCTTCGGTTTTTTCTTTAGCATTTTGTTCTGTTTGTAATTGATTAAGACGTTCTTTAACTGCATCGCAATGTTTTCCTTCTGGTATAGTAGCATCAACTATGCGTAGTAATGCTTCGTGTATGATTTTTTCTATTAAAGATCTTTCACCAGCAATCGGGCTTATAGTAGACTCTATTCTTAATGTTCCCTTTTTAAACTCCAATGTTAAAGCATTTTTTTTATTTTTTTAGCTAAAACATCAATAAATTGATTATAGAATTTATTATTATCATATTCTGCAGCAATATCTAGGGCTCTTTTCCTATTCTTATCTTGTAAATTAACATCAGCTCCTGCTTTTATTAATGC
>JADHLN010000028.1 GCA_016780625.1 Rickettsiales bacterium
TAAAACAAATGATATTTACAAATTTTTCTTGCTAGTTTCACCATAATTACATTATAATCCATAGTTTTAAAAGATAAACTTATTATAATATGACACAAGCTGTCGAAGAAAAAATCATTATCACTCTGCCTGATGGCACAAAAAAAAATTTCATAAAAAATATCACCGCTTTAGAAATTGCTGAATCAATAAGTAAAAGCTTGGCTAAAAAAACTATAGCAGCTGTAATAAATGACAAATTAATTGATACATATATCCCAATCACTGCAACAGCTTCATTAAAATTAATAACATTAGATGATGAAGAGGCCTTAGAAATAATAAGGCATGATACAGCACATTTATTAGCGCAAGCAGTAAAAATATTATATCCTGAAGTGCAAGTAACAATAGGTCCTGCAATAGAAAATGGCTTTTATTATGATTTCGTAAAAGAGGAAGCATTTACCCCAGAAGATTTAGATAAAATTGAGAAAAAAATGCATTTCTTAGCTAAGCAAAATCATCAAGTAACAAGAGAAGTTTGGCAAAGAGACGAAGCTATTAAGTTTTTTACTGAGCAAAATGAAATCTATAAAGCAAAAATTATAGAGGATATTCCAGCCAATCAAGAAATAACACTATATCGCCAAGGAGACTTTATAGATCTTTGCAGAGGGCCTCATGCTAGATCCACAAATTTTATTAAATATTTTAAATTAACTAAAGTTAGTGGGGCATATTGGAAAGGTGATGCTAAAAACCAAATGCTTCAAAGAATTTACGGTACAGCTTGGGCAAGTAAAGAGCAGCTTGATAATTATTTAAATTTATTAGAAGAAGCAAAAAAAAGAGATCATCGCAAATTAGGTAAGGAGTTAAATATATTCCATATTCAAGAGGAAGCAACAGGATCAATTTTTTGGCATAAAAACGGTGCTGTAATTTACAGCTTGATTCAAGATTTTCTTAGTAAAGAATTGGAGGATAATGGTTATTTCCCAGTAAAAACACCATTATTAATTGATAAAATATTATGGGAAAAATCCGGTCATTGGGATAAATTTAAAGAAAATATGTTTATAGCTGAATCTGAAAATAGAGAGCTAGCATTAAAACCCATGAATTGTCCTGGTCATATAGAGATTTTTAAACAAAAAATAACCAGCTATAAAGAATTACCACTTAGAATGTATGAATTTGGCTGCTGTCATAGAAATGAGCCATCAGGTGCCTTGCATGGATTAATGCGAGTTAGAAGTTTTACACAAGATGATGCCCATATATTTTGTAGCGAAGAGCAAATTACCAGTGAAACTAAAAAATTTACTGATCTTTTACTAAGAATTTATAAAATATTTGGTTTTAAAGATGTAAAAGTAAAATTCTCAGACCGACCTGAAGTAAGAGCAGGTAGCGATAAAATTTGGGATAAAGCAGAAAAATCATTAAAAAATGCTATTACAGAGATAGGTTTGCCATATAAGGAAAATCAAGGGGAGGGCGCGTTTTATGGCCCAAAAATTGAGTTTGTCTTAACTGATGCTATTGGTAGAGATTGGCAATGTGGTACATTGCAGGTAGATTTTGTATTACCAGAAAGATTAGGAGCAAAATATACCGATAAAAATGGTGAGCAAAAAACAGCTGCTATGCTGCATAGAGCGGTTTTTGGTTCTTTTGAAAGGTTTATAGGTATTTTAATTGAGAATTATGCTGGAAAATTCCCTTTTTGGTTAGCTCCACTGCAAATTGTAATTGTAACAATTACGAATAAAGCTGATGCTTATGCCAAAAAATTATATGACGAGCTAAAAAATCATAAGTTCAGAATAGATTTAGATAATTCTAGCGATAAAATTAGCTATAAAATCCGCAAATATAGTAATTTAAAAATACCAGTAATGCTAATTCTTGGTGAAGAAGAGTGCAAAAATAAAACAGTACAAATTAGACAGTTAGGAAAAGCCGAGCAAGAAAACCTTGCACTTAAGGATATTCCTAATAAATTACATTCTTTGTCTGAAATATCAATATAATAACATTTTCAAGGTAAGTATAAATTTAAATGAAAAAAAATAATTTTCCCCGCTCAAATGAGCAAATACAAGCTGATAAAGTAAGATTGATTGATGAAAAAGGAAATATGCTTGGTGTTTTAACTTTAAGAGATGCCATATATAAAGCAAAAAATGTGAATCTAGACTTGGTTGAAGTGTCTCCAAATGCTGAGCCACCTGTTTGCAAAATCATAGATTATGGTAAATATAAATATGAGATCCAAAAAAAATCAAGTGACGCTAAGAAAAAGCAAAAAACTGTTGATATTAAAGAAATAAAAATAAGGCCTAATATAGGAGAAAACGACTATACAACTAAGTTAAAAGCTGCTGTTAAATTTTTAGAGGCTGGAAATAAAGTAAAAGTTTCTATGCGTTTTAGAGGTAGAGAAATATCTAAGCAGGATATAGCTAAAAATATGTTTTTAAGAATTAAGCAAGATACCGAAAATTTTGGTAAAATAGAAGTTGAGCCCAAAATGGAGATGCGTCAGTTGCTAATGATAATTGCACCTTTGTAATTTTTGTGCTCTTAGCAGTTTATTTTCATGCCTTATAATAGGGCTATAATTTACTTATAAATATTACAAAAATTTGCAATATTATTTAATATAATTAGTTAAAAATTAGGGTAAAATAATAAACAGTAAAAAAATAGAAGTTAAAGCCCATTATAAATGCTCTAACTTCTAAACATAATTAAATTTTATAATTGTTCCTTCTCTTCTTTTACACCTTCCTCTAACAACTCTGCTTCAGAGTTTACATCATCTTCAGAAACATTTGAAAGCTCAATTTGTAAGCCATCTTTGATATTATTTACATAATCATTAATTGTTTTCATAGATATAGATTGTTTTATTTTAAAATAAACATCTTCAAGTGCAGGTACTTGTGCATCTCTTTTATCATTAACTTTTAAAATATGCCAACCAAAATCAGTTTTAAATGGTGCTGATATTTCTCCAATTTTTGCAGAAAAAGCAACCTCTTCGAACTCTTTAACCATGCTTCCTTCAGCTATATAGCCAAGATCTCCTCCATTTTTACCTGTATGAGTATCTTGTGAGTTTTCTTTTGCTGCATCTTCAAATGTTTTTGCTCCTGATTTTATAGATAATAGAATTTTGTTAATATCATCTTTTTCGCTTACTAAAATATGCTTAACTTTTACTTCTTTTTTACCTTTTAACTCATTAGCCAAGCTAGATGCTAGGTTCTTATATTCTTCTTCTATTACTTCTCTTTCTGTTGCATCATCCGATAATTTTTCAAGAAAAGCTTTTTTTAAGATTTTATCCTTAGCTAATTCTATTTTTCTTTTTGTAGCAGGATCAGAAGCAACTGCAGATTTTCTAGCTTTTTCTAAGATTTTTTGTTCAATAATATATTGCTCAATTAGATTTTTTTGTTGGCTTGCTGATAGTGAGTTTATATCAAAATTTGATGGTGCCTCAAAAACATCTTTTAGGAATTGATTAATCTCGTAAGCGGAAATTGGCTTGCCATTAATTTTCGCAATTACATTATTGTAATCTGTTTTTTTATTAAATGATAATGCAATAAAAGCTATTACTATAATTGCAACAAGAATGGAAATTAAAACTACTCTTTTATCAATTTTTTTACTTACAGTTTTTTTTGTTTGTTTTTTGCTCATTTTATCTATCTATTACTATTATTAAGTGATTTATATCTAAAATTATTCTCTAATAAATACAAGCTTTTTGTTAATATTATCTGTATCTGACATTTTAGGGTTGAATTTATAACCCTCATAATTGAAAAGTTTAAGATTTTGCCATTCAGTAATTTTATTTTTTACAATATAATTAGCCATTAATCCTCTAGCTTTTTTTGCATACATCATAATAATTTTATATTCTCCATTTTTAAAATCTTTAAAAATTGGAGTAACAATATTAGCTTTTAGTTTTTTTTCTTTTACAACTTTGAAATATTCTGTAGATGCAAGGTTAATAATTACATTATTGTCAGTATTATTAATATATTTGGTTATGTTATCTTGCCAAAATTCATAAAGATTATTGCACGCATCAATAGCGCATTTTGTACCCATTTCTAAGCGGTAGGGGTTTATTTTGTCTAATGGCCTTAATATACCATATAATCCTGATAATATTCTTAAATTAGAATTAGCAAAATCCAGCTCCTGATTACTAAAATTATTTGCATCTAAGCCATTATATACTTCTCCTGCAAACATAAATAAAGATGCCTTAGTATTTTCTTCTTTATAATCATGATCAAAATCCCTAAAACGCTGAAAATTTAATTCTGCAATCTCTTTACTAACTGAATAAAGTTTTTGCAGATCATCAACTGATTTATTTTTTAAAACTGCTAAAATTTTCTTTGTATCAATATTAAATTCAGGTAAAGTAAGTTCAAAACTTAAATTTAACTTGCTAGTTTCTAGTTTTTTTGCAGGTGATAATAATGTAAGCATTATGGTTATTGATAAAGATTTACATAAAAAACATATACTATTAAATGAAATAGGTGGTAAAGGGCAAGAAAAAATTCATAATAGTAAGGTTTTAATTATAGGTCTTGGAGGTTTAGCTTCTCCTGTAATTAGATATTTAGCATCCTCAGGTGTAAATAATTTTACTCTGATTGATGATGATATTATCGAATTAGATAATTTACCAAGGCAAAATAATTATGATTTAAATGATATTGATAAAGCCAAAATAGATGTTAGTGCAAAAATAATAAAAAAATTAAATTATAAAGCTAATATTATAAGCCATTATATGAGAGCTAACAAAGAAAATTTAGCTGAAATAATTAATAATCATAATATTATAATTGACGCAACTGATAGTTTTAAAAGTAAGTTTGAAATTTCTGATTTATGTTACCAATTAAAAAAAATATTAATTTCTGGGTCATTTGTTGGTTTTACAGGCTATGTAGCTGTTTATAAAGCTTGGTTGAATAAAGATTATCCATGTTTTAGATGTTTTCATAATGAAAATATCAATCAATCCCAAGATAAAGCCTGTTATAATCAAGGGGTATTTTCAGCAGGGGTAGGGGTCGTTGGTACATTAATGGCTGCAGAAGCTTTGAAAGAAATAATATCAGATGAGCTTTCTAGCGTCGGTAAGATATTTATATTTGATTTTAAAAATAATAATCACAGAACTTCAACTTTAAAAAAGAATAAATCTTGTATTTGTAATTAATTTTAAGTTAGTAAATCCTGAATTGTATAAAAGCCCGCTTTTTTACCTTGCAATAATTTAGCTGCATAAATTGCTCCGCTAGCAAAGATACTTCTATCAAGAGCATTATGGGATATTTCAATTTTTTCATTATCAGAAATAAATGCTACCTTATGGTCGCCAATAACTGAGCCTCCTCTTATGGCTGCAAAACCTATTTCATTTTTTTTGCGATCTAAATTATTGCCGCTTCTTGATATATTAGCTACCTCATCAAAATTTAAGTTTTTCGCTTCAGCAATGGCTTTACCAATTGATAATGCTGTGCCTGATGGTGCATCTTTTTTATAACGATGATGAGTTTCGCTTATTTCAGTATCATATGAATCAGCTAAATTAGCTGCAGCAATTTTAACTAATTTAGTGATTAAGTTTACACCAATACTCATATTAGAAGCCCATAAAAATGGGCTATTAACAGCAAGCGATTTTAATTCTTGTAATTCATCATCTGTAAATCCAGTTGTTCCACAGATATATATTTTTTTATATTTTTTAGCTATTCTCGCTGTTTCCAGTGAAAGAGTAGCAGCAGAAAAATCAATTATAACATCAGCAGGTTCTACAACTTTTTCCAGATTATCTGAAATAATAACATTATTTTTTTTGCCAAAAATTAACTCTCCTAAATCAATAGTTTTATCTTTATTTAATACTCTGCCAAAACCACTTACTAAATGGAGATTATCATCTTTTAATATTTCATTTGCAATTGCAAATCCCATTCTTCCGGTAGCACCAACTATACCTATTTTCATAAGACCTAACTTAAATTATAAATAAAGATTATTAGAGAAGTAGTAAAATTGCAAAACTAATTTAAAATTAATTAAGCAATATCAACAGCAGCAAAAACTTTTGATCTAGTTTTTCTAAAAAGAACTTTTCCGTCTGATAACGCGTATAAAGTATGATCTTTGCCAATTCCTACATTATCTCCTGGATAATATTTTGTTCCTCTTTGGCGAATGATTATTTGACCAGCTTTAATTGCTTGACCACCAAATATTTTAACACCAAGTCTTCTACCTGCTGAGTCTCTACCGTTTCTTGAGCTACCACCTGATTTCTTATGAGCCATTTTCTACCTTATGATTTTATATCTTCAATCTTTACCAAAGTAAAATCCTGTCTGTGACCAATTTTTCTACGGTAATTATGTCTGCGAATTTTTTTGAATACTATGATTTTTTTATCTCTAGCATGTTTAACTATTTTTCCAGTAACTGAAGCTCCTTCAACAACTGGGGCTCCAATTTTAGGTGATTTTCCATCCGATACTAGTAAAACCTTATCAAATGTAATTTTATCACCTTCCTTAGCTTCGATTTTATCAATTTTGATTTGTAAATCTTTGCTAACTTTAAACTGTTTTCCTTTATTTTCTATTATTGCAAACATTATATTTTAATTTTAAGAAGGCGAAAAAATAACACATTAAGACGAACTGTCAAACAAAATCTAACTAGATTGCGTCTTTAAGTTTTTCTAGGGATGAGGCTAATAATTTTGTTTTGTCGCTTTTATCTTTTGCTTTATCTGCAAAATCCCTAAGAGAAGATTCCAATATTTCGGATTTTATCTCATTTATAGTTTGTTTTTCTAAGGATTTAATCAGTTCCTCAGATTGTTTAGTTTTTTGAGCTATCATATTCTTGATATCTTTTTCCGCCTTTTTTAGCATTTCATCTGCAGTTTTTTGAGCGTTTTTAATTATGCTTGCTGCTTCTTTGTTGATTTCTTTTTCTTGTTTTTTATATTCAGCTTCTAGTTTTTTAGCTTCTTCTTTTATTTTTTTTGCTTGGTTTAGTTGGTCACTTATAGCTTTTGTTTTTTCGTCAAGTGAACTAACTATTATTTTGCTTAGCTTTTTATATAAAAGAGCTATAAAAGCTACAAAGCTAAAGGCTATCCAGAATTTTTCGTCAAATTGTATCATTTTATAAGTAATTTTTAACTAGTTGATCGCTTATCAATGAAATAGCTTTGTTAACTTCTTTTTTGCTGTTTTTTTTCATTTCAGCTATTTCGTCATTTGTTTTAGCTATTTTATCAGATAGTTTTTTATCTAATTTTGTTGTTTCCGATTTTATTTTTTTATCAATCTTAGCTTGTGTGTCAGCAATCATGTTAAATGATTTTTCTTTTGCCTCGCTAAGAGTTGATTTGTTTTTGTTTAAATAATTTTCCGCGTCACTTTTAATTTTTTCAGCATCATTAATTGCTTGGTTAATTTTAGATTCACGCACCTCTATTATTTTTGAGATGCGTGGCAATATATATTTTGCTGCAAAATAATATAATAGCACAAAGCTAAGCGCTAACCAAAAAATTTGCGACAAAAATGGATAATTTGCAAAATCTAATTGAGGCATTGCCTTAAGCTACAAATAAAAGAATTAATGCAATAACTAGAGCAAATAATCCCATTGACTCAGCAAAACCAGCTCCAATAAATACATATTTAGATATTTTTGATTCTGTTGAAGGATTTCTTGCTATACTGCTTATTGCAGTTGAGAAAATATTACCAATTCCCAGTGCTGCTCCTAAAAATCCAAGAGCTGTTAATCCGATACCTATATATTTCAAACCTTCTAATTCCATTTAAACCTCTATTTAAGAATTATTAATAATAATAAATTAAGCCATAAAGCTTATATCTAATGATGAAGCTCAACTGCATCACTAAGATATACACAAGCAAGCATAGTAAAAATATAAGCTTGCAAAATTGCAACAAAAATTTCAAATCCAGTCAAAATTACCAAAAATAATAATGGTAACCAGCCTCCAATGAAACCAAGTGGCAATATGAATCCTGCAATAACTTTTAGCATTGTATGCCCTGCAGTCATGTTCGCTGCTAATCTGATTGATAGACTAACAGGTCGCATTAAATAAGCAAAAAATTCAATTATGATCAATAGTGGGGCTAACCATAATGGTGACCCACTAGGCATAAAAATCGACAAGAATTTAAGTCCATGCTTCATAAAAGCTGCAATAACAACTGTTATAAATAATATTGATGCAAGTAAAAACGTAATTATTATATGGCTGGTTGCGGTAAAGCTATATGGAACCATTCCTAGTAAATTCATGCTTAATGTAAACATAAATAGAGTAAAAGCTAAAGGAAAAAACTTCATTGCATCCTTGCCAGCATTTTCAATTAGCATGTTTCTTAAAAAATGATATATAATTTCTGCGCTTAGCTGCGATTTGCTTGGTACAACTGCAGATTTTCTAATTGAATATGTAAAAAATCCTATTGTTAAAATAGCGGCAAGAAGCATAAATAATGCTGAGTTAGTAAATGAAATATCAATACCAAAAACAGATATATCTATTATTTTGTTAATTCTAAATTGTTCTAAAGGAGAGTGTCCTGTTCCTGCCATATAAATTATTTTAAACGTTTAAGCATATTCCAAAATCCGCCGGCAATACCTAATATCATAAAAACAATAAAACACAATGGCTTTGTTGCAAAAAATTTGTCTAATTCATAACCAATAAAAGCTCCAACAAATGTTCCTGATAAAAGATCTATAGTAATTTGCATTACATATTTAGAGTTATTATCTGGTTTTTCTTCTTTATTTTTCTCTTTATTGTTTTTTTTGAGTTTATTTATTTCATTATCTAAAGAATTTATCTTGTTTTTTATATTTTTTGTCATTATTTATTACGTTTATGGTTGGTAGCAATTTTTTTTATAAAACATCATTTTTAAACGATAAATCCCTTAAAATATTAAGGGAGTCATATAATAAAAATAAAAGCTCACAAGAGTTTTTTGCAAATGATAATATTAGCAAACTTATTAACAAGGTTAAGTTGGATGAAAATTATCATGAGTTATTAATGAATAATAACATTAATTTAATAGATATTTTTGCAGAAAATTATCCCTCAAATTTAAAAATAATAGAGAATTTTCCTCTATGTTTTTATTATAAAACAAATTTAGATTTATCTATCTTGAGAAAGCCAAAAATCGCCATCGTTGGATCTAGAGCTCCGTCTCTAGCTAATATTAGCCTTACAAAAAAATTAACAGAATTTTTAAATAATTATGATTTTGTTATAGTTTCTGGTTTAGCTAGAGGTATAGATAGTATTGCTCATGAATATGCTAAGGAGACAATCGCTGTTTTAGGCGCGTCGATTGACAATATATATCCTAGCGAAAATAAATTATTAGCACATGAAATATGTAATAAGGGAGCGTTAATTTCAGAATATCCATTTGGCACAAAGCCGCTTAAAAAAAATTTTCCAATGCGTAATCGCATTATTGCTGCCTTAGCTGATATAGTAATTATTATTGAAGCAAAAATAAATTCTGGATCAATGATAACGGCTAAATATGCTTTATCATATAATAAAGAGATTCTTGCTGTACCTGGTCATCCACTAGATTATAAGGTAGCAGGCTGTAACAAATTAATTAAAGAAGGTGCTTATCTATTAGATGATTTTAGAGAAGTGATTGAGATATATAACAAGGCTAATCCTCAAAGCTTTATTAAAATAAAAAAAGATAAGGAGGAATCTACAAAAAATGAAGATTTTAAAATGTCAGAAATAGAAAATAAAATATTATCATTATTATCAGAGCAGCCCATAACTGATGAAGAGCTACTTAGAAAAATAAATATTAACCCTAGTGATTTGAAGCAAATATTGGCAAATTTGGAGTTAAATGATTTTATATTTATGGATAGATATGGAAAAATCAGTAGACATTTTACTAATAAATAATTACTAAACCAATATTCCAAAATAAGAATTTATGAATTTACTAATTGTAGAATCACCTGCTAAAGCAGGAACAATTAACAAATATTTAGGCAATAACTACAAAGTTCTTGCTTCATATGGTCACATTAGAGATTTGCCATCAAAAAAAGGCTCGGTAGACCCGGATAAGGATTTTTCTTTAATTTATGATGTTGATAGCAAATCGCAAAAGCATCTTAAAGCTATAGCTGATTCTGTTAAAAGCATAGATAAATTAATATTAGCAACGGACCCGGATAGAGAAGGGGAGTCAATTTCATGGCATATAATAGAAGCCTTAAAGGAAAGAAAAAAATTAAAAAATAATGTTAAAATTGAAAGGGTTGTTTTTAATGAAATAACAAAACCTGCAATAGTAAAAGCAATAGAAAATCCTAGAGAATTAGATATGAATCTTGTTAATGCTCAGCAAGCAAGACGTGTTCTAGATTATTTGGTTGGTTTTACTTTATCTCCAATTTTGTGGCGTAAATTACCAGGAAGTAAATCTGCTGGAAGAGTGCAATCAGTTGCTTTAAGATTAATTTGTGAAAGAGAACTAGAAATTGAAAAATTTAATGCGGTTGAATATTGGTCGGTAGATGGATTGTTTTTATCAGAAAAACAAGAATCTCTAAAAGCAAAATTAACAGAGATTAATGGAGAAAAAATCGATAAATTTCATCTCAAAAATCAAGAAGAAGCAAAAAAAATAGAGCATGATGCTAAAGAAAAAAGCTATAATGTTGCAGCAATAAAATCCAAGAAAATAAAAAGGAGGCCGTATGCTCCCTTTACAACCTCAACATTGCAACAGGAAGCTTCAAATAAATTAGGTTTTACGGCAAAATCAACTATGATGACAGCCCAAAAGCTATATGAGGGTGTTAGTATCAAAGGTGAAACAAAAGGTTTAATAACATATATGAGAACTGACGGAATTTCTATTTCCAAGGAGGCCGTTAAATCAATAAGAAGCCTTATAAAAAGCAAATATGGAGAAAAATATCTGCCTGAGAAAGAAGTAATATATAAATCAAAAATTAAAAATGCCCAAGAAGCTCATGAAGCAATAAGACCAACTGATATTAATATTAACCCAGAGGAAGCCAAAAAATTCCTAAATGATGAACAATATAAATTATATAATTTAATTTGGCGTAGAACTCTTGCATCACAAATGACAGAGCAAGAATCACTGCAAACATCATTAGATATTTTAGCAAATGATAAATCATATAATTTTAGAGCATCAGGTACTGTAATATTATTTAAAGGTTTTAGTGAGGTTTATGGAAATTTCAAAGATTCAGATGATAATCTTTTACCAGAATTAAATGAAGGCAGTAAATTAAACATTAAAGAAATAATTGCTAATCAACATTTTACAGAGCCACCACCTAGATTTAATGAGGCAAGTTTGGTAAAAACATTAGAAGAATTAGGGATTGGTAGACCCTCAACTTATGCTTCTATAATTTCAATTTTGATTGATAGAAATTATGCTTACTTAGATAAGAAAAGATTTATTCCTGAAAATAGAGGCTTGTTAGTAAATAGCTTTTTGGTTGGTTTTTTTGAAAAATATTTTGAGTATGATTTTACTGCAAATCTAGAAGAAGGGTTGGATGATATATCTAATGGAAAAATTCAATGGAAAGAATTTTTAGCTAATTTTTGGCAAGGTTTTTCTAAAATTTCAGAAGAAATAGGCTCAAAAGAAGCAGAAGAAATCACCAAAAAAATAACGGATTCACTTGCGCATCATTTTTTTGGTTCAGAAGAAGATAGTAGGAAATGCACTAGTTGTTCTAATGGTATATTATCACTTAGGATGGGAAAATTTGGAGCTTTTATTGCTTGTTCAAATTATCCTGAATGTAAATATACTAGGCAAATAGGTGATAATAATGAAAATGAAATTGTAGAGAATAAGGAGCAAATTATTGCTAAAGATGATTCTGGTAATGAAATTAAGCTAAAAAAAGGGCCTTATGGTTTTTATTTAGAGATATTAGAAAATGAAAAGGCTAAAAGAATAACAATTCCTAAATTTGTTAATATAGATGAGTTAAATGATGATATTGCGAAAAAATTAGTTGCTCTGCCAAGAAGCTTGGGGATAAATCCAGAAACAAATAAAGAAATTAAGGTTAATAATGGTAAATATGGTCCTTATTTAATGCATGATGGTGCTTTTTTATCGATAGATAATAATGATTTATTTAACATTGATTTAAATAAGGCTCTTGATTTATTGAAAAATTCAAAAAAAGCAACTTCAGGAAATATCATAGGTAAATATCCTAAAACCAAAGATGATATTAAATTAATGAAGGGCAGATATGGGCCGTATATCAAACTAGGCAAAAAAAATATTGCTATACCTAAAAATTTTAATGCGGATGCAATAACGCTTGATCAAGCAATAGAAATAATTGATAAAAAATTATGAAATTAGTTATTTTTGATTGCGACGGAACATTAGTTTCTAGTGAATATAGCAATAATAGAGCAATTGCTAGGGCTGCTAAAAAGCTTGGAATTGAGGGTTATGAAACTGAAGATTGTATTCAAAAATTCAGAGGATGTAATCTAGAGATGATTGTAAAAAAAATTATTTCAGAAACAGGGATTTTTGTTGATGAAAATAGCTTTCTACAGGCCATTAAGATAATGTCATTATCATTATCAGATGATGTAAAATCTGTAGATAATGCTCATTTTGTCCTAGAGAAATTAAAGATTAATAAAGCTGTTGCCTCAAATGGTGATAGAGAATGTGTTATAAAATATTTAAAAAATAACAATCTTTTTGAATTTTTTGGAGAGGAAAAAATATTCACCCAAGATCAAGTTGCAAATCCGAAGCCAGCACCAGATATATTTTTGCATGCAGCTGATTATTTTAAAGTAAATCCTCAAGAATGCTTGGTAATTGAAGATAGCGAAATGGGTGTAATTGCTGCCAAAAAAGC
>JADHLN010000002.1 GCA_016780625.1 Rickettsiales bacterium
TGCTGCAGCATTTATTAGGCAGTCAATTTGTTGGAATTTATCAACAGTAAATTTAAATAAATTTTTAATATCATTAATGTTAGCAACATCACATTGTTGGAATTCAATGCTGTTATTTTGGTCTATCTCTTTTATTTCTTTTTTAGCTTGTTTTATATTTTCAATATTTCTGCAAGCAATTACAACATTATATTTTTTTGCTGCTAATATTTTTGCTGTTGCAAAGCCTATGCCTGTAGCTCCTCCTGTAATAATTGCGGTTTTATTCATGAATTTCAAATATATTTTGATGGTTTATGTTGTATGAATCAGAAAAATTATTTGTTTTAAATTTAATGATTTTATTGTTTTGATAATCTGAGATTGAGTATATTATATTTAGCTCGTCTAATTTTCTTGTAATGCTTTCTAATTCAATATTATCTTTAGCTATAGCTATAAATCTTTGTTCTATATCTAATTCATTACAATAGATATTTTTATTATTAAAATTATAATGATGTTTTATATTTCGTATTGCATCATTTATATCTGATAATAAAGCACTTGTAGTTGGTTTGCTACCAGCTCCATGACCTATGATATTTGTCATAAGGGCAGGGTCACTTTCAATATTAACTGAATTTAGAGCTTTATTTATATTTTTTAAATTATGGTTTTTACCTATAAAGCATGGTCTAACATATTGAATTATTTTGTTATTTGTATTAATAGCGACTGCTAATAATTTAACTGAATAATTTTGATTTTTGGCAATTTTGATAATATCAGAGGTAATATTTTCTATTGAATTGATTTTAACATTATCAAATGAAATTTCTGTGTTAAATGCAAGGCTAGATATTATTGCAATTTTATGTGCTGCATCAATTGCTGATATATCAAGATATGGATCAGGTTCTGCAAAGCCTTTTTCTTGTGCAATTTTGAGAGCCTTATCAAAATCGTAATTTTCTTCCTCCATTTTACTTAAAATAAAATTACAAGTTCCGTTAAGGATGCCACTAATTTTTTTAATATTATTATTACTGAGATTATCATTAAGAAGTTTGATTATTGGTAATGCTCCACCAACTGCTGCTTCAAAAAATAAAGTGCAATTATTATCCTTTGCTATATTAAATAATTCATTACCATGCTCTGCAATTAATGCTTTATTTGCAGTTACTATGTTTTTTCCTTTTTTTAGTGAGTTTTTTACCAATTCATAGGCAATGCCATTAGCTCCACCAATAAGTTCAATAATTAGATTTATATCATCTATTTCTAATAGCTTTAATGGGTTATCAACCCATTCTAGATTTTCAATATTTCTTTCTTTTCTTGTTGAAATATGTGTTACTATTTTTTGGACTTGATTATTTTCTTGATTATCTAATTTATTATTTATGTAATTTAATAATTCAGAGCCGATTACTCCAACTCCTGCAATTGCTATATTATATTTTTTCAATTTAGCCTCATCCATTATTTAATAGAAAATTTTTAATATTTTTTGCACCTTGCCTTATTCTATTTTTATTTTCAACTAATGATATTCTAACATGATTTTTTCCAAATGCTCCAAATCCACTTCCTGGTGAAACAGCTATGTTAGCTTTTTCAAGAAGTAGATTTGTAAATTCTTTATCTCCTATATGTTCAAATGCTTTAGGTATTTTGCTCCATATGAACATAGAAGCTTCAGGAATAGGAACTTTCCATTCAGTTTCATGAAGGATTTTACAAAAAATATCTCTTCTTTCTTTGTAGATATTTCGCATCATTTCTGGATAGTAGTCACAATCATTTATTGCAACAGTTGCTGCTACTTGCATAGGTGTAAATATTCCATAATCAAGAAATGATTTTATTTTAGTTATTGCACTAATAATGTTCTTATTTCCTGCGGCAAAACCTATTCTCCAACCTGACATTGAGTATGTTTTGCTCATAGATGTGAACTCAACTGCTATGTTTTTTGCATCTTTAACTTGCAAAATTGAAGGAGGCATTTTTGCACCGAAATAAATCTCTGAATATGCAAGATCTGAAATAATAAAAATATTATGAAATAAGCAAAGATCTACTAATTCTTCATAGAATTCTAAATCAACAATTTGTGAGGTTGGATTGCCAGGGTAATTAACGATAATTGCAAGAGGTTTGCTTTTTATTTTATTTAAATATTTCTTTATATTTTTTAGATATGTTTCTGGGGTTTTGTGATTTAAATGTTTTACTTTGGCACCCGCTATAATAAAGCCCCATTTGTGAATAGGATAGCAAGGGTCAGGTACTATTATGGTATCTTTTGGGCTTGTTATTGCTGTTGCAAGGCTGGATATACCTTCTTTAGAGCCTATTGTTGCTATGATTTCTGTTTCGGGATCTAGATCGACATTAAATCTTTTTTTATAATAGTTAGCTTGCGCAATACGTAAGCCTTTAATTCCCTTTGATTGTGAATAACCATGTGTATTACCTTTGCTAGAGCTTTCTTTTAGTTTTTTTATTACTTCTTTTGGTGGTTTGTACATGGGGTTACCCATGCCGCAATCAATTATATCATTTCCTTTAGCTCTTTTAGAATATTTTTGCTTGTTTACTTCTGCAAAAACATATGGTGGCAATTTCGATAGGCGGTAGAAATTGTTATTCATTAATTATTGCGTTAGAGTTAGGAGTTGTTGGTATGATATCTTGAATAAAATCATTGCCCATTTTATTTGCAGGATTATTTCTAATTATAGCAGGATGTGCTTGATAGTTAGGTTTGTTTTTTTGCTTTTTTTGATATTGTGGTGTGAAATAATTTTTATCAATTAATTCAAATTTATTGTTAGAGTATTTTTGCTGTTTTTTATTTCTTGTGCTACTTATTTCAGGAAATTCTTCTAGATGTGTAGTTATATCTTGTTTTAAAAATCTAATTTCTTTTAGATATTGTTCAATATTGCTAAATTTTTTAAAGCTTGCTGCTTTTTGGGAATCATAAGGATATTCCTTTTTAAATTGAGGAGCTATTCGATAATTTGTTGTGTCTGAGTCATATGGTAAAATTGTTTGATTTAGGTAATTATCATTCATGTAATAATTATCTATAGGTTCTTCACTATATATTAAATCATCTTCATAATATATTTCTCGTGGGTTTATATCAATATTTTCTTGAGGAAGTGGTTCATTAAAGATGGTTTGTTCGTTAGAAGCTTGTGGATTAAATTGAGTAGGAGGGTTTTGCAAGTTAGCTTGATTATTTAATTGATTTATATTTTCAGGTTCATTTGTTTCTATTTCATTTAACTTATAGTTACTTCTATATTTATAAAGTCCATTCATTGATCTGATATCTTCTTGCTGAAGATTTATATCATAATCAAGATATCTCTGATTAGGATAAGGGATGTTATTGTATTTTCTTCCGACATAGCAGGAGTTTAATATATTAATTATTAAAATAATAATTAAGTATTTCATAGCTATTTATTGTGAATAATGATGGTTTTGTTAAAACCTTGATTTGCAAGTTGTTTTTTTACTTCTTCAGCTTCAACTAACGAAGTTAGTGGTCCAATCTTTACTTTAGTTATTTGTTTATTATCAAGTTGTGATTTTTCTGTTTGGATTTTGCTATATTTTTTTTGTAATTTTAATAAAATATTATTTGCATTTTCTTGAACTGAGTATGCGCCAACTTGTACAAAAAAATAATTTTTGTTTTTTATTTGCTTTTCTGATGCTGGTTTTGATTTGCTTTTAGTAGTTATTTCTTGTTTTATTTTTTTGATATTGTTATTAGCAATTTCGTCTTTAATAATTAGGTTGTTTTTGCTATTAAATAAAGTTTGGTAAAAGCTTGTTTTTTTATTATTTTTTTGCTCAGTAAATTGAGGCTTAACTTTAGGTTTTGTATTTTCTTCAATTTCCTTTGAAATTTTTTTAGCTTGTATTTTTTGAAGCATTATTATGTTTTTCGCTGGTTTTCTCTTAATGAGATCATTATTGTTTGAATAACAAGAACTAATAAATATAAATAGAATTATTAAATAGTTTTTATTTGAAAAAAAAATCTTCATATGATTGCCCTTTTAATTGATTAATATAATCTAACTCTTTAAATAACAAGTTTTATGGATATTTTTTTTTTAATTATCTGGTATTTGATACCTGTTATATTTGCTCTTGGTTATGGTAGTTTTGCAACAATGGCTGTTTATAGGATACCTAATGGTCAAGCTTGGTTTGGAAAAAAGCCATTTTGCCCCAATTGTTTGCATGATTTAAAATTTCTTGATTATATATCTCTTATTTCTGTGTTTTTATTTAAAGGTAAATGTAGATATTGTAAGGCAAAATATGGTTATAAAAATATATATTTTGTTACAGAGTTATTAATATTTATTTATCTAATGATTAATTTTCTTCTTTATGGTTTTTCTGATATATATTTACTTAACTCAGCTATAATTATATGTGCTGTAATCTGGTTAATCATATATTTTAATGAACAAAAAAATATCTCTATATTTCTTACTTGCATGTTTTTCTTTGCGATAATTAGGGATGTTTTAATAAATAATGATATTTTTAATTCCTTATTTGCAATTATTTTATTTGTTTTATATGGGGTTTTTGCAAGGGCTTTAATATTTTTATTTAGAGATAAAAAGCAATGTTTTGATTTTATGCGATATAGTGATAAAGGTAAATTTTCTGCAGAGAGTTTCTTATTTGTTAAAATTCTTGCAATCACAGGTGCTATAATTGGTTTAGGGAATCTTAGTTTATGGTTATTTTTATTACCATTTTTATGTTTGTTAATATTTAAAAAACTTAGATATTCTCTTACTATTTTAATTAATTTTAATATTATTTTGTTATTTTTGCATCATGCTTAAAATTAATAACTTAGTGTTAAAACATAAAAATAAGATTATAGTTAATAATGTTAGTTTTGCTTTAAAAGAATCAGAGCAAGTTACTATTATTGGTAAGAGTGGTTCTGGTAAATCTCTTTTGGTTCGATCTATATTAAATTTGAACGATCGCAAAGTTTTTTCATATCAAATAGATTCCTTAATTGAATATCAAGGAAAAAATCTTCTTAATATATCAGAAAAAAATCTTAGAAATATAAGAGGGAAAGAGATTAGTATGGTTTTTCAAGATCCTTTTTTATCTCTTAATCCATCACATGATATTTTAAAACAATTAAAAGAAATGTTTTTAATACATAATATTTCTGAGGCTGATATTGAAAAGCAAATTGCTCAGATTATGAAAGATGTTGGGTTAGAAATATTTCTGCAAGATAAATGTAAAATTTTTCCTCATCAATTATCTGGGGGGCAAAGACAAAGACTAAACATTGCTATTGCTGCAATTTTAAAACCCAAATTAATTATTGCTGATGAGGTTACTACTGCTTTAGATAATGATAGTCAGAAACTAATAATTAACTTATTAGATGTTTTAAGAGTTAAATATAAGGTAGCGATTATTTTTGTTACACATGATTTAGAGTTGGCCAAGAAATTTAACTCTCGAATAATATTAATGGATAAAGGTTCTGTTTTAGCTGATTTAGCTAAGTTTAGTGAGTTAAAAAAAATTGATAATATTAAAATAAAAAAGCTAATTGAAGCAAATGATCTTAAAATCTTAAAGCCTAATATAATGAATGAAGAGATTATTAAGGTTAAAAATCTTAGTGTAAAATATGAGTCAAAAGGTTTTTTTTCACATCAGGATAATATAGTTATAGATAATTTGTCTTTTGTTATTAATAAAGGTGAAACTTTAGGAGTTGTTGGTAGAAGCGGCTCTGGTAAATCTAGTTTAGCTAGATCTCTTTTACGTCTACAAGATTGCTCTGGTATGATATGGTATAATAATTTATTAATCTCTGATTTAGATTATAAATCTATGAAATTTTTAAGAAGAG
The DNA here is from genome assembly GCA_016780625.1 of Rickettsiales bacterium. Taxonomy (GTDB): domain Bacteria; phylum Pseudomonadota; class Alphaproteobacteria; order Rickettsiales; family JABIRX01; genus JADHLN01. The sequence continues at coordinate 5,927 of JADHLN010000002.1, forward strand.
ATTTGCAAATTATTTATCAAGATCCTTATGCTTCTCTAAATCCTAAAATGAAAATATATAATATTTTATATGAAGGTTTAAATGCCCATAAAATTAAGAAAACTAATTTGCTAATTAAGAAAGTTTTAAAGGAGGTTGGTCTTGGAGTTGAGTTTTTAAATAGATATCCAGTTCAAATGTCTGGGGGTGAAAGGCAGAAGCTTGCAATTGCAAGATCTTTAATATTAATGCCCAAATTCTTAATATTAGATGAGCCAACAGCATCCCTTGATAAATTTAGTCAAAAAGAGATTATAATGTTATTATTAAGGTTGCAGCGTAAATATCAATTATCTTATATGTTTATATCACATGATGTGAAGTTAGTTAAAAAATTTTCACACCGTTATATAGCGTTTTAATAATTATTAATATTTGTAATATCTAAAATTATTATAATTTCTATTTTTTATGTAATTTGAATCTCCTCTGCCAAACTTGCCATATTTCATAGCCCTTGGCTTTTTATTTTTTTCTTTTTGAGGATTGTATATCTCAGGATTAGAGTAGTTATAATAATAATCTATTGGAAGATTACTATATTTGGATGTATTGCTATCTGAACAATTGCTTAGATTGCTAACTATTGTGATAATTATTATGATTTTTTTTATATTTGAAAATTTCATTTTCTTGCTTAAATTATGTTAGTGAAATATGTGGAGATGTGAAAAAAGATAAAAAAGTAGCTTAGCAGCTACAACAAGCGCAAGAAAATTTTGAAATGTTTGATAAAACTATCTTTTTAATCATAATCAATATGGTTACAGTTTAAAATATTAAAGTCAAATTATTTATGATAGAGAAATTAAACGTAAAATTATTTGTTTTTGCTGCCTATAAGGCAGAATTATATTTTATCTTTGATAAAAATAAGCTTACAAAAATTTCGCAAATTAGCAAATTTGACGTATATGTTAATAAAGCAGAGGATTTATATGTGGTAATTAGCGGATCTAGTTATTGTAATATCTCATATGCCGTTGCATATTTAGCAGGAGCAAAAATTATAGATAAGCAATCAATATTAGTAAATATTGGTATAGCTGGGGCAAAAGATTATGAGAAATCTAGTGTTTTTTTAATAAATAAGGTAACTCATAAATTTTATAAAAAACAATATTATCCAGCAAATATAGTTGATAATAATTTTAATGTTGCTGAATTAATGACCATAATTGAGCCTGGTCATTATGAAGATAATAAAATAATGGATATGGAAGCTTATGATTTTTTTATGTCTTCTCTTAAATTTGTTAATTATGAACAAATATTTATTTTGAAAATAATATCAGATAATTCAAGTTCAGATTTAGCTAGTTTTAAAAAAGAGTCATTGTCTGATTTAATCAATGATAAAGCTAATGAAATTATAAGTTTTTTCATGGATGTAAGAAATTTCTTTAATGATTATTATGCTGAATTTGTGCTATCAAATTATTACCATTTAATTATTGATAAATTTCATTTTACCCATAGTGAAAAAAATAAATTAGCAAAATTTTTATTTAAGTTAGAGGCAAATTCTGATAGTAAGACATTATTATTATTAGAAAAATTAGTTAGTAAAAATGAGTTAATTAAATTGATGTCTGATGTTTAAAAAAATCTTTATTGAAAAAAATATCATAGATCATCCAAGAACTAAGCAGATTATTGCAAAATATAAGAATGCAGAAAAAGTGATATGTAATCATTATGGTGAGATATTTAATTTAAATAACCAGTCATTTAGATTAAGTAAACAATCTAAAACCTTAATTATTGCCAAAAAAAATGGTAAAAAGCTTCTTCCTACGCCTGAAGGTTTTGGCATTGGTGGATCTGAAAATTACTATTTCTCTCATATGTTGAATTGTTTATATGATTGTAGATATTGTTTTTTACAGGGTTTATATAATTCAGCTCATTATATATTATTTGTAAATTATGAAGATTTCATTGCTGAAATAAAGGATTTATCAAATGATAATAATAAAAGATATTTTTTTTCTGGCTATGATTGTGATTCTTTGGCTCTAGAAAATGTAACAAATTTTGCTAAGGAGTTTCTGCCAATATTTCAGCAATTAAATAATTCATATTTAGAATTTAGAACTAAATCAGTAAATATTAATCTATTTTTAGAAAGTGAGCCTATTGAAAATGCTATTATTGCTTTTTCATTTACCCCAGATGAAATATCAAAATTAATTGAGCATAAAGTACCTCCAGTTAATTCAAGAATTAGGGCTTTACATTTACTTGCTGCTTCTGGTTGGAATGTTGGCGTTAGGTTAGATCCATTAATTTATCATGCTGAATTTAATAAAATTTATGCAGATCTAATTAGTAAAATTTTTTCTAATCTTGATTTAAGAAAATTACATTCAGTTAGTGTGGGGCAATTACGTTTCCCTAAAGATGTTTTTACTAAAATTTATAATTTATATCCAAAAGAAAAATTATTTAATAATTTACTTACAAATAGAGGTAAATTAATATCTTACAATGAAGATCTTGAAAAAAACATGGAAGCTTTTATCATAAAGAAGTTAAATAATTTTGTTTCCAATGATCTTATTTTTTCTTGCAAGTAAACCAGATAGTTAGATGAAAATATTAGTTACAGGTAGTTCTAAAGGAATAGGAAAAGCTATTATTGATTATTTTTTAGCACAAAATAATCATTATGTTATTGGTATATCAAGGCATAATAATATTACCCATGAAAATTTTATAGATTTTAAATGTGATCTTGCAAATATAAAGCAAGTGCAAAATATCTCTAGGGATCTTGTGAGTAAGCATAATGATGTTGATGTATTTATTTTAAATGCTGGTTTTGGTGTTTTTACTGAATTAGAACAATTTAGTGATCAACAAATATTAGATTTATTTAATGTTAATGTTATTAATCAGATTATTTTATTTAAAAAATTATTACCTCAATTTAGAAAAAGAGATAAGGCTAATTTAATAATTATTGGTTCTGAAGCTGGTAAAAAAGGAGCTAAAAAATCTTCAATTTATTCAGCTTGTAAATTTGCTCTAAATGGTTTTGCTCAGTCAATGCGGGCAGAATTAAGTTCTGATGCTGTGTCTGTTACAATTATAAATCCTGGTATGGTCAATAGTAATTTTCATGATAATTGTAATTTTAGAGCTGGAGATGATTTTTACAATAAAATAGAAGTTAAAAATATAGTATCAATTATAGATTATATAATATCATGTGATAATAATATGGTGTTTGATGAAATTAATGTTTCGCAAATGAAAAAAGTAATTAATTTTCTTAATAAAAATGCTGCTTAGGTTAATTATAATATTATGTTTTTTTGCAAATATAGCTTTTGCAAATGAAATATTACCTAAATTTGTTTCCTTAAAAGTTAGTGAAGCAAATGTGAGAACTGGTCCCGGTACTAATTTTCCTGTAAAATGGGTTTATATTTCAGAGCATCTAGCTTTAGAGGTTATAGATAAATTTGATAATTGGTATAAGGTTAGGGATCATGAATTACAAACTGGATGGTTGCATAAATCATTAGTTGGAGGTTCACGTTATTTCACAGTTATAAAAGATAATGCAAATTTATATAGAAATCCGCGTATTGGTTTAGTTATTTTTCAGTTAAAGCAAAATGTGAGAGGTAAAATTAAATCTTGTAGAAGTATTTGGTGTAATATTAAGGTTGATAAATATGAGGGGTGGATTGAAAAGAGAAATATTTTTGGCGCTTATACATATGAGTCTTTTTAATTAAGCTAGAAATAACTAATAACTTTCATTAAAAAACACGTTATAATTTAAAATTTAGTTAAATATCATTATGTTACAATAAAAAATTATGCTATAATATATTTATAGTAATATTTAGGTGATATTATGAGTGAGGATAGAATTATTAATGGATATAATAAAAAATCTCTTATAGAAGGGCGGGATAAGTCACATATTATTAATAATATTATAAATAAAGATAATATTAGTGAGGAATCTGTTAAGGATCTTGAGCATAATTCTGGTAACAATCACGAAAATTCCCATGAATATATAGATGAGATAATTTTAGAGCATAATAAACAAATTCAGCAAAAATTACATGAACTGAAGAAAGAGAAATTCATAGAAAATAATGTAAAAAATGATTATCATGAAGCAGTATTTTTTGAAAAACCTAAAATTTCCGAAGGCAGAAAAAGAAAATCTTTTAGTAAGTTATTGCGCAAATTACTTGATCCTCCAAAAAACCCTTATAAAAGAATTAAGGAGGTAAAAACATTAAGCGGAATTAAAGATTCTTTTCAACGTTAATTATTTATTAAAAACTTCACTAGTTCTAATGCTATGCCGCTTGAATTACATTCAGGATGAAACTGCGTTAAGATAAATTTTGGATGGTTTTTATGTTCTGCAGCTTCTATTATACCATCTTTTGAGATAGCTGATATTTTAAGTTTTGGTGATAAATTTTCCTTGAGGCAACCTTGATGATGGATGCTTAATTCTTTTATATCTTTATCTAATATATCTAGTTTTTTGTAGATTTTATCAAGAAAGCTATTTTTTTTAATTATTATTGAATGCGTTCCTGTAAAGGGGTTTTTTCGTTTATTATTTATTATTTCTTGGAAATTTTCTTCAAATATTTTTAGCTCTGTTTTTGTAAGTTTTTTTATTGATTTATCAGAATGTTTTGTGGTGTTTTTATCATTTGTTATAATGTCAGGGATATGTTGTATTAAGCTTCCGCCCAGTGTAATATTGGCTATTTGCATTCCTCCGCATATGCCAAGTAAGGGTGTTTTATGTTTTAAGGCATGACTAACCATATAAATTTCTGTTTCTTCTCTTACATTTAATTTGTTCTTTGACAATTTCTTTTCTGTTTCGGGATGAATGTTTTTCTCTTTATATAAAAGAGGGTTAACATCATTTTTATTACCAGGAAGAATGATGGCATCACATAATGTTAATTTTTCTGCTATTTTTTTTAAATGAGCTTGAATATTTTCTTTGTTTTTCTCTTTTTTTAGATATCTGGGGATGATTATGGGGGTTGCATTTGCCAGTTCAATTAATTGAATTAAAACTCTGCAGCGCATAATTTTTGTATCGTCTGTAATTGCGATGAATTTTTTTTTATTGCTCATTATTAAAAAATATCTTTTCAATTAAATTATTATATTTAAATAAGATTTATTTTTAAGTTATTTTTATGAAGATAGGTTTATTAGTATCGGCAAAGGGATTATATTCTCACAAAAGATTAAAAGAAGAAGCTGAGAGAAGAGGTCATAAGTTTCGTATAATTAATCTAACAAGATGCTTTGTAAATATTACAAATAAAACTCCTGTAATTTATGATTATAGTGGTAAAGCTATAAAAGGTTTGGATGCTGTTATTCCAAGAATTGAGCCAGAGATTACATTTTTTGGTACAGCAATATTAAGACAATTTGAAATGTTAGGTGTTTACTCCCTAAATAATTCTTTGGCTGTATTAAGAGCTCGTGATAAGCTTAGATCTCTTCAAATTCTTGCTAAACACGATATTTCTATGCCTTCCACTGGAATTGCTAATTCTCCTACATCAACTGACGCTATTATTAAATCCTTGGGTGGTGCGCCATTAATTGTAAAATTAGTTGAGGGTACTGAAGGTAATGGAGTTGTGTTAGCTGAAACTAATAGCGCTGCTAAAAGTGTTATTTCTGCTTTTAAGCAATTAAATGCTAATGTTATTGTACAAGAATTTATAAAAGAGTCATCTGGCCATGATCTTAGATGTTTTGTGGTAGGTAATAAAGTTGTAGCATCAATGGAGAGGATAGCTAAGGAAGGAGAATATAGAGCTAATTACCATTTAGGAGCTGATGTTAAGGAGGTGAAAATTACTCCAACAGAAAGAGCAATGGCAATTAAAACTGCAAAAGTAATGGGTATGGATGTTGCAGGTATTGATATTTTAAGATCTAATAGAGGTCCTTTGATTTTAGAGGTTAATTCTTCTCCTGGTCTTGAGGGTATTGAGAAGGCAACTAAAATTAATGTTGCTGGACTGATGATTGAGCATATTGAAAAAAACTATAAAATTCATAGTAAGAAATATACTGCTTAGAAATTTTTTAGTGAATGGCTGGGGAACTAGGATTCGAACCTAGGTTGACGGAGTCAGAGTCCGTAGTCCTACCGCTAGACGATTCCCCAAAATAAAATTGGTGCAGCTGGAGAGACTTGAACTCCCAACCCCCACCTCCGGAAAGTGATGCTCTATCCAGTTGAGCTACAGCTGCGTAATATTATGATATTATTGATTCAAAGATTGAGCTGCCATCCGAACCAAAGCATATGCTATCTACTGCTCTTTCTGGATGAGGCATCATTGCTAGAATATTTTTGTTTTTATTTAATATGCCAGCAATATTAGCAATTGAGCCATTAGGGTTATTTTTATATTTAAATGCAATTTGATCATTATCTTCTAATGATTTTAGGATATCTTCATCACAGAAAAAATTTCCATCATGATGTGCAATTGGTATATTGATATTATTATTTACTTTGTTAGTAAATTTAGAGTTTTTATTAATTACTTCTAGTTCTAAATTTTTTGATATGAATTTTAAATTTTTATTACGTAGTAATGTTCCAGGAACTAAATTTGCTTCACTAAGAATTTGAAAACCATTACAAATTCCAATAATATAACCTCCTTTATCTGCAAATTTTTTAATTTCTTGCATGATAGGAGAGTGAGCCGCTATTGCTCCGCATCTTAAGTAGTCACCATATGAAAAGCCGCCAGGAATTGCTATTAAGTCTAGGTTATTTGGTAATGAGGTGTCTTTATGCCATATTTTATGAAGATTATTAGTGAATTTGGATAATGCTTGATGCATGTCTCTATCGCAATTTGAGCCTGGAAATGTAACTATTGCTGCTTTCATTTAGGATATTATTTCGTAATTATAATTTTCTATTACTGGGTTGCTTAGAATTTCTTGGCAGGCTTTTTCTATTATTATTTTAGCTTTTTCAATATCATTTTCAGCTATGTTAATTTCAAAATATTTACCTTGTGTTACAGAATCTATTTGGTTTAAGCCAAGATTAGCAAGAGAATTTTTAATGGCATCACCTTGTGGGTCTAGAACGCCATTTTTAAGAGTAACGTGAATTTTTGCTTTCATTATTTTAAATTTTGCTAGATATTATAAATTCTTGCTTTCAAATAACAATAAATAATATTAATTTAGAAAAAAAATATTCGGGCGGTTAGCTCAGTTGGTCTAGAGCATTACGTTGACATCGTAGGGGTCGGTGGTTCGAATCCACTACCGCCCACCATTTTTATGTTTTTGAATCTTTTACTGTTAATTTTATTATTTTTACTGTAATTTATGTTTAAAAATTAAGGTTTTAATGGATTATACTATATATGTTATTTGTGCCTATTTATTTGCTCTTTTAATGCTTTCTTCTTTATTTTTATTAACTTTTAGGGAGTTTAAAAAAAATTCAAATGCAAAAAAAAGCAAAAAATAGATTACAAAATTTAATAATTTTTTCTCTGATTATAGCTGGTTTTACTTTAATTTTACTTAAAAATTTTAAAGATTCAGTCTCTTATTATAAGACTCCTTCTGAATATTATAAAAATAATTTAATATCTGAATTTAGATTAGGTGGTGTTGTTAAAAAAAATTCCATTGAGATTAAGGATAATGGAGAAGTTAATTTTATTGTAACTGATTTTACTAATGAAATTAGAGTTTCTTATTATGGTTTACTTCCTGATTTATTTAGAGATGGTCAGGGTGTTGTTTTAGAGGGTAAAATTGAGGAAGATTTATTTAAAGCAAAAAGAATATTTGCAAAACATGATGAAAATTACAAACCTCCTATCTTAAACTAGAATATGTTTTATTTTTTAGGTAATCTTTCACTAATAATGGCGATAATTATCGCTTTTAGCTTGATGATAAGGAGCTTTAATAAAAATTTTTCAAGGAAAGAGAATTTTTATTTTAAATTTGCCTTATTTATATCTAATCTTATTGCTTTTTTGGCATTGGTTTTTGCCTATATTAATTCAGATTTTTCTTTGTTAAATGTTTATTTAAACTCTGATATTAATAAGCCTCTATTTTATAAAATAGCTGGAGTATGGGGTAATCATGAGGGTTCTTTATTGCTGTTTATTTTATTACATTCACTTATTTTTCTTTTTACTCTTAATAAATTAGTAAAAATTTCATTAATTTCTTTTTCTTCATTTTTTTCAGCATTAATAAATTTGATTTTTTTACTTTTCTTATTTTGTTTCTCTAATCCATTTAGTTTAAATGAGTTAAATATTGATAATGGTTTAGGTTTAAATCCTGTATTGCAGGATTTTGCTTTAATTATTCATCCACCAATTTTATATCTTGGATATGTTGTTGTTGCGGTAATTTATTCTTATATATTAGCATTAAGATTAAAGCCCTCTATTAAGGATGATTGGTCTTATTTATATAATTTGCTTAAATCTTCATTTTTCTTTCTAACATTAGGAATAATTCTTGGATCTTGGTGGGCTTATAGAGAGCTTGGTTGGGGTGGCTATTGGTTTTGGGACCCTGTTGAGAATTTAGCTTTAATAATTTGGTTGTTTAATTTGATGTTATTTCATATTTATTTAGCTAATAATTATGAAAATAAATTTGAAAATTGGATATTTTATACCGCATCTAGCTGTTTTTTAGCAATTTTAGCTAGTTTTTTTATGGTGCGTTCTGGTGTTTTGGTTTCAGTGCATAGTTTTGCTAGTGATCCAATGCGAGGTATTTGCTTGCTTTTAATTTTGCTCTTTTTTTTAATAGTTACATTTTATATTGCTGCTTTTAAAAAAAATAAAAATGCTAAATATAATTTTAAATTAAACCATGTTGGTTTGTTATTTATTAATAATTTTTTAGTTATTGCTAGTTTAATTATTGTTGTTTTTGGCACTTTATACCCAATATTTTTAAATAATTTATTTCAAGAGAATCTTTATATTGGTGAAGGGTTTTTTAATGAGTCTCTATCACCTATAGTTATTTTGATATTATCAATGTTAAGCTGTTTGCTTTTTAAGATTAATAAGAAAAATTCTATTATTTTTTTTAGTGTGCTAATATCTTTATCTTTTATAATAATGTTTGTTTTTGCTTTAGATATTATTAAATCTATCTTGCTTATTTTATCATTATTTTTAGCTATTTATTCCTTTTATTCTGTATTAGTTATTTGCCTAACTGGTAATATGAAGTCAAAGTTAAATATGTTAATTGCACATTTGGGATTTGCAGTTTTTATGCTTGGTTTATTGCTAAATAATATTTTTAAATATGAAATAGAAGATAATATTAAGTTATCTGAAATTAAAAATTATAAAAATATAAATCTTCAGTTTTTAGCAATAAAACAGGAGAAAAAAGAAAATTTCTTTGCTGTAAAATCAGATTTTAAATTATTTATTAATAATAAAAATATCATACTTAATCCAGAAAAGAGGATTTATTTTCCTGGAAATAATATGACTAGCGAAGTTGTAATTCATCGTGAGAAATTAACTGATTATTATTTAGTTGTTGGTCAGATAATAAATAGTGATACTGTTAAAATACGTTTTATTTATAATCCATTTATAAATTTATTATGGCTTGGTGCTTTTATTTTGCTTTTTCAATTTTTCATCATAAAATCAAAGCAAAATAATTAAATAAAATGGAATCTCGATTACAAAAATTTCTAACATTATCTATATTTTTAATATTGCTTTTTGCAATGTTTAATTATTTGTTTTTAGACAAATATTCAGGTGAGAAAAGTAAAATAGGGGCTTTGTTAGGAAAAAAAGTTCCACATTTTGAATATAAATACGCAGATAAAAATGAGGTTTTTATTAGTGCTGAGCTAAATGAATTTCATAAAAAATATAAATTGATAAATTTTTTTGCCTCATGGTGTTCAACATGTCTTATAGATCATAAAGAACTAATTAAGTTAAAAGATGATGAAGATATTGCTTTATTTGGAGTTATTTGGAGAGATTCATATAAGGCTGCAAAAATGTGGTTGTTTCAGCAGGGTAATCCCTATGATATTTTGCTTATTGATAAGGAGGGTGTTTCAAAAAAGCAATTTAAGTTAATTGGTGTGCCTGAATCTTTTTTATTAGATGCTAATAATAATATTGTATCTCATTATAGAGGTCCAATTAATGCAGGGGCTATTAAAGAAATAGTCAAGGTTTTAAAAAATAACTGATTATATCTCAATTATTTCAATATCTTTAAATTTTTTTAAAAATTCTTTATTTGTACTAGTAATAAAGCAGTGAATATTTAGATTTATTAGGTCGTTTAGAAATAGTTTGGCATTATCTTCATCAAGATGGCTTAATATTTCATCTATAAGTAAAATTGGTGTTTGATTGTTGTTTTTGCTTAGTAAATTTGCTTCCGACATTACTATTGATAATAAAAGTGATTTTTGCTCTCCTGTTGAACATAATTTTGCAGGCATGTTTTTTTTTGAATATACACAAATAAAATCAGTCTTATGAATTCCAATAGATGTTTGTTTTTTTAGAAAATCTTCTTTTCTTGAGTTTTTAAGTAGTTTTAATGATTCTTCTTCTATTTCTTTGGAATTTTTATTATCAATATACATATTTTCAAATATTCCTTCAAAATAAAGAAATGCTTTAGGATAAAAATCAGCTAATTTTTCAAGTTCTGCATTTAAATATTTTATGGTTTGTACTCTTACTGAAGATATTGCTGAATTTAATTCTGATAAATATTTCTCAATTACATCAAGCCAATTATTATTAATGTTAGTATTTTGTATGATTTTTAATCTTTCGCGTTGGTAATGTTCATATCTTTGCAAGTTCTTTAGATGTTCAGGGAATAAATTAAAGCATATGCGATCAAAAAACTTGCGGCGTTCTGACTTGCTTTCAACAAATATTGAATCGAGTAGAGGAGTCAACCAAATTATATTTATATATTTGCTTAATTTAGTTTGTAATATCTTTTCATTATTTATATTAATTTTGCGGTTTGAATCATTTGATTCTTTAAATGTTTCAAATAATAAATTTCTATTTTCTATAGAAAAATTAATTCTAATATTAAATCCTTGGAAATAGCTTTTATTATTAAAGTTTTCTAGCTCTTCTATTTTGGCGTTTCTAAGCCCTCTTCCTGGAGATGCTAATGAAATAGTTTCTAATATGTTTGTTTTTCCTACTCCATTTTTACCAATAAAAGCAATAAGATTTTTGGAGAAATTATAGTTTATACTGTTTATGTTTCTAAAATTAGTGATTTTTAGATTTTCTATAAATGTTTTAGAAAGATTTTCCTCAACTAATTTTCTCATTTGCTAATTTAAATGCGCATTGGCATTATAACATAAAGGAGAGAAGGATCTGATGCGTCTTTAACAATTGTTGGTGCTGAACTACTAGCAAAATGAAATTCTGCCATTTCTCCATCTATTACTGAGGTTAGCTCTAATAAATATTTTGAGTTAAAACCAGTTTCAATATTATTTTCATTATATTCTACATTAAGCTCTTCTTGAGCGTATCCAGTTTCTTGATTATCTGATGAAAGTGTTAATTTATTTTTATTTAAGCTTAATTTTATACCTTTTCCTTTATCTGAAGATATAGTTGATACTCTATCAATAGCAGTAGTTAATGGTTTTACTTTTGTTTTTAAAATTAAATTATTATTGTTCGGGATCACTCTTGAATAATCAGGAAAATTTCCATCTATTAATTTTGATATTAAGGTAGAATTTTCATATTCAATTTTTATTTTTGAGCTAGAAATAAATATATGAGCTTCGCTTTGCTCATTTTCTTCATCAATTATTTTTTTTATTTCTAGGATTGTTTTTCTAGGAATTATTATATTTGGAATATTTTTTGCTCCTTCAGGAAGATCTACCTCAATTCTGGCTAAACGATGCCCATCAGTTGCAACTGCTCTTAATACATTTTTACCATTATTTTCTGTGTCATGTAGGTAAATTCCATTTAGGTAATATCTTGTTTCTTCTGTTGAGATAGCAAATTTTGCTTTATCAAGAAGTTTTAATAAATCTTTTTTGCTAATTTTAAAGTTACTGGTTGTGTTTTCTGCTTCAATTTCAGGGAAATCACCTGCTTCAATTACTGGTAGGGTAAAATTACAGTTTTTTGAACTGATTTTTAAGACATTTTGGTCATTTTCTGTGATAGCAAATTCACATAATATCTTAGCATTATCTGGTAGTTTTCTTACAATGTCATGAAATGTATGAGCTGGAACTGTAATAACTCCTTCCTTTTGAATATCTGTATTTATTGTTTCTGAAAGTGAAACATCCATATCTGTTGCTGTTAGTGTTATTATATTAGCTTTTGCTTCTATCTTAACATTTGATAGGATAGGTATAGTATTTCTTCTTTCTACTATTCCTTGTATGTGAGAGAGAGATTTTAATAAAATATTTCTATCAATTTCAAATTGCATATATATCAATAAATATTATTGCTTTAATATATTAAGCAAATAATTATAGTCAATTTTAATGCTGAAAAACAAGTAGTTTAACTCTTTATCTTTATTCTTTTTGTAAAAAAAGCTTGAAGAGCTATGATTATTGTGGATGATTATTAAAAAATTATTGCTTATGTGCGGAATATTTGGTTTTAATTCCAGTGAAGATATTACATCAGAACTTGTTTTAGGTCTAAAAAAATTAGAATATAGGGGTTATGATTCATCTGGAATTGCTGTTATTAAAAATGATAAATTAGAATTATGTAAAGCAACAGGTAAGGTTACAGAATTAGAATCCAGACTGTCTAAATTAAATTTATCTGCAAATATTGGTATTGCTCATACAAGATGGGCTACACATGGTAAACCTAGTGAAATCAATGCCCATCCACATAAATATGAAAAATTTGCGGTTGTTCATAACGGCATAATTGAAAATTATAGATCTTTAAAGGAATTTTTAGAAGGTAAGGGGTATAATTTTATAACTGAAACAGATACTGAAGTTATTCCATATTTACTTGATGATCTTTATAAAAAAAATTCAGATATATTATTATCAATAAAGGAACTTGTTAAGATTTTGGAGGGTTCATATGCTATTGCAATTATTCATGTTGATCATCCAGATCATATTTATGCAGCAAAAAAAGGATCGCCTCTTTTGGTAGCGAATACTGATAGGGGTAGTATTTTATCAAGTGATGCTTACGCAGTTATAAATGATGCTAAGTCAATTTGTTATCTTGATGATGGTGATATTGTTATATTATCTAAAGATAATGTTTCTATATATGATGCTAATTTAAAAAATATTTACAGAGAGTTCAAAAATATTAATTTTTCACAAACTGTAACAGGTAAGTCGGGATATAGGCATTTTATGCATAAGGAGATTAATGAACAACCTAATGTTATAACTGATATATTAAATAGCTATTGTAATAGGGAAACTAATCAAATTTTATTTAGGGATGCTGATATTGATTTTAAAAAATTAGAGAGAGTTACTTTTGTTGCTTGTGGTAGTTCTTATTATGCAGCTTTAATTGCAAAAACATGGTTTGAAAATATTGCTAACATTAGTTGTAAGGTTGAAATTGCTTCGGAATTTTTATATCAAAAACATTTTCCAGAGAAAAGATTGGTTGTGTTTATTTCGCAATCAGGTGAAACAGCAGATAGTTTGCAAGCACTTAAGATGGTTAAGGATGAAGGCTTAAAAACATTATTAATTACTAATGTGAAACATAGCTCAATGGCTAATTTAGCAGATTATGTAATTGATATTATTGCTGGGCCAGAAATTGGGGTTGCTTCAACTAAAGCATTTACAGCTCAATTATTAATATTATCATTGCTTGCAATTGAAGCGGCATTTTCTCAAAATCATATTACGGCAGATGAAAAATTTTCTTTATGTAAGTCACTTAGAAGATTACCCCAATTAATGCATAATGTTATAAAAAAAGAGCATAATATTGCAAAAATAGCTTCTAATTTGAAATCTATACCAAATATTATTTATCTTGGCAGAGGTGTTGCTTATGGTCTTGCATGTGAAGCTGCTTTAAAGTTAAAAGAAATTTCTTATATTCATGCAGAGGCTATTCCTGCTGGGGAATTAAAGCATGGACCAATTGCCCTTATTGATGAAAATTTATTTATTGTTGCTTTAGTGCCAAATGATAAATTAATTGATAAAACAATTCATAATTTAGAAGAGGTTAAGGCAAGAGGTGGCAAAATTATCATTATCACTAATGAAGAGGTAGTTGAAAAATTTACCCATATTGCAGAGCATATAGTTCCTGTTAGTGATTCAGATAGTTTTATTGCCCCGATTTTATATTGTTTGCCAGCTCATTTGCTTGCTTATCATGTTGCTGTATGTAAAGGAACTGATGTAGATCAACCAAGAAATTTAGCTAAATCAGTAACAGTGGAGTGATTAATATTTATTTTTTAGTTCCGTTAATATTGCATTTGGAACTAAATCTGAGATATCGCCATGGAAGCTTGCTATTTGTTTTACAAATCTTGAAGAAATAAAATGTGCATTTTCTGAAGCTGGTAGAAAGATAGTTTGAATATTAGGAGATAACTTAGAATTCATACATGACATTTGAAACTCATATTCAAAATCTGAAACTGCCCTTAAGCCTCTAATTAAAATCTTAATGTTTCTTTCTTTAGCTAAATCAACTAATAAGCCATTAAAATCTATTACTTCAATATTTGCTAATTCAGGATTGCTAGCTAGAGTTTTTTTTATAAGATCTACTCTTTCAGTTGCTGTAAATAATGGGTTTTTATTTTGGTTGTTAGCAACTGCAATTGTTAAATTAGGAAAAATTAATTTCGCTCTTTTTATTATGTCTAAATGCCCATTTGTTATGGGATCAAATGTTCCTGCGTATAATGCTTTTTCTGTCATTTTTAAATTCTATATATTTTTTAAAAATATCATTTTCTAATTAATTAAGCAATAATTGCTTAAAAATTATCTTTTAATTCCCTAATTTTTCTAAATATTTCTATATTATAGGAATCTGAATTTTTGCCAATGTTAGACCTTAATTCTTTGCTCAATGTTCTTAAAAAAGGATTGGTATTTAGTTCGTCTGCTAATTTTGTTGGTAAAGTAGGGGTGTTTTTTGTTAAGAGTTTTTTGCAGATGGAATATTTTTCTTGTAGTTTTTGATTATTTGGCTCTAGAGTTAAGGCAAATTCTATATTTTTTTTAGTATATTCATGGCTAGCATAAATTTGGGTATCAGGTGGTAAGTTTTTTATTTTTTCTAAGGAACTAAACATTTCTTCATATGTTCCTTCAAATATTCTACCACAACCTGATGAAAATAGTACGTCACCGCTAAAAATTACATTATTTTTTGCTGAATAATAGGCAATATGATTATTAGTATGGCCAGGTAAATGAATTATTTGAAACAGAATAGCGCCAATTAATATGATCTCGTTTTCATTAACTGTAATGTCAATATTAGGGATTTTGTTTTCATGCTTATAAGCAATGATTTTGCAATTATATTTTGCTTTAATTTCATTATTGCCATTAATATGGTCGTAATGATGATGGGTGTTTAATATATATTTAATATTTAAGGAGTTTTTCTTGGCAAACTCTATTACTTCTTTGCTTGAGCCGGGGTCAATAACTGCAGAAATATTAGTTTTGTTGCAAGTTATTATGTAAATGTAATTATCGTTTAATGCTTTAATAATGTTAATTATAATGTCAGTCATATTTGGAGTTTATGAGATGATTTCTAGTAATTTAGTAATATGATCTATTTCTATTAATTTTAATTTTGTTTTAATTTTATTTTTATTTCTTTGTTTGGGAATTATTGCAATTTTAAAGCCTAGTTTTTCAGCTTCATCAAGCCTTTGTTGTGTTTTTCCGCTATTTCTTACTTCGCCAGATAATCCTATTTCTCCAAAAATAACGCTATATTCTGGTAATGGCTTTTTCTTCAAGGCTGATATTAGGCTTGCAGCTGCTGCCAGATCTGCGGATGGTTCAGATATTTTTAATCCTCCGATTACGTTAAAATAAACCTCTAATTGATTGAAATTTAGGTTACATTTACTAGCGAGAACAGCTAATATTATGGCTAGTCTATTTTGATCCCAACCATTAACCGCTCTTCTGGGGCTTGCCATATATGATGGTGAAATTAAGGATTGTAATTCAATCAGAATAGTTCTTGATCCTTCATTTAAAGCAAAGATGCAGCATGCAGGTTCGTTTGCATTATATTCTTCTAAGAATATTTCTGAGGGGTTAGTGATTTCTTTTAGTCCTTTTTCCTCCATTTCAAATATTGCTAATTCATTAGTAGCACCATAACGATTCTTATGGGAGCGTAATATTCTTAAATTATTTGATTTATCACCTTCAAAATATAAAACTACATCTACCATATGTTCTATTAATTTGGGGCCTGCTAATTGACCCTCTTTAGTAACATGACCTATTAAAATTAAGGTGATATTATTTTTTTTAGCAAGAGATGTAAATTCAAGAACTGAGTTTCTTACTTGAGTTACGCTGCCTGGAACTGCTCCTAAATCTTCTATATAGCTTGTTTGGATAGAATCTATAATTACTAATTTTGGTTTTATTTCTGCATTTTTAATATAATTTGCGATGCTGATAACATTATTTTCTGTAGATACTAATATATTTGGGTTGTTTGTATCTAGTCTTTTAGCGCGAAGATTTATTTGTTCGTCTGATTCTTCGCCTGAAATATATAAGCAAGGTTCTGTATCGCTAGCTATTTGGTTTAATATTTGTAATATAAGTGTGGATTTTCCAACTCCAGGGTCACCTCCTATTAGTATAACAGAGCCATTTACTATTCCTCCTCCAAATGTTTGGTCTAGCTCTTCATAATTTGTTTTGATTCTTTGATAGTTTTTTACTTTTTCTCCTATTTTTTCAACTGATATTAGGTTGGAGTTATTTTGAATTTTTTTATTATGAAAATTAGCAATCTCTATATTGCTGTCTAATTGTTTTATGCAATCCCAACTTTGACAATCAGGGCACTGGCCATGCCATTTATTAAAGTGACTGTTGCAATTGCTACAAAAAAATTGTAATTTTAATTTTGACATAAATTTTTCTTTAATTATGTTTTAAAACTCTGAACCTTAAATTTTTTTTTAAATATGTCATTAAAATTTTCCAATAAAAAACCTCTTTTATCAGATCAAATATTAAGAGTCGTTTTTGTTAGTGTATTTATATCTGTTGTAATTAACTTTGTAATTAATAAATATTACTTTGCTGCTAATTCTACTGATGTTGCTAGCTATATTGAAGAAAATCCAATGCATATCGTTGAATCTATTAATAAACATTACGCAGACCAGCAAAGATCAAAAACAGAGGATAGGGGTAAAAACCTTAGAGATAATATGGATAAGGTTATGAATTACCCTAAAGATCCTGTTGCTGGAAACAAAGATTCAAAAAGGATAGTTGTAGAGTTTTTTGATTATAATTGTGGTTATTGTAAAAAAGCTTTTAATGAATCAATAGCTAAATTATTAGTTGAGGATAAGGATGTTAAAGTGATTTTTAAAGAAATGCCTATACTTGGTAAGTTATCCGAAATTAAATCAAGGCTATCTATTGCTGCAAATTTAATTGATAATTCAAAATATCTTGGAGTTCACAGTAAGTTAATGCAAGCACCTCCATCTCTAAATACAATAGATTTATTGGCAGAGAATTTAACTAGCTTGGGCTTTAAAAAAGATAAATTAATTAAAAAGGCGCAATCTGATGAAGTTTCGGATGTTATTGAATATAATAGATCTCTTGGAATTGATCTTGGGGTTAATGGAACTCCTGCATTTATTGTTGGAGAAGAATTTATAGATGGTTTTGTTTCAGCTGAAGTATTAAAAGGTAAATTAAAATAAAATGAAAATTAATAAATATATTGTAATAGCTTCTATATTTCTTGTTATTTCAATAATAACATTCTTCACTTTAAGAACTAGTAATAACTATGTTAAAACGGAGGCTGCATCAAATGCAAAAAATGCTGTTAATGAATTAAGTGAAAATCAGGTTAAATCACTAAAAACAAAAATTGCTCAATTAAAAGAAAGTGATATTATTTCAGGAGAAGAAGATGCAAAAGTCACTATAATTGAATATGCTTCTTATAGCTGTTTCCATTGTGGAGATTTTTTTAAAAATATCTATCCTAAAATTGCTGAGAAATATATTTCAACTGGTAAAGTTAGATTTATATTTCGTGATTTTCCTCTAGATACACCATCACTAAAAGCTTCCCAGATTGTAAGATGCTTACCTAAAGATGGTAAAAAGAATTTTATGAAAATATTATTAGAGAGCCAAAAATCTTGGGCCTTTACTAAGGATTTTGATAAAAATCTTGAAAATCTTTCTAGGGTTGCTGGTTTAACTACCTCAAAATATAACCAATGCTATAATGATGCTAAATTAGAAGAAGAGATATTACAGGAGAGAATTGATGTTTTTAATGCCTATAAAATATCATCTACACCATCATTTATAATAAATGGTAAGAGATATGAGGGGGGTAATAATTGGTACAATATATCAGAATATATAGATAATTTATTACAGGAAGGTAATGAGTAATCTTTATTCAAATAATTTTGCAATTTCTACATTTATTAGTGAAGCTGATTTAGTTGTAAAGCTTGTAATTATAATTCTCTTTTTGGCCTCTTTTTGTTCCTGGTCAATTATTTTTGATAAATTTATTAAGTTCAAAATTTTAAGTAAAAGGGCGAAGAAATTTAATGCTGAATATTGGTCTGGTGTTGAATTAATGCCTTTTTATGAAAGGTTAAAAGATAGTGATAATCATCCATTTTCACATTTGTTGATAACTGCTATTAATGAATGGCAACTTCATGATGAAAAAGATTTAAAAGATAATTATAAAAAAGAACGTTTAAAAGAAAGGATTTTTCAATCAATGATGATAGCTAGAAATAGAGCTGTAAATAGATTAGAGAAAAATATTAATTTTCTGGCAATTATTTCATCTGCCTCTCCTTTTATAGGTTTGTTTGGTACGGTTTGGGGTATTATGAATTCTTTTGTTGCAATTGTTGATGCGAAAAATGTTAGCCTAGCTGTTGTTGCTCCAGGTATAGCAGAAGCTTTATTTGCAACTGCAATAGGATTATTTGCTGCAATACCTGCTTTGATATTTTATAATATTTATGTGAATCATTTAGACTTATATAATGCAAAATTAGAAGATTTTTCAACTGAAATGTTGAATTTACTATCCCGCCAAATGGATAAAAAATAATGATTCATAAGGTTAATTATTCATCTATCTCAGATAGGAGGGCTAGAAGAAGAGTAAATGCTCATATCAATGTAACACCTTTTATTGATGTTGTTTTAGTTCTTTTGATCGTTTTTATGATTTCTGCGCCTCTAATGGTAAGTGGAGTAAATGTAAGCTTGCCTTCAAATAACTCTGCAAAAGCTATTACTTCTGAAACACCTTTTACTCTTACTGTTCAGAGTTCTGGTAAAATTTTTTTTGAGGATAAGAATATTAAGTTTTCTGAAGTGAAAAATTTCATTAAAGAAAATGTTTTAAGTGTAAATAATAGGATTTATATTAGAGGTGATAAAGATGTTTCTTACGGTGATATAATGAAAATTATAGCCGAAATCAACTCAATAGGTTATAATAAGGTATCGTTAGTAACAGAATCTGATATAAACTAATAGTTAATGTACCGAAGTCTTTTATTTTCACTATTATTTCACTTTCTTATTATATTATTTATATTTGTTATATTACCGAAATTTTTTTCTAAGAAGAAAAATGTTGAAATTGCTGTTGATATTATATCTGTGGAGCAGGTTAAGCCAATATTAAAGCCTAAAGATATTGTAATTGATAAAAATAGTAGAGCAGATAAGGATGCAATATTACCAGATAATAAAATTAGAAAAGAGTCAATTCCAGAACCTTTTTCGGTTCCTGAAAAGAAAGTTAAAAAAGATCTTAATAAGAAGGAGCTTAAGAAATCTAAAAAGAAAATAATTAAACCTGATCCTAAAATAGTTGCTGAAGGTGATAAGGATTTAATTGATAATTTAGATGTTAAAGATTTTGATGATGATACAAAAGATATTGGCGAGATTCTAAAGGAGGTGAAGCGTATTCAGGGAGAGGAAAAAGAAAGAATTAATAGAGAAAGATTTATTTATGGCGATAATCTTACTGCAATTGAAGAGTCTAATATAAGAAAGCAGGTTAATTATTGTTGGAGTAATATAATTAATAAAATTTTTCTTAAGGAAGATGTTACTGGTATAGAAGTAAAAGTTAAGGTGTCATTTGATAGTGATGGTTTTGTTAAAAAAGTGGATTTTAGCGATGATATACATGAATATATGGATATAGATAATGATATTTATAGACGAATAGTTGATAGTGTAAGAAGTACTTTTTTGCGTTGTAAGAAAATTTCTGGCATGCCAAAGTCAAAATATAAAAATTGGAAAGAATTAGAGTTTATATTTAAACCTGAGCCAATAAATTAGAGAATCATCTATAATTATTGCAAAATTAAATAATTTTGTAATAATTATTTTTAAAATTTAAGGTAAGCACAATAACTATTTATATTCACCAAAATGATATTCCCGATGATTTAGTTTTTTCTGGTAAAGAAATAGCTATCGATACAGAAACTATGGGTCTAAATATTAAAAGAGATAATTTATGTTTAGTACAAATATCAGAAGGTGATGGCAATGCCCATTTAGTTAAGTTTGATATTAATAAGGGTTATGACGCACCTAATTTAAAGAAATTATTATCTAATGATAAAATTTTAAAAATTTTTCATTTTGCTCGTTTTGATGTTGCTGTTATTAGATATTACTTGAATGTTTATATGAATAATATTTTTTGTACAAAAATTGCTTCAAGATTATCTCGTACTTATACAGATTTTCATGGTTTAAAAGATTTATGTTCAGAATTGCTAGGTGTATCAATATCAAAAGCACAACAAAGTTCAAATTGGGGAGCTCAAGAGCTTTCAAATGCTCAAAAGAAATATGCTGCTCAGGATGTTTTATATCTTCATGAATTAAAAGATAAGTTAACAGAAATGCTTAAAAATAATGATAGATTAACTCTTGCAAATGAGTGTTTTAATTTTATGAATATTAGAGTTGATCTTGATTTAAATGGTTGGTCATCTTTGGATATATTTAAACATTAGGAAATGTCTGAAAGTTATATTAATATTGCTAAAAATGTTATTACAACAGAAATTAAGGGTCTTGAAGAAGTTTCTGCATATTTAGGTGATGAATTTATAGAATTAATTGATCTGATATTAGCTAGTAAAGGAAGAGTTATTTTTAGTGGTATGGGTAAAAGTGGTCATATAGCTAGAAAAATTTCTGCAACATTATCTTCTCTTGGTACAGCATCATATTTTATTCACCCAGGTGAAGCTAGCCATGGTGATTTAGGTATGATTAATAATGATGATATAGTTATTTTGCTTTCTAATTCAGGAGAAACAAAAGAGCTATCTGATATTATTAATTATTGTAAAAGATTTAATATAAAATTAGTTGCGATTGTCAGGCGATCATCATCATTATTAGTTTCTGCATCTGATATTGCTATTATTTTGCCTGAAGTAAGTGAAGCATCTTCAATTAATGCTCCTACAACTTCTACAACTATGATGCTTGCTTTTGGAGACGCTCTAGCAGTTACTATTGCTGAAGTAAAAGGTTTTTCTAAAGATGATTTTGGTGTTTTTCATCCTGGTGGAAAATTAGGTAGCCAATGTATTAAAATCAAAGATATTATGAGAGATATTAATTTAACCCCCATATGTAAAGCTGATGATAAGATTGATGAAGTTATTAGTAAAATTTCAGAATCAAAAATAGGTCTGGTTGCTATTTGCGATGAAAATAATCAAATTTTAGGTGTAATTACTGACGGAGATTTAAGAAGATATTTTGCTAAAAGAGATTTTACTGGATCTGCAGCTAATATAATGACAAGCAATCCAAAATTTATTCATTTTGATAAATTAGCACTTGAAGCTGTGAATATAATGAATAAGAATGAGATAACTGCTATATTTATAGTTGATGATAGAAATAAATTAGTTGGAGTTTTGCATATACATGATTGCTTTAAAGCCGGAATCATATAATAGAAATTACCTTAGGATATCACTTTTTGAGAAATATTTAAGATATACGCTCTATTTATTATTATTAATTTTATTTTTATATCCAATATATATTAAAATTTTATCTTGGAATTCTAATAAATCTTTTTTAATTACAAATGATGATTTAGGGATGATTAATGCCACTCTTAATTATAGTGATGTTACAGGAAATAACTTTCTTATTAATGCCTCTAAGGCTATTCATAAGAGTGAGGATGAATTGATTTTTAGTAAGATTAATGCTTATCACAGCAATATTAATAAAAATGAAATTAACCTATTATCAGATTTAGCTGAATATAATAATATTAAAAAAGTTTTACATTTTCCGGGCAAGTTCTTTGTTTCTTCTGAGAATGATTTTAATTTAACCTCTCAATTTGCAAATTATGATGTATCTAATTCTATTATTAATGGAAATAGGAATATTTTTTTTGAAAATTATGTTGGTAAATTTAATGCTGATTCATTTGAATTAGATATTAGCAATAAATATTATAAGTTTGAAAATAATATAATTATTAATTTAAAGTCTATAAGAGATAATGCTCAAATTAAGGCTAATAATATTGTTGTTGATGAAAAGAAATTTTTAATAATTGCAAGAGATCAACCTATATATAAGGATCATGAGTTATTTCTATCAGGTGATGAGTTATTGATCAATTATAAAAATGGAGAATCAGATAAGATTATAATTGATAAAATTACTATCAATAATAATATAAAGATTATCCATAATGACTCTGTTATAACAGGTGAAAGGGCTATTTATTATAATGAAATTGGTGAAATTGAGATAATTAATAATGTTATTTTAAAACAGAAAGATAATTCTATAAAGGGATCAAGATTGAAATATTATCTTAAAGATTCATCTATTAGAATGTTAGATTCTGGCTCAAGTAAAGTAGAATTAAAATATAGAAATGAATAAGTTAAAAGCTGAAAATATACATAAATCATATGGAAAAAAGGAAGTATTAAAAGGAATTAATATTGAGGTTAATTCTGGAGAGGTAGTTGCTTTATTAGGGCCAAATGGAGCTGGTAAAACTACTTTTTTTTATAGTTTAGTTGGACTTATCAATGCATCTAATGGAAAAATTATTCTTAATGATCAGGAGATAACAAATTATCCTATTTATTTAAGGGGTAAGATGGGAATAGGTTATTTACCTCAGGAAAATTCAATTTTTAGAGATATGACCGTTGAGGAGAATATATTAACTATTTTAGAAATTAAATATAAGGATAAGGAGCAAAGAAATAAGAGGTTAAAAAAATTATTATCTGAATTTGGTATTACTAGAATTAGAAATTCAAATGCACAATCATTATCAGGAGGTGAGAGGAGAAGAGTGGAAATTGCTAGATGTCTTGCATCAGATCCGAATTTTGTTCTACTTGATGAGCCTTTTGCTGGGGTAGATCCAATAGCTGTTGCTGATATAAGGGAATTAGTATTGCATCTTAAAGATAGAGATATTGGAGTAATAATTACTGATCATAATGTTAGAGAAACTCTAGAGGTAGTTGATAGGGCTTATATTATTTTTGATGGTAAGGTTTTATGTGAGGGAAACCAAAAAGAGATATTGGCTAATAATAAAGTTAAAAAATATTATTTAGGTAAAAATTTTAAAATTTAATTATTTATGATCCAATCTGCATCAGAGGCGTCATTATCAGTTGTGATCTTACTAATTAGGTCACCGTTTAAATTTGTAATATACAGATTGGAGTAATTAGATTTGTGATTTGATTTTTTTGGGTTCATACGTGTAAAAATGATAAATTTACTATTTGGTGCCCAGTTAGGTGTATCATCTTTATAGGATTTTGTTAGGTTTTTCATTTCAAGATTTTTCATATTAATTATACCAATATGAGATTTTCCTCTGTGAGTTTTCGTATATGATATATATTTACCATCTGGAGACCATCTTGGTGTGGAATAATTACCATATCCAGAATTAATTTTTCTTAATTTTTTGCTTTCTATATCTATTAAATATAATTTTTGTGAACCATCACGATCAGAGCTAAATATAATTGTTTTATTATCAGGTGAGAAATCTGGAGAAGTATCAATGGCAGGGTGGTTTGTTAATTTTGTTTTCTTTTTAGTTTGGAAATTATATAGCATTATTTCAGTGTTACCTTCAAATGATGAACTATAGGTTAGCATGCTACCATCTTTGCTGAAGCGTGGAGCGAAATTTAGATTTTTTTCTTTAAATAAGAGTTTTTCTTGTTTTTTTTCTAAATCATAAATAAATAATTGGGGCTTATGCTTTTTATATGATAGGTAAATTATTTTTTTTCCATCATGATTAAATCTCGGTGAAAGAATTAATTCATTTTTTATATTTAAATATTCTATTTTATCATCATAGATATTTTTTATTGCTAATTTTCTTTTTCTATTTAGTGCTGAACCATGTTCTGATACATAAATTATTTTAGTGTTTTGATAGCCATTAATACCAGTGAAATATTTATAGATTTTATCTGAAATAATAGCTGCAATTTTTTTTGCTTCATTTTTGCTATCAAGTAAGTAATTTTCGTTAAAAATTTCTTTTTGTTGAATTTTGTCATATAGCTTAATATTTGCTTTATAATTATTATTAGCTTTTTTATTTACGTTTATTGCTATATCTGCATAGTGAAAATTATTATTATTTGAGTCAGTGAATTTATCCAATAAGTTAATTTTATCGCTTTGAACAGAAAAAATTTTGGTAGAATTAAGTTGTTTTTTTATGTTTTTATTTATTTTATAGGCAATATTTTTACTGCTAAATTTATCTCCAGTAATCTTTGTAATATTAATATTTATTAAATCTTCGTTACCACCAAATATATTTATTGATGCAGCATATGAGATGTTAATATATTGAAAAAATAATAAAATTAGGAGTATTACTTTTAAATACTTCATAGAGATAAAGAGCTATTATAAATATCTCTTAGGATATTAATGGTTATTTCCTGGTCATCAATAATTATATTATCTGCTATAGTTGATCCTAATTTCATGATATTTACCTTATTAGAATTTGCTAATTCGATAATTTCTTTAACTTTATTTGTACTTATTACATATCTTGCTTGTGTTTCTGAGAAATAAAATTCTACGTCTGATAGAGATTTACTAATATTTTTAATATTAAATCCTATATTATTTATGAAACTCATTTTTGTAAGAATTGTTATTAAGCCACCATCTGAGATATCATTTACAGAGCTTATTAAATTATTGTTAATAAGATTTGAGATAAAATCTGCGTGAGATTTTTCTTTTTTAAGGTCAATTCTAGGTGAGTTACCAGAGCATTGATTTAGTATTTCTGTTTGAAAAATTGATCTTCCTAATTCACTTTCAGTTTCTCCTATAACTAATATATCTTCATTTATGTTAGTGAAATAATTTTTCACTATTTTATCTATATTTTTTATATATCCAACAGCGCCAATATTAGGGCAAGGTTTTATTGCTTTACCATTAGTTTCATTGTAAAGCGATACATTACCTGAGATTACTGGATATTTTAAAAATTTTGATGCATCTCTAATTGCTTCTATTGATTTTACAATTTGTCCCATTATCTCTTTTCTTTCAGGATTTCCAAAATTTAAACAATTTGTAATTGCCATTGGTTTTGCTGATAATATTGTTAAGTTTCTATAGGTTTCACACACTGCTTGTAATGTTCCTTCATAAGGATTTGCCTCAACATATCTTGGTGTGCAATCTGTTGTTGCTGCAATTGCTTTATTTCTATTATGAATTTTTACTATTCCTGAAGCAATATTTTGAGCTTTAATAGTGTCATTCATTACAGCATTGTCATATTGCTCATAAATTTGATGTTTTGATGCTATGTTTTGATTTGCAATAATCTTTTTTAAAGACTCTATTATATTTATGTTTTTGTTTCTATCATAAATATAGCTTTTATGTTCTATGGGTTCTATCCATTCTCTGTCATATTTGGGTGCTGAATCTGATAATGGATTTACTGGTATATTAGCAACAATCTTATTGTCATGCTTTAAGACTAGCTGCTTACTGTTTGTTATTTCACCTATAGTACTGCAATCTAGATCCCATTTTCCAAATATTTCTTTTGCTAAATTTTCTTTATTTGGTTTTATAACCATTAGCATTCTTTCTTGGCTTTCTGAAAGCATTATTTCGTATGGTGTCATATTTTCCTCTCTGACAGGAACCATATCTAGATCTATCTCGATACCTGTTCCTCCCTTTGCAGACATTTCAATTGAAGATGAGGTTAGGCCAGCTGCTCCCATATCTTGAATTGCGATTATTGCATCTTCTTGCATTAGCTCTAAACATGCTTCTATCAATAATTTTTCTTTAAATGGGTCACCAACCTGTACAGTAGGTCTTTTTTCTGATGACTCATCATCAAATTCTTGAGAGGCCATAGTTGCACCATGGATTCCATCTCTGCCAGTTTTGCTTCCTACATATAAAATTTTTGAACCTATTTCTGAAGCTGCTGAATAGAAGATTTTATCTTTTTTTGCATGTCCAATGCACATAGCGTTAACTAATATATTGCCATTATAAGATGAATCAAAAATAACATCGCCAGCAATGTTTGGAACTCCTACACAATTCCCATAACCAGAAATTCCAGCACTTACCCCATTTAAAAGAAATTTAGTTTTTTCATGAGAATATTCTCCAAAACGTAATGAGTCTAGAATTGCAATTGGTCTAGCACCCATTGTAAATACATCACGCATTATTCCTCCAACTCCAGTTGCAGAGCCTTGATAAGGTTCAATAAATGATGGATGGTTATGACTTTCCATTTTAAATATAATTGCATCATCATCTTCTATATCAATTATGCCTGCATTTTCACCAGGTCCACAAATAACAAAATCTTCTTCTGTATGTAATTTTGCTAGGTGTAATCTTGTTGATTTATATGAACAATGTTCACTCCACATTACAGAAAAAATTCCTAATTCAGTTATATTTGGTTCTCTTTCTAATATTTCTAGAATTTTTTTATATTCTTCTTCGGATAGCCCATGAGATTTAATGGTTTCTTGTGAGTGCATTTTGTAATTATCTATTGTCTGATTTTTGTTTTTCATAAATATAAATATTTTTTAATTTAAGTCTATTTTTTAATTATTGTTAATGTTAGGGTTTAATTATTGGGTGTAACCCTCTCTTAAACCAAATATATTTGTCCCGATTCTAACTTGGCTCGTACCTATCTTAATTGCTTCTTTATAATCATTACTCATTCCTTGGCTTAGATAATGTAGGTTATTTTCTTTAGCTATTTTTTTCATAAATGCAAAAAATGGTGCTGGGTTTTCATCTTTAGGAGGTATACACATTAATCCTTTTATTGGAAGCTTTAAATCATTAATAGTAAATTTTATAAATTCACTGGCAATTTCAGGTTCTATGCCATATTTTTGTTCTTCTTTTCCTATATTTATTTGTATTAGCATTTCTTTTGTTTTACTTGATTCAGTTAAATGTTTTGTTATTTCTAGAGCGAGTTTTTCATTATCTATTGTTTCTATAATATCAAATAGTTTTAAAGCTTCTTTAGTTTTGTTTCTTTGTAGATGTCCTATAAAATGAAGTTTTATTTTTTGGTTGTTTTTTAGAATATTTGGCCATTTCTCATTTGCTTCTTTGATTTGGTTCTCTGCAAAATATAAATGTCCAGCATTAATTAAATCTTGAATTTTATTTACTGGTTGTTTTTTGCTTACGGCAATTAATTTTACTTTTTCTTGTTGCCATTTTTTTGATTCTGATTCAATTTCTTTGTTAATTTTATTAAGGTTGTCTATTATTGAATGAGGCATATTTTGTTTAAATTTAGTGGTCAAATTTTACTTAGCTCTATAGAAAAGCTTAAAGATCCATTTGTTGCAATAGAAAAATTAGATAAAAATTCAATTTTTATTTTAAGGGATGAAGCTGGATTTGAATATCAGCATGAATTTATAAAAAAAATAAGATCTTTTTGTGCTAAAAAAAACATCTTATTTTTTGTGCAAAATTTATCCTACGCCAAGAAATATAAGGCTGATGGTATTTCTTTGAAGGAAAAAGATAGGTTTTTAAGGGTAAGTGATAAAAGTTTAATTATTTGCCAATCTTGTCATTATTTGCAAACTGCAAGGGTTGCTATTATGTATAAACGTGATTTTATAATTCTTTCTTCATTATTTAAAACTACTACTCACCCTAAAAAAAGACCTTTGGGCATTATTAAATTTAATAGAATATTGCAGCAGTTAGATATAGCTGTTGTTGCTCTTGGGGGTATTAGAAAACATAATTTTAATCATTTATCCTCTCTTAATATTTATGGTTTTGCAGCAATTGATTATTTTTTATATGATAAATAATTTTGTATAAATAATAATTAAGAAGAGGCATATAATATTAGCGAATATTCCTGTTTTAATCATATCATTTATTTTTATATATCCACTTGAAAATATTATCGCATTTGGTGGTGTTGACATAGGAAGGATAAATGCTGTTGAAGCTGCAATTGTTGCTGGTAGTGATAATGATAGCGGTGATCCTGTTATATTCATTGAGATAACTGTAAGTACAGGAATTAAAATTGCTGTTAATGCAAGGTTACTCATAAATTCTGTAAATAACATTGTGATTAGTACTGTAACAAAAACTATTATAATAAATTTATGATTTGCAAAATTTTTAATATAATTGCCAATTATTTCAACAAATCCTGATTGTTCCATTGCGCTAGCTAAAGATAATCCTCCGCCAAAAAGTAGTAACGTACCCCATGAAATTTCTTTGCAATCATTCCAGTTTAAAATAAAGTCATTTTCTTTTTTGCTTGGAATAATAAATAAAGCTGCAGACCCTATAAGTCCAATTGCTACATCAGATATCTCAAATGGAAAATATGTTTTAAACATCCAGCTAAGAGACACTAGAAGAAATATGCTGCATACAATTTTTTCTTGATAGGTGATCTTGCCTAGTTTAATTAACTCTTCTTTAATAAAATTACCTTCCTTTCTTGTTTTTACTTTAATTTTATCTAATTTGAAAAATATGAAATATAACCAAGTTGATATTAGCAATAATGCAGAAAGAGGGAAAAAAAGAATAAACCATTCACTAAATAAAAAATCATAATTTAAAGCTTCATTAAGATAGGCAATTAATATTGCGTTAGGTGGTGTTCCAATTATTGTGGCTATGCCGCCAATTGATGCTGAATAAGCGATTGCTAGTAATAATATTTTTGCAAATTTATCAGTTTCCTTGCTTTGTTTTTTTATTATAGTGATTATTGAAAGGGCAATAGGTAACATCATAATTGTTGTTGCAGTATTACTAATCCACATGCTAATTATTGCTGTTGAAATCATAAAACCTAATAATATCCCTTTTGGTGATGATCCTGTTAATCTTAAAATATTAAGAGCGATTCTCTTATTCAGGTTCCATTTGCTTATTGCTAGTGCTAATATAAAGCCGCTTAAAAATAAAAAGATTATTTTATTACTATAATTTTCTGATACCTCATTAATATTCACTAAATTAAAGCTGGGTAGTAATATTAATGGTAATAGAGAGGTTATAGGTATAGGTAATGTTTCAGTTATCCAAAATGAAAATATTAATGTTGCAATAGCTAATGTGGTTAATATTTTTTGATTGAAAATTTCATTTGCAGGTAGGTTATATATAATTAGAGATAAAATTATTGAGATGCTAGCTGAAATAAATTTTTTTTGATAAATATTTTCCATTGAAGTCTAAATTGTTTTCTTATTTAGATTGGTAAATTATTTAATTTAAAATTAAACTACTAATTTCTTTCTAGATTTTGTAAAAATTTCGCAGCCATTTTTAGTGACACCAATTGTATGTTCAAATTGGGCTGATAATGATCTGTCTTTAGTTACTACTGTCCAACCATCTTTTTTAATTTTAGTTGGATATTCGCCAATATTTATCATTGGTTCAATTGTAAAAAACATCCCCTCTTTAATTTCTTCTCCTGTGTTTTTTTCGCCAAAGTGCAGTATATTAGGGTCTGTGTGAAATATTTGTCCAATACCATGGCCACAATAATCTCTTACTACAGAATAATTTCTGGATTCTGCATAATTTTGGATAATATGGCCTATATCACCTGTTTTTATTCCAGGTTTTACAATATTAATTGCTTGCATTAGAGCTTCATATGTTGTCTCTACTAATTTTCTTGCTTTGATAGATGGCTCAGCAATAAAAAACATTCTGCTGGTATCTCCATGCCAGCCATCAAGAATTACAGTAACGTCTATATTTAATATGTCTTGAGCTTTTAACGGTTTGTCATTTGGAATGCCGTGACATACAACATGATTAATTGAGGTGCAGATAGATTTTGGAAATCCTCTATAATTTAAGGGAGCTGGTATTGCATTATTTGCTAAAATGAAATCATGGCATAATTTATCTAGATGGTTTGTGGTAACGCCTTCTTTGACAAAATCTGTTATATAATCAAGAGTTTCTGCGGCTAGCTTTCCTGCTGCACGCATTTTTTCAAAATCTTCTTTTTTGTGGATTTTTATTGCCATTATTTAATTTTTATATCTATGTTGTTAATAATTACTTATATAATAAATAAATGAAAAATAAACAAGTAACCTCTGCGGTAATAATTATTGGTAATGAAATTTTAAGTGGTAGAACAAAGGATTTAAATATAAATTTTTTAGCTAACTCACTAGTTGATATTGGTATAGATTTAGCTGAGGTAAGAATTGTTAAAGATATAGAAAATGATATAATATTTGCTCTTAATGAGTTAAGAGTTAAATATGATTTTATCTTTACATGTGGAGGTATTGGTCCGACTCATGATGATATTACTTCTGCTTCTATTGCCAAAGCTCTAGGGATTGAAATTGAAAGAAATCAAGAGGCTGAAAATTTATTAATTAATTATTATTCCAAGGATAAATTAAATGATGCTAGATTAAAAATGGCAGATATTCCAGTAGGGGCAATTTTGCTTGATAACCCAGTTAGTTCAGCACCTGGATATAAGATTTCAAATATTTTTGTATTTGCTGGTGTGCCAAGAATCATGCAAGCAATGTTTGAAGCTGCTAAGGAATATTTAATTACGGGTGACAAGGTTTACACAAAATCTATATCTGCTTATGTTACTGAAGGCGATATAGCTAAGGAGCTTTCTGATTTACAATCTAGATATGCTGAGGTGGAAATGGGTAGTTATCCTTTTATAAGGAATGAGAGGTTAGGAACTTCGTTAGTTTTTCGATCATCTAATACCGCTAAGCTTAATGATTCTCATGAAATAATGCTTAAAATTTTAAAAGATAATAAAATTGAAATAGATGCTTGCTAAAATAACAGATATTGCTAATATTTGCTCAGTTTTTTCAATATAAAATTTACAGGAATGAAAAATAAAATGACAGAAGAAAATAGCAATGTTAATGAATCATATAAAGCTTCATCTATTAAGGTTCTTAAGGGTTTGGAAGCTGTTAGAAAGCGTCCAGGCATGTATATTGGTGACACTGATGATGGATCAGGTTTGCATCACATGGTTTATGAAGTATTAGATAATTCGATTGACGAAGCTTTAGCTGGTCATTGTAGTAATGTTAATGTTACTATTAATGCTAATGGAAGTGTAACGGTTAGTGATGATGGAAGAGGTATACCAGTAGATATTCATCCTGAGGAAGGTGTATCGGCTGCTGAGGTAATTATGACTCAATTACATGCTGGTGGTAAATTTGATAAGAATTCATATAAAGTATCAGGTGGATTACATGGAGTAGGTGTTTCTGTTGTTAATGCACTTTCAAAATATCTTGAGCTACGTATTTTCAGAGATGGAAAAGAATATTTTGCTAGATTTGAAGATGGGGTAACGGTTAAACATATTGAGGAGCTTGGAGCTTCTGATGGAAGAAAAGGTACAGAAGTCACTTTTTTTCCATCTTTGGATATTTTTTCATTTATAAAATTTGATTTTGCTATTTTAGAAAGAAGGATAAGAGAGTTAGCTTTTTTAAATTCTGGTGTAAAAATTTATCTTACTGATAAAAGATCTGATGAAGATAAAGAATTATTATTTCACTATGAAGGTGGTATAGCTGCATATGTTAAATTTCTTGATAAATCAAAAACAGCAATAACTGATATTGTTGAGTTTAAGGGTGAAGATAATGGTATAGCTGTTGATATAGCACTAGAGTGGAATGATAGTTATCATGAAACAACTTTTTGTTTTACA
This sequence comes from Rickettsiales bacterium, assembly GCA_016780625.1. GTDB lineage: Bacteria > Pseudomonadota > Alphaproteobacteria > Rickettsiales > JABIRX01 > JADHLN01. The sequence continues at coordinate 38,662 of JADHLN010000002.1, forward strand.
AATAATATAAGGCAAGCTGATGGAGGTACGCATTTATCTGGTTTTAAAGGAGCATTAACAAGATCAGTAAATAATTATGTTGCTAAATTTTTAGCATCTAATAAGAAAGATAAAATATCTATTACTGGGGATGATATTAGAGAGGGAATGACAACTGTAATTTCTGTGAAAGTTCCAGATCCTAAATTTTCATCTCAAACTAAGGATAAATTAGTAAGCTCAGAGGTTAGAGCTGTGGTTGAGTCCGTTGTTTATGATAAATTAAATAAGTGGTTTGAAGAAAATCCAAAAAATGCAAAATTAATAATATCAAAAATTCAAGAAGCTGCTAATGCAAGAGAGGCTGCAAGAAAAGCAAGAGATCTCACAAGAAGAAAAGGAGCTTTAGAAATATCCTCATTACCTGGTAAGCTTGCTGATTGTCAGGAAAAAGATCCTACATTATCTGAAATATTTATTGTTGAGGGTGATTCAGCGGGTGGTTCTGCAAAACAGGCTAGATCAAGAAAAACTCAGGCAATATTACCTTTGAGAGGAAAAATTTTAAATGTAGAAAAAGCACGTTTTGATAAAATGTTATCTTCACAAGAAATTGGAACTTTAATTAGCGCTTTGGGTACTGGAATTGGCGTTAATGATTTTAATCTTGAGAAGTTAAGATATCATAAGATTGTAATTATGACAGATGCTGATGTTGATGGATCTCATATTAGAACTTTATTGCTTACTTTCTTTTATAGGCACATGTCAGAGATAATTGAAAATGGTTATTTATATATAGCGAAACCTCCATTATATAAGGTTAAAAAAGGTAATAGTGAAGTTTATTTGGCTGATGATAAGGAGCTAGAAGAATATTTGATAAGTAACTCCTTAAATGATTGTAGGTTAAAATTATTAGATAATGATGAGATTTCTGGTGATCCATTAGGAAGCTTAATAAGAGATCTGGTTAAGATAAATAAATATTTTGAAAAATTATCTGTGCATATTCCTGCTAAAATAATTGAGATTGCTGCTATTAACGGTTTCTTTTCTTCTGATATTGATCAATCATTTTTAGAAAAGTTTGAGTCTTCTCTTAATAAATATTTGTCTGATGAATATGGTACAAAATGGAATGTAAATAGCTCTGAAAATGGTTTTGAGTTAATTAAGTTGTCTCGTGGAGTTAAAGAGTTGTTTTTACTAAGGAATGATTACAGAGATACTATAGAGGGAAGAGAAATAAATAATATTATCTCTAACTATATTGGTTTATTTGCAGATAGGCTACAATTTATCAATAAGGATAAGATTTCTATTGCTAATACTCCTTGTGAATTATTAGAAATAATATTTTCTTCATCTAAAAAAGGCTTAAATATTCAAAGATTTAAAGGTTTAGGAGAGATGAATCCAGAGCAGCTTTGGGAAACAACTCTTGATCCTGATGCAAGAACTTTATTAAAGGTGAAGCTTGATAAGGAAGGTAATGCAGATGAAGTATTTTCAACATTAATGGGTGATGTTGTTGAGCCAAGAAGAGATTTTATACAGTCAAATGCATTAAATGCTAATTTAGATGCTTAAATAGGTGTTTTATGAAAATTAATTTTTATTACATGGATGGTCTTGGTAATAAATTTAATATTTTTGATTTAAGAGAGAATCAGCTTCTTGATATAGATGATATTTGTGAGATATCTGAGAAATATAATATTTCTAAAGATTTTGATCAGTTGATATTGATCTATAATTCTCAAAAAAATGACGCTTTTATTAAAATCTATAATAATGATTTAAGTGAAGCTATGGCTTGTGGAAATGCTACAAGATGTGTTGCTAAAATATTATGTGATGAATCTAATAAGGATCATGTTGTAATAGAAACATCTAATAGGGAATTATTTATTGAGCGTATTAATAATTTATATAAGGTAAATATGGGTGTTCCATTAACAAATTGGAACGATATTCCATTAAGTCATGAAATTGCTGAAATTAATTTATTAAATAAAGATATATTTGGAAAAGCATATCCGGTTAATATCGGGAATCCACATTTAGTATATATATTGGATGATATTGATAGAATTGATCTTAAAAATGATGTTTCATTTATTGAAAAAGATCCTCTCTTTCCAGAAGGTGTAAATATTAACTTGGTGCAAATATTAGATAATGAAAGAATTAAAATTAGAACCTGGGAGAGGGGTGCTGGTATAACTTTAGCATGTGGTTCTGGAGCTTGTGCTTCATTTTATATTTCATTTATAAATGGCTATATAGGAGATAAGGCTACTATAGAACTTCCAGGTGGTAATTTAGAAGTTTCCATATCAAAGGAAGGGGAAATATATATGTTAGGTGATGCTAATTTAAATTTATTAAAAAATATTGAAAACTATTGATCAGCTTTTTATTTTGTGTTATATTAATTAAAACTTAATTTGGGATTTAAGAACTTTTTAAAAAATAATAGAGGTGAAAGCTAACTAAATAGGTAGGTGGAATATTAATCGAAAGCTTTCACTCTCTACTATTTTTACATCATATCATAAAATTATTAAGTTATCAAACTTTCTTAATTTTAGGCTCTTTTTGAAGATGATCTTTTTCCCATATTTCTTTATATGTGTCATTGGAAATATTGCCACCTGAGATAATAACTAAGATATTTTTCTGGGTATTTTGTTTTTCTAGCCATTTATATGCTGCACTCATAGCAACACCGCTGCATGGTTCTGCAGTAGTTTTTAAAAGATGTTGTAGCCATTGAGTCCAATAAATAATTTCTTCTTCTGATGTTTCTATTATCTCATTTATATTTTTAAGATATGAGAAAGTTTTTTCTGATATTGATAAGGTTCTTATAGCATCTGCTATGGATGGTGGTAAATCCTCAAAAATGTGAAGCTTATCATTTTTTAGAGATATTGCTGCATCATTACAATTTTCAGGTTCTCCACCAATTATTGCGATATTTTCATTGAATAATTTACTAGCTATATATGATCCTGATAATAATCCGCCACCTCCACATGGGGCAAAAATTGCATTTATGTCAATATCGTTTAGTTCTTGTAATGCTTCATATGCAACTGTTGCTTGTCCTGCTATAATTTGGTCATCGTCAAAGGGATGGATAAAGAATGCTCCTTTTTTTTCAGCCTCAGATGCTTTTTGATCTGCTTCTTGATTAGAGTTTACAAGGATAACTTCTGCCCCATATGATTTTGTAGCTCTAATCTTAAGAGGAGATACGGATTTGTTCATATATATAGTTGCTTTTACATTGAATGTTTTGCAAGCAAGAGCAATTCCTTGAGCATGATTGCCTGAGCTTACAGCTACTACATGTTCTGGCTTTTGGTTATTTTCTATTAGATGAATTAATTTATTAAATGCTCCTCTTGATTTAAATGCTCCTATCTTTTGAAAACATTCCATTTTAAAATAAATTTTATGATCACCAAGAAAATTATTCAAGGTAGTTGAGGTAAAAATTGGAGTTTTATTTAAATATTTGTTAATTCGCTCATAGGCAATTAACACATCATTAGTGCTTAGCATCTTATTTTATTTTGAATATTGCACCTATCTCAACTGCAGCATTAAATGGTAATGAATGTGCGCCCATTGCAAATCTTGAATGTTTGCCAGCTTCTCCAAAAATGTTAACCATCATATTAGACGCGCCATTACCTATTTTTGGATGGTCTTGGTAATTTTCAGTTGAGTTTACAAATATCTCTAATTTTAGACATTTTATGATATTGTTAAGATCTTTTACAGCTGCTTTAGCTTGAGCAATAAGGTTTATTGCACATAATTCAGCAGCTTTTATTCCATCTTCATCACTTATATTATCTCCTAACTTTCCTTGATAAATTAATTTCCCATCTTGCATTGGTAATTGCCCTGAAATTAATAATTCTTTTTCATTTATAATATATGGAAGATAATTAGCAGCAGGTGCAGCTGCGTTAGGGATTGTTATGTTAAGTTCTTGTAGTTTTTTTTCTATATCCATAATAAAATTTTTGTTCTTTTTGCCTGTATTTTAATAAATTTCAAGTTTTTTTTAATTAGATTTAAGAGTTTTAGCTGTAACAAATCTTGATTTTCCTGAGGAAAAGTTAACTTCTATAACATCTCCGATTACTGATTTAACTGTTCCTTCACCATAGCTTGGATGAATTACTTTTTCATTTTTGTTAAATTTTTCACTAGTAATAGTTATTTTATTGCTTTGTTTGTTGTAATTTTGTTGGTTTTTATAGCCTTCAATTGATTCTTTAGGTAGTTCATTTAGGAATCTTGATGGTATGGATGATTGCCATTTATTAAACATTCTTCTGTTTTGTGCATAGCTAATAAATAATTTTTCTTTTGCTCTTGTTATTCCAACATATGCTAATCTTCTTTCTTCTTCTAGCCCTTTATTACCTGATTCTTCAATTGATCTTTGATGGGGGAATATACCTTCTTCCCAACCTGAGAGAAATACAGTGTTAAATTCTAGTCCTTTTGCTGAATGAAGTGTTAATATGTTGATACTATCATTTATATTTTTCTCATTTACTTCATTAACAAGGGATACATGTTCTAAAAATTCATTTAAATCATTAAATTCCTCTAATGCATTAAAAAATTCTTTTAAATTTTCTAATTTGGCATGTGAATTTGTCTCATCATCGTTTTTTATATAGTCTAGATATCCAGTTTCGTTTGCGATAAATGAAGCTGTTTCTTTAAGTGGTTTTTCATTTATCTCTTTTTTTGCTTTATCTATTATTCTGATGAATTCTTTGAGTGCTGTAGCTGATTTTCCTGTTATTAAGTCATTTTCTTGAAAATATTTTAATGTTTCATATATGCTGATATTTTCATTTTTTGCATAATTGTTAAATTTTGCAAATGTCACATTTCCTATGCCTCTTTTTGGAGTGTTAATTATTCTTTCTAATGCTAAATTATCTGAATCAGAATTTATGATTCTTAGATATGCTATCATATCTTTTATTTCCTTTCTGTCATAGAATTTAAGCCCTCCAACTATTTTATATGGAATAGCATGGCTAATTAATGCTTCTTCTATAGATCTTGTTTGAAAAAATGCTCTAACTAATATTGCAATATTTTCAAGTGGCTTCCTTCTTATTATATGAGTTTCGATTTTTTCAATAATATTATTAGCTTCTGCTGTGTCATCCCAATTAGGTATTATTGTTATTTTTTCACCCTGATTTTGATCAGTAAATAGGGTTTTATTGTGTCTTTTTTCATTAGTGTTTATGAGATTTGCGGCAGCATTTAATATGTGCTTTGTTGATCTATAATTTTGCTCTAATTTTATTACTGTTGAATTTTCAAAATCTTTTTCAAATCTGAGGATATTTTCTACTTCTGCTCCTCTAAAGCTATAAATTGATTGATCATCATCACCCACACAGCATATATTGTTATGTCCTTGAGCTAATAATCTTAGCCAAAGATATTGCGAGCTGTTTGTATCTTGGTATTCATCAACAAGTATATATTTAAATTTATTATTATAATAATTTTGAATTTGTGGTTGTTCATTAAGTAATTTTATTACATGAAGAATTAAATCTCCAAAATCACATGAATTTGCTCTTAATAATTCATCGCAATATATTTCATAAATTTTACTGATATCATCATTATGAAAATTTTGCGTAGCTGGTTTTATTAATTTATCTTTCCATAATGAAATTTGATGAATAATTTTCTTTGGAGAAAGGTCAGGATTTTCAATTTTTAAATCTGAGCAGATGCGTTTAATTAATCTTAGCTGATCATCTTGATCAATTATATTAAAGTTACTATTTAAACCTAAATAATGAGCGTTTTTTCTAATTATCCTAGCTGATATTGAATGAAATGTTCCAATATACATTTCTGGAATTTCATAACCTAATATATTGATTATTCTTTCCTTCATTTCATTTGCTGCCTTATTTGTAAAGGTCACTGCAATTATTTGGGAAGGAAAAGCTGATTTAGTGCTTATTAAATTTGCTATTCTTGAAGTTAAAACTTTTGTTTTTCCTGTTCCTGCTCCTGCAAGAACCAAAAGAGGACCTTCTTTATGTTCTACAGCTTTTTTTTGTTCAGAATTTAATTCTGGAGTCATTTTACTAAATGTTTTTTATGTAAACTAGCTTAGCTTTTGCTTTTTAATTTGTCTTTAAAAATATTGAATAATTATTTAAGTTTTTATATAAATTAATTGACAATTTCTTTTTATCTCTAATAAATTTACTCATAACCTTTAATATATCTTAGGATGAAAATAAAAATCCTAATTCTTGCTATTTTAGTTTTTATTTTTAGTGAGTTTTTCTATGTAACATCCAAGTTAATTGCCTTTACAGATAGTAAAAACAGAATTATTGAAAGAATATCTAAATTATTAGATGCTGATGTTGATATAAAAGGCAAAATTGAGGTTGATCTTTTTCCAAGACCAAAAATAAATATTTCACATGTAAGATTTTATAATATTCCTCTGGGTTCTTATAAAGTTAATTTAAGATCACCAATTTTAACTGCAGATATATCGATTTTTAATATATTAACTGGTAATGTAAAATTTTCTGATCTTAGTTTTAGAAATGCTAAGATAGACATTCATGATTCAGACAAGGAGGTGGTATTTGATTATTCATTATTGCCAATTAATCATGTCAATATAGATGATTCATCTGTTATTTTTTATGATTTTAAGGGTGATGTTTTAAAGCAATTATCTAATTTTAAATTCACTCTAAATAAAGAGCAAGGTTATAATATTAATGGTTATTTTTTATATAATTATACAGATTATAATTATAATGCTATTATTGATTATGATAATGAATTAATAAAATATAATTTAGCTATTAAATCAGATAGTGATAGTTTTGAGATTAATGCCGCAAATTATAATAATTCTAATGATTATAATGGAAATGTAAAATTATCTGGAAATAACCTACAAAATCTTCTGTTCAATTTATCTACAGAAAATTGGTTTTTATTTCCAGATGGTAGAAATTATAAATATGGAATAGAGTTTTTGTTTAGTAGTCGTGAAGATAAGTTTAGTGTATTAAATGGCAAAATCTCTGGTGATGCAATATCTGGAAGTTTTATAGGAGATGTTGGTGATGATATTGGAGGTAAATTTATATTTTCATTTGATAATTTTGATTTGGATGGAATAGTAACGGAAAAAAAGAAATCTTTTGTGAATCAGGATTTTAGTACAAAAGAATATTATAATTTATTTACTAATTTTGGTAGGGGTGATGTATATATTGAAGGTGTTATCAATAATTTAAATTTTAAAGATAAATTATTTGGACCTATTGATATTAATTTATCTCTATTTGATAATAAAATAAAGGTTAATAAATTTGATTTTAGCTTAAATGAAGGCAATTCTAATAAAATATCTGGTGTAATTGATAAGAAAGATACAAATTTTCAGTTTACAGGCTCGCTTAGCAGCAAAGGTGATGATGTTAGAATATTCTTGAATAAATTATTAGGAGTAAAATTTGATACAAGTTTTAGTAATAATAGAGGTTTTGATTTGAAATCTTTATTTACTATATCAAATGATAAATTAATTTTAGAAGGGCTGGATGGTAAATTTGCTACAGGTTATGTTACAGGTGACATAAAATGGATTATTGATGATGATGAGTTTTCAGCTTTAAATTTGAATTTTTTTAATTTAGATAGTAGAGATTTTCAACTTTTAAATGATGATAATAATTCCAAACATTTTTTTGATTTTTATTATGAGTTATTGTCTAATAGAAAAGACAATAATAGTTTATTGTCACGTTTTTTATGGTTAAGATCTATTTTTAATGATTTAGATTTTAATTTTGTTTTTAGTGATATAAATTATAATCAAGTCTTGCTTAACAAATTATCTTTTAAGGGTGAATTAAAATATAGAAGTTTAGTTTTTAATGAAATATTACTTTTGTCTGAAGAAAATAATATTAGGGCAAATTCATCAATTTCAATTGATGATGATGAACCTAAATTTAATTTAAATATTGATATTAATAAAGCTAATCTATCATTTCTTGATTATAAGATTAATGATACTGAAACTAATTTTAAAACATGGTCTAAGGACTTTATTTTATTTCCAAATTTTGATAATATTATCTTTAACTTTAAGGCAAATATTAACTCTTTAAAATATAGGTCATTAGATTTTAAAAATAGTAATTTTAATTTTACTGTCATAGATAATTTATTAAATATAGATGATATAAGTGGTGGCTTTACTGATAATGGTAGCTTTAATATAAATGGAGAGTTTTTAATGGATGGATTACCACAATTGGCTATTAGCTATAGTTTTGAAAATATTCAGCTCAGAAATCTAATTCAATATTTTTTTAATAAAGATAATATAGCTGGTGATTTAACTTTATCTGGTAATTTGCAAACCTATGGAAATACTCCAAGTATCATGATGAAACAGTTAAAATCTCGAAATAAATTTTATATTATAGATCTTGAATTACAACCGCTAGATATTGCAGGTGTTATTCAAAATATTGCTAATTTAGGTGATGACCCATATAATTATTTTAATGGATCTTTACTTGATGAAATTCTTAAGTCAAATACTGTTATCGGCTCAACTAAGGGTGATTTAAATATAGAAAAAGGAGTTGTATTATTAAATAATTATAAGTTTAGTATACCAGGCATGAACAGTATTATTGCTGGTAAAATTGATTTACCATCTAAATCCTTAACAATAAATACTGTAATGTCTTTTGTTACTCTTTATAGAGTTCAAGATGAAATAAAAAAAATGCCAGTAACTCTTACAAATTCTCTGACTGGCAAGTTCAATGATATAAAATTTGTTTATGATACCAATCAGCTTGATTTATTGATTAATAAATTAAAAACATTATATATCAATGCACTAGATGAGTATAATAAATATAATAATATTGAGAATCAGTAGGTATCTTAAAAATGTCTGACATATTAGATGAAATCAGAGAAGATTTATTTAAGGAGAAATTTACGTTATTTTGGCGTAAATATGCAAAATATTTTTTTATATTTATTGCTTTTTTGGTTCTACTTCCTAGTTCTTATATAATCTACGATAATTACCAGCTTAACAAATCTTATCATAATACTGAAAAATTATATGAAATTATAGATAGCTATAATAATAATGATGAAAATAGCTTTATTAATCTTAGCAAAGAATTTGTTGAAGATGGATCTAATCTTTCACAAATTGCTATAATTAAAAAGATACAGTTAGATATAAAAAACAATCATATTTATGAAGCTTATAATGATTTAAAATCATTTATTAACCAAAAGAATAGTGAAAAATTATTTAAAGATTATGCAATATTATTAATTAATTTTTTAACATATAAATATTCAAATTATGATTTTATAGATAAAAATAATTACGTAGAGTTAGAATCTGATAATATTTTTTATTTTTCGATTTTAGAAATTAGATCATTGGGTTACATAGAGAATAATAAATTTGATTTAGCCGTTAATGAGTTATTAAAAATTACTAAATCTGATAGCGCCCCTCAAATTAATAAAAATTTTGCTCTTGAGCTAATTAATTTATTAGAAAAAAGTGAAAAGATATAATTATTTATATTTTATTATATTTTTTTTATTGTCATGTACTAATGATGATAAGTATTTTTCGGAATCATTTGACGTATTGCCTGATAGTAAAAGTTATTTAAGAGTTGATTCTATTCTAGAAAATAGTTTTTTATCAATAGGTGATAATGATAAAATTTATACCACAAATTATGTTAATAATGGTACTATATCCCTTCCTACCTTAAATTTAGATAAGAAGAAGCTTAATAAGATAAGCTATAAATATTCAAATAAATCAATTAAGGCTCCATTTTTTATTGAGCCAGTAATTCGTAATGGTATTGCCTATATTGCTGATGTGGCTGGAGGTTTAAGTGCCTATGACATAAAATATGATAAGATTATATGGCAGAGAAATTTAATTAATCATGATGAGAAATATAATAACCTTGCTGGGGGTATTACATTAGATGATAATAAGTTATATATTATTAATGGTTCTCATTTTTTATATGCTATAAATGCTTTAAATGGTGAAATATTATGGAGTGTTGATATAGGCTTTAACGCAAGATCTAAGCCTTTTATTTATCAAAATAGGGTTATAATATCTAGAATTGATAATTATTTAATATCTTTTAATAAGATTAATGGCAAGCGGTTATGGGGCGTAAAATATGATGATTATATTGCTTCTTTATATCAAAAAAATATTCCTTTAGCTAGAGGTAACTTATTATTAAATGGCAATGAATTAGGTGAGATAGCTATACATGATTTAAATAAGGGTAATATTTTATGGAAGGATAATTTATCTAGCTCTAATATAAGTTCGGAATATCATTTTAGCGATATAATATCATCGCCTTTGTTATATAAGAACATAGTTTATGCTATATCAAATAATGGTTTTCTATCTGCATATGAAATTTTTTCTGGCTCAAAATTATGGGAATTAAGAGTTTCAAGCAATAAAGATTTATGGTTTACTGAGAATTTAATTTTTTTAATTAATAAGGAGCAAAATTTAGTTGCTATATCACCAGATAATGCTGCTATTAAATGGATGGTTAATTTAAATAAGCAGGACAAAGAAATTTCGTATTATGGTCCTCAGCTAATAAATAAACATGTTGTTGTCTCTAATAATAAAGGAAAATTATTTATGTTTAATTATAATGATGGAGAGTTATTGAAAAGCTATAAAATACCTAAAAATATCAATCATTTCCCAATAATAGCTGACAATAAGTTATTTTTTGTAGATAATAGCTCAAAATTTTATATTCTTGATTAAAATCATATAATTATATCATGTTTACAATTTCAATTGTAGGGAGACCTAATGTAGGTAAATCTACTTTATTTAATAGTTTGGTAGGTGAAAAAAAAGCAATTATTCTTGATATGCCTGGCGTAACTCGTGATAGGAAAGAGTCTTTTGCTAAATTATATGATATTGATTTTAAATTAATTGATACTGCTGGTTATGAAAATGGTTCTGATAAAATAAATGATAAGGAAATTTTTAAGCAGATTAATTTTGCCATGGATGAATCTGATTTAATTTATTTAGTAATTGATGCTAAATATGGTATAAATAAATTAGATTTGGATTTTATAAATATTGTTAGAAAAAAAAATAAAGATGTAATTTTATTAATTAATAAGTCTGAAGTTAAAGCTAAAAATATTAGTGAAGATGAAATTTATAAAATTGGTTTTAAGAAATTTATATATTTATCTGCAGAACATAGAATTGGATATGATGAATTATATAGTTTTACATTAAATTATTATAATCAATATAAAGAAATTTACGCTATTTCTGATGCAGAAAAACAGTTTGGTATTAGGGTAGCAATTGTTGGAAAGCCAAATGTTGGTAAATCAACTTTAATTAATAATTTGCTTTCTAGTGACAGATTATTGGTAAGAGATGAAATTGGTACAACCAGAGATTCTATTGAGGTTCCCTTTAAATATAATGATGAGAGTTTTATTTTAATTGATACAGCTGGAATTAGAAAGCGTACTAAAATTAATAATAAATTAGATATGTTAAGTTATGAAGATTCTTTTAAAGCAGTGCGTTTTGCAGATATTTGTGTTTTATTAATAGATGTCACTAAGGGAGCTTTAGAAAAGCAAGATTTATATATTGCCTCACATATAATAAGAGAGGGTAGAGGTGTTGTGGTTATATTGAATAAAAGTGATTTAGTTTCTAATGAAAAATTGGAGTTGATTAAGGATGAGGTTTCTTATCAGATTAATAAATATATACCACAGAATAGATCCTTAAAAATTACCACTATTTCTGCAAAATATAAGAGAAACCTAGATTATATGATGCAGGTAATAGCTTTAGTTAATGAAAATTGGAATTTTCATATCAAAACTTCTCAGTTAAATATGTGGTTAAAAAATACTGTTTTAGAGCATAGACCAGCTTTGTATAAAGGCAAAGAGGTACGACTTAAATTTATTAATCAAACTAAAACAAGGCCTCCTACATTTGTAATAACTTGCAATTATCCTGATAAACTAAGTGAAAGCTATATTAGATATTTAAAAAATTCTTTAGTTGAAAATTTTTCTTTATCAGGGGTAAATCCAAGATTTATATTTAAAAAGGAAGGTAATCCTTATTTAAATAAGCAGTCTAAAAATTCTATAAAAAAATAATTTATTTGGATGTTTGGTGGAGATAAGCGGACTCGAACCGCTGACCCTCTGCTTGCAAAGCAGATGCTCTACCAGCTGAGCTATATCCCCTGGTTAGAATCGAAATTATTTATAAATTAAAAATATATATAGTCAAATTAAAAAGCAGCTATTTATTTAATAGCTGCTTTAATAATTAATTATGATGCAGGTCTTAGTACTTCATCACCTTTGTTCCAATTACAAGGGCATAGCTCATCAGTTTGAGCTGCGTCTAATATTCTTAAAATTTCTTTAGGATTTCTTCCAACATTTAAACCATTAACTGATACATGTTGAATTATATTATCTGGGTCAATTATAAATGTAGCTCTTAAAGTTACTCCTGCTTCAGGATCAAGAATTCCTAAATTTGCTGATAATTCTCTTTTTATATCTGATAATAATGGATATGGAAGATTATTTAGATCTTTATGATCATTTCTCCATGCAAGATGTACAAATTCTGAATCTATTGATGCCCCGATTATTTGTGCGTCTCTTTTTTCAAATTCTACATTCATTTTGCCAAATTCAGCAATTTCTGTAGGACAAACAAAAGTAAAATCCTTAGGATAAAAAAATAAAACTTTCCATTTTCCTGCAAAACTTTTATCAGTTATATTTATAAAAGCATTATCTAAATCATTACTTATAACTGCTTGTAATGAAAATTCTGGTAATTTATCACCAACTGTTAACATGTTAACCTCATTTTTAGTTTTGAAGATTTATAAGAAAAAATTTATTTTTTTTCAAGTTATTTAGTTTATGGGTTTAGTTTGAAGCTATTGTTTTTACTTTTGCTTGTGGTTTTTTTTAATTTAATGTTTTTTAGTAATAATTTTAGTTCTTTTTTATATGTTTCTAAGGTGATTTTTCTTCTTCCATAAATTGCTTTATCTAAAATTTGAAGATGATTTATTAATTGTTTCTTATGTTCTAGTTCAAGTTTTTCAGATATGAATTTTTCTAAATTATTACCTTCAATTTTAGTCATGTGAAAATTTTTATAAAAATAATCTTTTACTGCATTATATAATTCTTGATTATTACCTGCATGTTTAATTTTGGTGAATTTTCCATTTGTAATTTTAATAGCTTTTACTCTTCTTTTATATTTTTTGAGTATTTCCTTAGAGATAAATAGTAAATTAAGAAAAATTGAGATGAATAATAGAAGTTTTGTTATTTGCTTATCTTGCTTAATAATTTTTATGTTATTTGCTTTTTTTACTTCATTTTCTGAGTAATTATTTATCTGCTTGTTGCTTTTAATATCAAAATCAAGCTTTGGAATCTTTGCTGTTTTAATTTTATTTTTTTGGGTATTAAACCAATTAATTTCTTTCTCTGGTATTAATATTTTTCCTGATTCATTACTAATTAGGGTAAAGTTAATTATTTTTGTAGCATTTAATGTTTTTGTTTTATCATCAAAATTAGTTTTTAGTTCTGGCTTTTCTTTATAAATTTTATATTCAGCTTTATTTTTATATTCTATTTTTGGTAATTCTGCTGCATTTAAATTATTAGCTTTAATAATGATTTGAAAATTTATTGGATCACCAACATATATTTCATTTTTTTTGTCATATTTTATAGCTACAGTTAGATTATTAGCTATGATATTTGCTGTAGGTCTATTTTTTAAATTTAGAGAAATTTTTTCACTATATTTTTTTATATTTTTATATGATTTAATATTTTTGAATCTTATGAAATTGCCGAAATTATTAAATGGATCATTTTGATCCTCTTCTGCGATTTTTCCTGTAATTATTGCTGGCTCAATGTTTAATTTTTTTTCTAATGGAGTTATTTGAAAAAAATATTCAGAGATTAATGCTTCTTTATTATTAATTATTTGATTATAGCTTTTTTCTTTGCCAATTTGCTTAATAATAGCTTGTTCTGATGAGGGTGGGCTGATTATTTCATTGTAAATATCCTTATATCTAATTATTTTTAGCTGATAAATCAGCGTTTCTCCAATATGTGCTGCTTGTTTATTTAGTTTTGCAGTTATTTCTATATTTTTATCTGAATCTTTTGCATCGAGTTTATCTTTGCTTATTTTAATTGTTAGAGCTTTGGTTTTTAGTATTTCATTATCTGATTTTATAGAAATTTCTGGTATAGTAATTTCTCCTAATTTGTCGCTAATATATTTTTGATACCAGATGATTTCTTTTTTATATTTTCCATTAATAATAGATGTTTTGCTATTAATATTATTAGATGTTAATTTTAAGCCTGCAGCTGTTAAAAGCGAGATATCTGGATTATGATAACGTTCTGTATTACTTAATGTTAGGATGATTTCAATTTCTTCATTAATATTATATATTTCTTTACTTGTTCTTGCAGTAAATTCTGCTGCATTAAGATTATTGCTAATTATTAATAAAATGAATATAAGTATTTTTACCATGGTTTTTGGTTCAATGTTTTATATTTTTCTTTTCTCTCAATATTTTTGATTTTTTCTTTCTGTAAATTATGAGGTATGTTTTTTATCATATTTTTTAATTGTTCAATTTTTGAGTTTTCTTCATTATTTTTTTTATCATTGCTTTTTTTCTCTTCATTATTTTTTTTGTTATTTTTATTTTCTTTTTGTTTAGTTTTTTTTAATAATTTTTCTGCGATTGTTAAATTATGTTTTGTTTCTTTATGGTTTGGATTCTCATTTAATATATTCTTATATTGTTTTATTGCTTTTTCATATTCTTTATTCATGAAATAACTATTTCCAAGATTATATTTTGTTTTTAGATTTTTATTTTTAATTATTGCAAAATTTTCAATAGCTTCTGTGAAATTTTTATTTTTATAATGTGATACTGCTTTATTATATTTATTTTCATAAATTTTTGCTGCTTTTGCAAATTCTTCTTTTTGAAAATATTCTTCTGCAATTTGGGAGTTGT
>JADHLN010000003.1 GCA_016780625.1 Rickettsiales bacterium
AATATTTCATCACTATCTAAAAATTTATCACAAGAAAAATAAGCAATATCAATACGCCTTAAATATGTGACATGACCTGCCAAACCAAGTAAATCTACAATATCTCTTGCTAAAGATCTAACATAAAACCCCTTGCTTACCTTAATTTCAAATCTGGTAATTTTTTTTTCATGTGACAATATTGTTATATCATAAACATGCATCCTTCTAGCCTTTAACTCAAAATCAATATTATTCCTAGCTAGATTATAGGCTCTTTTGCCATTAATTTTTAATGCAGAATATTTAGGAGGATATTGCAATATATCACCTTTAAAATTTAATATCAGCAACTCTAAATCACTAATATTAGGAACAGAGTCATTTTCATAAGTTACATTTCCATCAGCATCATGACTATCTGTCGATTTCCCCCAACTTATATCAAATATATAAGATTTATAACCATCAGACAAATACTCAATTAATCTAGTTGCCTTACCTAGAGCTAAAACTAGAACACCAGAGGCTTTTGGATCCAATGTTCCCAAATGACCAGTTTTAACTTTGGTTAAATTTCTTACTTTAGCAACAACATCAAATGAAGTACAGTTTGCTTGCTTATCAACTAATAAGAAACCATTCATTATATTATTATTTATCAGATTTAATTCTTGCTAAGCAAGCCCTAGCATGACAATCAAGACCCTCAGATTCTGCAATATTTACTGCATGAACAGCAAAATCATTATATGTATCCTTAGAAACATTGATTATAGAGGTTTTTTTAAGAAAATCGAAAATAGATAATCCAGATGAATATCTTCCAGCACCGGATGTTGGAAGTACATGACTAGGGCCCGCTATATAATCTCCTATTGGTTCAGTTGAATAATCACCAATAAAAATTGCACCAGCAGATGATATATTAGCAATAAAAAAATCATTATCCTTAGTCATTAGCTCTAAATGCTCAGGAGCAATATAATTGGCAATTTCAAGACCAATAGTTTTTAAATCAGCTACCTTAAATATAAATGAATTATTGTTAATTGCAGACATAGCAATATCACTTCTTGAAAGTGAAGGAAGTATTTCCTTGATTTTATCACTTACATTATTTGCTAATAATTCTGAATCCGTAATTAAATATGAAGCTGCATTAACATCATGTTCTGCCTGAGAAAGTAAATCATATGCTATATATTCAGGATTAGCAGATTCATCTGCTATAACTAATATTTCCGAAGGACCGGCAATAGTATCAATACCAACCTTACCATAAACCTGACGTTTAGCCTCTGCAACATACGCATTTCCAGGACCAACAATTTTATCAACCTTTGGAATCACATTATTACCATAAGCCAATGCCGCAATAATCTGAGCTCCACCAAACTTATATATTTTATCAATTCCAATTATGTGTGCAGCCGCAAGAACAGAATCATTATATTCACCATTAGGGCATGGCATAACAGTTATAATATTTTTTACGCCAGCTATTTTAGCAATTGTAGCAGTCATTAATAAAGAGCTAGGATATGATGCCAAACCACCTGGAACATACATAGCAACAGAATTTAAGGGGTAATATTTCCAACCTAATTCTGAAATATATTCATCATTATAGATATAATCATCAGGAAATTGCTTTTTATTGTAAGAAACAATCCTTTCATAAGCAAAATGCAAAGATTCTCTTAAATTAGCGGAAATCTTATTATAAGAATTTAGAAAATCAGATTTAGTAAAAAAACAATTATTTTCATTTAGCTCTAAATTATCAAATTTTTTAGTATATTTAAATAATGCCTTACTACCATTATTTCTAACATCAGTTACAATATCAGCAACATAATTTACTAAATCAATATTTGAATTATCCCTTGATAGAGAGTAAGAATATAAATCCTCTAATTTTTTAATTTTAATATTTTTAATCATTAGCAAATCTATTAATTAATTCGACAATTATTTTATTTTTAGTAACTAAACTATTTTTATTAACTATTAACTGAGAAGAAACATCAAATATCTTTTCAATTTCAACCAAGCCATTTTCTTTAAGGGTATTGCCTGTACTCACCAAATCAACAATATAGTCACACAAACCAAGCTTTACAGCAACTTCAATAGAGCCATTTAATTTAATAATATTAACATCAATAGATTTTTCCTTAAAAAATCTGTTAGTTAAAGATGGATATTTAGACGCAATTGTAAGCTTGTTAGAAAAATCATAATTATCTTTAGTTCCTGCAATACTTAAACGACATTTAGCAATATTTAAATTTAGTATTTGATAAATATTCCTATAAGAAAATTCTTTAATCACATCTATACCACAAATACCAATATCAGCTGAACCATAAGATACAAAACTAGCAGCATCATAACTTCTACATTGAATGACCTTCAAATAAGGTAAGTTTGTCTCAAAAATTAACTTCCTACTAGTGTCATCAAGAAATTCAGAAGAAATAATTATATCATATCTTTTAAACATAGGAATTAACTCTTGAAGTATTCTCCCCTTTGGCAAAGCCATTATAATTTGTTGATCAAAAATATCAGACATAAAAATTAGTAATTTTTTAGCTTTAAAAATAAATTAAATATTATAGTTATTTTTACATAATTTCATTTAAAAATCAACAAATGGTAAAATGCTACAAAGTAAACAAACCTGGCGATATAAAATCATTAAAATTAACCAATCAAAAACTTGATGATCTTAAAGAGAATGAAGTAAGGATAAAAAACCATTATGTTGCAGTAAATCATATGGATGTTCATCATCGAGATGGCACATATCCATTAGAGAATTATGGTAGGGCAATTGGTATTGCAGGTGGTGGAGAAATCATTGCCAACACAGAAAAAACTGCAGATCTAAAACTTGGAACAAAAGTAGTATATGCAACAAATTTTTTAGGATCCTATAGTGAAGAGATAAATATAGACGCCAATCACATTGTAACAATAGATGAGAATATAGGGCTAGAAAAAGCAAGCGCAGTAATTCTTCCTGGCTTAACATCTCATTATTTAGTAACAAGATGCTATATACCAAAAAAAACTGACAATATTATCATAAATGGTGCAACTGGAAATGTAGGACATATATTATGTCAAATATTAAGTGCATATAATATAAATGTTATTGGTTTAACAAGTAACAAAAGTAAGGCTGATCTTGCTAAAAATCTTGGCTGTAAATATACATTTACATATGACAATCCAAATCTAAAACAAGAAATATTAAAAATAACCAATAATTTCGGTGCAAATTGTGTTTATGATACAATTGGAGCGGCTGCATATCAACAAAATATAGATATGTTAGGGTTTTTTGGAATAATAGTTAATTATGGTGATTGTTCTGGCTTAATAAATAACATGCAGCCTTTAAAACTATTAGGAAAATCCTTGTTTTTTAGCAAGCCATTTTTGTCAATTTACAAATACCATAAAATTGACTTAATAATGAGCGCAAAAAATATTTTTGATATTGTCAAAGAAGGGAAATTATCTCCAAAATATGAGATTATAGATTTTGCAAATATACCAAATGCACATGAAAAAATAAAAAATAGAGGTTCTATTGGATCTATAATAGCTAAGTTATAAAAATGGTCGGAGCAGAGAGATTCGAACTCCCGACCCTCTGGTCCCAAACCAGATGCGCTACCAGACTGCGCTATGCTCCGACAATTATAGATAGGCATTTATAAATATTGATTAAATAAAATGCAAGAAACAAAAAACAATAAAATAATTGTAATATATGGAGCAACAGCAAGCGGTAAAAGCTTACTAGCAGAAAAAATAAAAGAAAAATTTAAAAATATAGCAATTATTAACAGTGATGCATTACAAATTTACAAAGGATTAGAAATATTAAGCGCATCACCAAAACAGCAAGAAGATTATTTTCTTTATAATTTTCAAGAAGGACATAAATATTATTCTGCAGCAAAATGGATTAATGATTCAATATCAATAATTAATTTAAGCAGAAAAAAAAATATCATTCCAGTAATTATTGGTGGAACAGCTATGTATCAAAATTGTCTAATTAATGGCATGAGAGAAATCAAAGATACGCAAGAATCAATAAAAAAAGAAACTAATATTCTAGTTGAGAAATATGGAATAGAATATTTATATAATGAACTCATAAACATAGATAAAGAAACTATTAATCTTCTTCATAAAAATGATAAAAATAGAATCATCAGAAACTACAATATATTCAAATCTCTCAATATAACTCCTAGTCAATATAACAATATCCCTAATAAAATATTTTACTCAAAAGAAGATTTTGTTAAAATTACCCTGCTAAGAGATAGGACAAAATTATATAATTTTGCAGAGAAAAGATTTGAAAAAATGATTCATGGTGGAGCAATAGAAGAGGTTGAAAAACAAAAAAATAATGGCATAAAACTAACTGATCCAATAGCAAAAACAATTGGTTTCAAAGAATTATATCATTATCTTGAAGGAAAGCTAAATCTTAATGAAGCAATTAATATGGCCAAACAAGAAACTAGACACTATATTAAAAGACAAAATACCTGGATAAATAATAATATTGATCCAGAATTAAATGAAATTAAATCAGATAATGAAACTGATATAATAAAGCAATTAGAAAAAATTTTATGATAAAAAAAACAATTTATTTTATATTATTAATTACCTTAATAATGATTGGTTTTAGCAACAATCATATAATTACTATTTATTTAATACCAAATTACCCAATTATAGAAGCAAAGCTTTATATAATAATGTTCTTGTGTTTCTTATTCGGTCTAATAACAAATTTATTAAGCAATCTTACAGATATTCTTAAATTAAAATATAAAAATTACAAACAAAGCAAAAACATCAAGAACCTAACCAAAGAAATCGAAGAAAAAAATAATGGCAGCTAAACAATTAAAGCTATGTGGTATAAATAATATAAAAACAATTAAGCATATATTAAATCATCCAAGCCCAGCAAATTTTCTTGGCTTTATATTTTATAATAAAAGCTCAAGATATATAAGCCTAGATAAAGCAAAATCCTTTAACGAATTAAATTTTAACAAAAGCAAAAAAATTGCAGTAACCGTAGATGCAACATTTAAAGAAATTGAACAGATAATAAAAAATTTAAATCCAGATTTTATTCAGCTTCACGGCAATGAAAACTTTGAATATTGCTCCAAAATAAAACAAGAATTTGATATAAAAATAATTAAAGCAATTCAAGTTGAAAATATCATTGATATAGAACAAGCACAAAAATACCATCCATATACAGAATATATATTATATGATAGTAAAACAGCAGAATATGGTGGTTCAGGAAAAAGCTTTAACCATGAATTATTAAAAAATCACAATAATAAAGAGAAGTTTTTTATTTCAGGGGGTCTAAACATAAATAATATAAAAAAAATCATAAATAATTTTAATCTATTTGATATCTGTTCAGGAATTGAGTTGCAAAAAGGAGTAAAAGATAATAAAAAAATAACAGAAATTCTTGATTATTTTAGTAAAATTAATGCAAAAAAATAAAGCAAAAATAGGATATTTCGGCAATTATGGCGGAAGATATGTAGCAGAAACATTAATGCCTCTGATATTAGAACTTGAAGAATCCTATAAAAAACTTAAAAAAGACGAAAATTTCAACAAGGAAATTAAACATCTCCACAAAAATTATATAGGAAGACCATCACCATTATATTTTGCTGAAAATCTATCAAATAAATTAGATTTAAAGCTTTATCTAAAAAGAGACGAGTTAAATCACACTGGCTCACATAAAATAAACAACGCTATTGGCCAAGCATTAATTGCAAAATATATGGGCAAAACAAGAATTATAGCTGAAACAGGAGCTGGGCAACATGGAGTAGCAACTGCTACAATATGCGCAAAACTAGGTCTAAAATGTGAAATATTTATGGGTAGTAAAGATATAAAAAGACAGAGCCCAAACATATATCGCATGAAATTATTAGGAGCAAAAATTCATGAAGTATCATCTGGTAATGGCACATTAAAAGCAGCAATGAATGAAGCTATGCGTGATTGGGTTGCAAATGTAAAAAACACTTATTACCTTATTGGTACCGCAGCAGGACCTCATCCCTACCCTACAATCGTCAGAGACTTACAATCCATCATAGGTAAAGAAGCAAAGTCTCAGATAAAAAAACAGGCCAAAAAATTACCAGATGCAGTTATAGCATGTATTGGAGGCGGCTCAAATGCAATTGGCTTATTTAGTGCTTTTATTAAAAATAAAAATGTTAAATTAATAGGAATTGAAGCAGCAGGAAAAGGTATAAAATCAGCAGATAATGCAGCTTCAATTAATAATGGTGAAGCGGGAATATTACATGGCAATAAATCATATTATATCCAAGATAAAAATGGCCAGATTTCTGATACATATTCAATATCAGCAGGATTAGATTATCCAGGCATAGGACCAGAACATGCATATCTGCACGAGATAAAAAGAGCCGAGTATCATTATGCCACAGATAATGATGCATTAACGGGATTCCAAGAATTATCAAAAACTGAAGGCATAATACCTGCACTAGAACCTTCTCATGCAATTGGTTGGTTAATAAAAAACAAAAATAAATTTACAAAAAATTCCACTATTATCTTAAATCTATGCGGTAGAGGTGATAAGGATGTATTAACAGTAGCAGAGAAAATAAAACTAATTTAATATGAATAAAAAAGCTAAATTAATATCATATATTGTTGCTGGATATCCAGATTTAGAACAAAGCCACAAAATAGCAATAGAGTTAATTAAAACTGGAACAGATATATTGGAAATTGGTATACCATTCTCAGATCCAGTAGCAGATGGAAAAATAATACAATATTCAACCAACGAAGCCCTTAAAAATAACATTAAGCTTAATGATTGCCTTAAGTTAGCAACAAAAATTAAAAAGGAACATCCTCATATAAAAATAATATTAATGGGTTATTTTAATCCTATATTCAAATATGGAATTAAAGCATTTAACAGAGCAGCAATTAAAGCAAATATTGATGCATTGATAATAGTAGATTTACCATATGAAGAGCAAATAAATTACCTTGAATCTCTAGATGCTAAACTTCCTTTAATTAATCTTGTTACACCCCTAACATCAGAGGGAAGATTAAAACAAATAAATAAAACTAATAATGAGTTTATTTATTATATTTCTGTTTTTGGAATCACAGGTACACAAGAACCAGATTTTGCAATAGCAAAAAATCAGATTAACAAAATCAAAAAAATTACAAGCAAAAAAATAGCCCTTGGTTTTGGCATAAAAAAAGCACATCAAGCAAAAGAAGCCGCAAATATTGCAGATTATGTAGTAATTGGATCTGCTTATTTAGAGATAATTAAAAAAGATGAAAATAATATTCAAAAAATATTAAAAAATATTACGAAGTTTAATACAGAAATAAATAAAGCCCTGAAATAACGCTTTATTTGTCAATTTCAAAAGCATCATGCAGTAAATTAATTGCATTTTTCATATGATTTTTATCAATCAAAACTGAAATTTTTATTTCAGATGTTGTAATTGCCAAAATATTAATATCATTATCAGCAAGAGTTTGAAACATTTTTTGAGCTACTCCTGAATGTTCTTTCATAGCCATCCCAATTACAGAAAGCTTTGCAACATCCTTATTAAAATTGATATCTTTAAATTTAATATTACCTTTGTTTTTTTCATCCTTTAAGATAGCAAAAGCCCTATCCATATCAATTTCTTTTAAAGTAAAAGTTACATTGGCATGTTCTCCATCATATGAAATATTTTGAATAATCATATCAAGATTAATAGAAGCATTTGCAAGTGGTTTTAATATATTTGCTATAACTCCAGGTTCATTAGGGATATTTGATATAGTAATTCTTGCATCATCATCAGAATGCGCAACAGCTGTAATTAATCTTTTTTCCATTATTTCCTCATCTTTAACTAATAAACTTCCTTCCTCATCTTCAAAACTAGATAATACCTTAACTGACACATTATGTTTATATGCCATTTCAACTGCTCTAATTTGTAATACTTTTGCTCCAAGAGAGGCCATTTCCAAAATCTCTTCATAACCAACTCTATGTAATTTTTTTGCTTTTTTAACAATTCTTGGATCTGCAGTAAAAATTCCGGTTACATCTGTATAAATATCGCATCTTTCTGCATTCATAGCAGCAGCAATAGCTACAGCAGAGGTATCAGAGCCTCCCCTTCCCATGGTAGAAACACGATTTTCTGTACTAACTCCCTGAAAACCAGATATTACAGGCACAGATGAATTATTTAAAATATCTGTTAAAAAATTAGTATTAATTTTTTCAATTCTTGCTTTACTATGGCTTGCATCAGTTATAATTCCAGCCTGCCAGCCACTAAATGATCTAGCAGAAATACCAATAGATTGCAATTGCAAAGCTAATAAACCTGATGTAATTAATTCACCTGAAGATACAACAGCATCATATTCAGCTAAAGAGTTATTATCTGTTAAGGTTGAAACAGAGTTGACATAGTCAATTAGCTGAGCAGTAACACCAGACATAGCGGAAACTACGACAATAACCTGATTACCTTTATTTTTTTCTTTAGCAACAATTTTAGCTACCTCTTTGATTCTTTCTATATTAGCAACAGAAGTGCCTCCGAATTTTTGAACAATTAAAGCCATAAATTAAAAAAAGAAATTATAATATTTAAATATATAAAAATGTCTAGATAGATATAGAAAACTATGAATATATCTATATCCTCATAGAAAATTTAGATTATTATGAATCCAGAAGAATATAAAAAAATAGTTAATAAATTCACAACAGGCATAACTGTTATAACAGGAAATTATAATAACAAACCATTTGGTATAACAGTTAATAGTTTTTCATCACTATCACTTGAGCCCATATTAGTAAGCTTTAACATTGATAAAAAATCACATACTAACGAATTAATTATTAATTCTGACTATTACAATATTAATATATTATCAAAATCTCAGGAAGATCTGGTGTGGAAATTTGCAAAAAAAGATGAAGATAGATTTAAAAATCTTGATTACCAAACTGATAATAACAATATAGCATTATTAACAAATAATCTTGCTACATTGCATACTAAAAAATATAAAATAATAGATATTGGTGACCACAATATAATAATAGCTGAGGTAATTAACGGAGATAAAGATATGAATCAAGAACCACTAATTTATTATAACTCTAAAATAAAATGAATAATTCAATAAATAAGGATGAAATAAAAAAATTTGAAGAAATGGCAGATGAATGGTGGGATCCAAACGGTAAATTTAAACCATTACATAAATTCAACCCTATAAGATTAGAATATATTATCTCACAAATTAATAGCTCTTTTAAAAAGGAAAAAAAACAAATAACACTACTTGATATTGGCTGTGGGGGTGGCTTGATATCAGAGCCATTATCGCAACAAGGCATTAAAGTTACAGCAATTGATCCAATAGAAAAAAACATTAAAATAGCAAAGACACAGCAGCTAAAAACCAAAAGTAAAGTTAATTACAAAAAATCAACATTAGAGGAACTAGATAATGAAAATAAATTTGACGTAATTACCTGTCTTGAAGTAATTGAGCATGTTGATAATCCAGAAAAATTTCTAAATAAATTAGCATCTCATCTTAATAAAGACGGTATTTTATTTGTTGCAACAATTAATAGAACAATAAAGTCACTAATATGCGCTAAATTTGCAGCAGAATATATTCTAAATTGGCTACCAAAAGGTACACATCAATATAATAAATTTTTAATGCCCCATGAAATAAATAACATGGTGAAAGAAGAGCTAAATCTCTTAAAGCAGAATGGACTTAAATATAATATTTTAAAGGATAGTTGGTCAATATCTGATGATTTATCACAAAATTACATTATGACATTTAAAAAGTAAATTTTAATACATAATAAACTTGTTACAAAACCACTAATATGCTATAATAATCTCAAGATTTTTATAAGTTATATGAAAAAATTATTACTATTAACATTAATATTATATTCCTGTACCTATGAAACAATATTAGATAAGAAAACTAAGCAAATTAAAACAAGTAATTTTTATAACGCACTTGCAATAGGTTATAATAATTTATCAAGAAGAGAAAGGGAGCAATATGATTGGATTGCAAGTAATTATTTTGCCAAAAAAGGACTTAAATCAATTAACAGGGAAAATATCAAACCAGATCACCCTAACACAAGATCTATATCAAATAATTTTTATAAAAACGAAATTATCTCAGCATATAACGCCCTCATAAGCATAATTGAAGATAATAATATAAAGAAAAATTATCCACTTCAATCTGCAAGAATCATAATATTATATGATTATTGGCTAGAGCAATTAGAAGAAAATTGGCAAAGCGATGAAATTTTGAGATTTAGAGATGAATTCTGGGATACTCACAAAAATATTCAGGCTAATACTATACTTGAGAAAAACTATATAGATAAATTAAATAACAGAAATTTATATACATTATATTTCCCTAATTACCGTTATATGCTTGATAAGAATTCAATTAAAATAATAACACATATCTATAATAGATATCTAATGATAGAACCAAAAGACAATCTTAAGATAATAATTGAAAGCTATACTAATGAGGATGAAATAAGTCAATATGATAAAGAAATAGCTGCTAAAAGAAGCAAAATAATCAAAGATTCACTAATTGAAATGGGAATAGACAAGAAATATTTCTATAATGATTCAATTTCAATATTGCCAGAAAACAAAATAATTAAGGCAAAAGTAGAAATATATTTTATTCATAATAAAAAAAATAATTTATTAATTGGACAATATAATAATAACAATTATTAGTTGAATAAAACAAAGGTTTATTTAACATTACATTAAATATTAGAGTTTTATTTGCGTAAATTTGGTAAAGATCTATATAAATTAGACAATAATAATGATAATAATTTTTCATTAGAAAAATTATCTGACAACCTTAAATTATCAATAGAAAGGTCCCGTCACATATATAACCTTTATGAAAAAACAGTTATTCTAAAGGATAAATCAGATATATTAAGCAAGGAATTAGATAAAGAAAAATCAATAACCCAAACACAATCTGAATTTATATCACTAGTATCTCACGAGTTTAAGACACCACTTGCTATAATAAAAACCTCAATGGATGTTCTAAAAAGAATAGAAAAAAAAGAAGATAATATTCTGAGTGAACAAATAAAAAAGATTGAAAAGGCAATAATTAGAATCAACAAAATGATGGATTCCACCTTAAATCTTTCAAAATTAGAATCGGGTAAGTTAGATTTCAATCCTGAGTATTTTAATATATCAGATCTATTAGAAGAAATCATTAAAAGACACAAAGATATTAACCCAGAAGTAAATATAAAATTCTCAAAAGAAGATACAGCAAAAAATCTTTATGCTGATATTAATCTAATTGATCTTATTTATAATAATTTAATATCAAACTCTATTAAATATTCTAAATCACCTGCATCTATAGATATAAAACATAAAATAAGTACAAATTACCACGAGATTATCATAAGTGATAAAGGTATTGGTATTAATGAAGAAGATTTAAAAAAAATATGTACAAAATTTTTCAGAGCAAATAATGCTATTGGTATATCAGGTACTGGTATTGGCTTATATCTAGTTAAAAAACTAGTAGAATTACATAATGGCGAATTTAAAATAGAATCTAAAGAAAATCATGGCACAACATTTTATACTAAATATCCATTAATCAAATTATGAGGTTATAATGATTAAAAATAACAAAATATTATGCGTTGAAGATGAAAAAGATTTAAGAGAAAATATATCAACAATTTTAGAAAGCGAAGGTTACGAGGTAATCCAAGCAGAAAATGGTCTAAAAGCCTATAATGAATTTATTAAAAATAAGCCAGATATTGTATTATGTGACATAAATATGCCAGTTATGGATGGTCGAGAATTGCTTGATAAGCTAAGTAATGAATATCAGGAAGAATTATCTAAAACACCATTTCTATTTGTAACTGCATTTGGACAAAAAGATGAAAAACTATTAGGAATAGAATTAGGAGCAGATGAATATATATTAAAACCTATCGATTTTGACATTTTGCTAACTACTATCAAAAACAAAATTAACAAATCACAAACACAGCAAAATATAGCTAAAACAAATATGCTTAATCTTTGTGAGAACGTTTCTAACCTCATCCCTAATTCAATAAAAGAACCACTACAAAACATAATTGAATTATCAGCTACAATAAAAAATGAATCAAAAGAAATTCATGATGATACAATTGGTAAATATGCAGGTAAAATTTATTTATCAGCTTTAAAGTTAAACTCCCAAATAACCAAAGCTTTGGATAAAAACAAAATTATTGAAGAAGCAAAAAATTTAAATCATGAAACAAAAATAACTGATTTAGTAGCAGAAATTAAGAATGCTATCAATGATAAAGAGATAAAATATGAATTTACAGATAATCTACCCAATATAAAAATTGATATTAGTAAGTTCCTACCAACATTAATTTTATATTTAAAACAACATAAATTAGCCGAAAGTAAATCTATAACATTATCATTTATTGAAGATTTTAATAGCAATCTATTAATTATGATTAGTGGTAATACATTACTGCCAGTTTTTTCATCAGAATTAGAAAATAATATTGAAAGTTTTGGAGGATCATTTTCAATTCAAAACAAAGAAGATATTACATATCACATAATAACAATACCAAATTATCTAACCAGAAAATCTAACTAAATAAAAACTCAATATAATTACCAGCAGAAACTAATATTCGATGCGTGTTTTTAGGTAAATTATTGATTCTATTGACTATTTTTGATTTTTCACCTGGCAATATTTTAATGTTAGGTAAATTATAAATATATTTATCTAATATGTTGCCTTTATCATCATATAAAATAATCCTAATATCAGGTGACATTTTTACTTCATCTGATTTATTAGCTATATAACCTGTAAGTATTAAAGGAGAGCCTTCTTTCTTTAAGAAAGTTTTATCTATACTAACCGATTCTAAAACCAAACCATCTAAATTATTAATACCAAGATTATCAATAAATAATCTTGATAGATTATTTTTTACAAAAAACTGATTATATTTTATTAATATTTGAAAAAAACACAAAAAAAGTAAGGCAAAAAAACTTAATTTAAAAAATAATGAAATTGAGGTAAATTTAAAATAATCATTAACCATTCCATTTGCTACAACATTATCTAGCATAACAGATGGCTCTTTAGTTGTTTTGATTGAAGAAATTAAATTTTGATCTATAGGAGTATGAGATTGAGTAACACCTAAAGAGTTAACAAGCCACATATGATGACAATTACCACATTTTAAAATTCTTCCCATATCATTAATTTTGGTAACTTCAATGTCACTTAACTCAAATTTAGTATTGCATTTTTCACAATTTACAATCATTTTACCTAAGTTTTAAATTTTACACATTATATCATACCATATTATGAACAACATAGAAAGCATTATTAACAATTTATGGCAAAAAAAAATTGATAATAATTTTGATAAAAATGAGGCACAAAAAACCATTACAAAAGTTCTGGATAAAATAGATAACGGTGAAATAAGAGTTGCTGAAAAAAAACAAGAAAATTGGCATGTAAATCAATGGGTAAAAAAAGCAATATTACTATCCTTTGCAACTAATGACATGCAATTAATATCTGGAGGTCCTTCTCTAAATGCACAAAGCTATTGGTATGATAAGGTAAAATCAAAATTTGAAGGCTGGACCGAAGAAGATTTTACTAAAAATCAATTCAGAGCTGTACCAAACACAACAGTAAGATATGGATCATATATTGGTAAGAATGTTGTATTAATGCCCTCTTTTGTTAATTTGGGAGCATATGTAGATGACGGTACAATGGTTGATACATGGGCAACTATTGGTTCATGTGCACAAATAGGTAAAAATTGCCATATATCTGGCGGAGCTGGAATTGGAGGAGTATTAGAACCATTACAAGCAAATCCTGTTATTATTGAAGATAATTGCTTTATAGGAGCCAGATCAGAAGTAGCAGAAGGTGTAATAGTAAGAGAAGGAAGCGTGATATCAATGGGAGTTTATTTAGGGCAATCTACTAAAATTATAGATAGAGAAAGTGGAAATATATCATATGGTGAAATACCAGCCTATTCTGTTGTTGTTCCTGGTAATGTACCTCCAAAAAAAGCTGGGGATCCATCCCTTTATTGCGCTGTAATTGTTAAAAAAGTAGATGCAAAAACACGCTCAAAAACGTCAATTAATGATTTATTAAGAGATTAAATGAAAGAATATAGCCTAGAATTAGCACAAAAATTATTACAAAAAAAATCTATAACACCTGAAAATGATGGTGCTATAGAATTCCTTCAAACAGAATTAGAAAAATTAGGATTTAAAACAGAAATTATGATATTTTCTGAAGCTAACCATGCAACAATAAAAAATCTCTATGCTAAATATGGTAATTCCGATAAAAATCTAGCCTTTGCAGGCCATACTGATGTAGTTCCTACAGGTGATATTGAAAAATGGAGTGTAGATCCTTTTAAAGCAGAAATAAAAAATAATAAATTATATGCAAGAGGAGCAGTAGATATGAAGCCTGCCATAACATCATTTATTGCGGCAACAAAAACATTTCTTGAAGAAAAAAAAATTTTTAAAGATTCTATAAGCTTTATAATAACTGGTGATGAGGAAGCAATAGCCGTTAATGGCACGGTTAAAATGGTTGCAGAATTTAAAAAAAGAAAGGAAAAAATATCTCACTGTATCGTTGGCGAACCTACAAATCCAAACTATGTAGGAGAAATGGTAAAAGTTGGCAGAAGAGGAAGCATCAATTTTAATATTACAGTAATTGGAACTCAAGGTCATGTTGCTTATCCTCATAATGCAGATAATCCAAATAATTATTTAATTAAATTTTTAAATGAAATTAATAATTATGTTTTCGATAATGGTAATGATTTTTTTCAAGCAACTAATCTTGAAGTAACATCAATAGATGTAGATAATCAAACAACAAATATTATACCTGAATTAGCAAAAGCTAAAATTAATGTAAGATTTAATGATATTCATCAAGGAAAAGATATAGTAAAAATTATTGAAGAAATTGCCAATAAAACAATACAAAAATATGATCTAGAATATAAAATTAGTGGTGAATCATTTTTTAATAAAGATAAAAATTTCACAAAAATTATAGAAGAATCAATAGAAAAAGTAACTGGTAATAAAGCTGAATTAAGCACAACAGGAGGAACATCTGATGCCAGATTTATCAAAGATATCTGCCCTACAATTGAATTTGGTTTAATTAACGAAACAGCTCACAAAATTGATGAACATATAGATATTAACGAAATAGAAAAACTAGATAAAATTTATCTAGAAATATTAAGAAATTATTTTAAATAATAAAAACATACTTAAAAATATTTTAATTTTGTAATATAATAATTTTTAAAAAATAATATATGCAATCAGAATATCAAGATAATTCAGCAGCTGTAAATATATTATGTACAGGAGTTATTTCTAATGACACAGCCATGATAAATACAGCTCTAGCACAAGGAGCAGATATAAATGCTAAAAATATTCATGGAAAAACACCCTTATTATTAGCTCTAGAATTTCATCATAATAATATAGATCTATCTAAAAAATTATTAGAAGAAGGTGCTGATTTTACTATAAAAAACCCTGAAGGAAAAAATGCATTGGAGATTGCTCAAAAAAAATCAACTGAGCTATATAATGAAATATTGAAAAAGATAAAAAAACTATCAGAACATAAAGATAATGATATAAGCAAAACAACCCATTATAGAATAAATATGATTGAACTAGAGCTTAGTCAAATAAAAACCAGTGATAGTTTAGATATAAATCAAATAGAAATCAGTAAGGGTTTAGATAAAAATAAAGAAAGCTGGAAAACTAGATGTAAAACTAGAATAGGATGTATAATCAGCTAATTTAAATAAGCCTAAATTAAAATTTATTATTTTGTAATTTAGCTATATATTGATCTTTCATTAATTTAATATCACCTGATAAGATATACAAACCAATTAAATTAGGTACAGCCATAATTAAAAATAAAATATCGGCAAAATCAATAACAACCCCCAGATTTAATAATCCTCCAATAATAATAGCTATCACAAATAATGAATGACAAATTTTATAATTGGTATTTTTAGTCAAGTAACTCCATGCTTGTTGACCATAATAACTATATGTAAGCATTGTAGAAAAAGCAAAAAGAAAAACTATAAAACTAAGTAACAAGGCAAATAAAGGGCTAACAGTTGCAAAAGCCTCCCTAGTAATTAAAACTCCGTCTTTTATTGAGCTATCTTGATATACCCCAGTAACTGTAATAACAATACCTGTCATAAAACAAATAATAATAGTATCAATAAAAGGTTCTAAAATAGCAACAGAACCTTCTCTAACAGGTTCTTTAGTTTTAGCTGCTGCATGAGCAATAACAGACGAACCAATTCCAGCCTCATTAGAAAAAGCTGATCTCTTAACACCTTGTATAATTGCACCAATTATTCCCCCGTAAATTGCATTATCAATAAATGCTGATCTAAACATAAGATTAATAGCAGGAAAGATATCATTGTGATTTACAAATAATATTACCAAACAGCAAATAACATAACTCACAGCCATTAATGGAACAATTTTGGAAGCAATATGGGCTATTCTAACAATTCCTCCAATAAGAACGAAACCAATAATAATCGCAAGAATAATAACAAATATAAATTTAGACAAATTAGACAAGGCAAAATTATCAACAATAATTGCTACAGATTGGTTAGCTTGAAACATGATACCCGCTCCTATTGCACCGGTAATACAGAAGATTGCAGCAAGTTTTGCCAAAAACAAACCAAGGTTTTTATATCCTTTTGCAGCTAAACCATCCTCTAAATAGTAAAATGCACCAGCAAGTAAATGACCATCCTTATCAAATTTTCTATATTTCTGACCCAAAGTTACTTCAGCAAATTTTGTCGACATACCAAAAAAAGCAGCAAGCATCATCCAAATTACAGCTCCTGGGCCACCAATTGAGATAGCTATAGCAACACCTGCTATATTTCCTAACCCAACAGTAGCAGATACTGCAGCAAATAGAGCTTCCGCATGACTAATTTTACCTGGTTCATCAGAATCATTACTATTATATTTGCCACAAGCAACTAATAATCCATGCTTAAAAAGACGGATATTTACAAAATTTAATTTAAAAGTAAAAAAAACACCTCCAGCTACTAACCATAATACTAATATTGGCATTTGAAAAATTGTTATTCTTCTTACCTCTCCAAATATTTCATATGGAGCACCTAAGAATATAAATGCTAAAAAATTAACAATAGGTTCAATAATTAAAGATAAATTAGCTATTAACAAATTTGCATTATCATTTGAAGATGCAAAAGAATCATGAGAAAATAAAATAATTAGAAAAGAAAAAAAAATATATTTATACATAATTTAATATAATTTAAAAAATAACAATAAATAGTTGAAATATAATTGCAATTAATTGCTAAAAAAACTAAATTATGATTAAATTAAATTAAAAAACATGTTAGATCCTAGTCAAACAGGCGGCAATATTGCAGCAACATTATCATTACAACAGCATAATGAAACAGCAACACAAGGTAAAATGGGTGCAGGAGGATTCCTAGGTGATGTTGATCAAGCAAATATGGGTCAAAAAATTAGTGATGGAGTATTTAATAGTAATCTATTTGGAGAAGGCCTAATAGATTCGATTAGCATACCACAAGGAGTATTTAATGAAGACATTGGTAAGACCATTGGTGATTTAAGTAAAAGAGCTACTTCTCCTGTTTTTATTGGAGCAGAGGAAGCTGCTTTAAAAGGTGCAACTACTACTGCCATTTCAACAGCAGCTCCGGCTTTAGGCTCATCATTGGTGAGCGGAAAATTTGATATTTCATCAGCTAAACAAAAAGGTGGAATGAGTGTGAATTACCAATAAAAAATAATATAATTATTAATTTTCGCAATTTATTAACATAAATCCCGACTTTATGTTTTTATTATAGTAAGCAACAATACCAATTTTTTGTTCGTCACTATATATTAAATCATCGCCCTGATTTAAATTTTTAACTGATTCAAAAGAAGTTATTTTTTTTCTAATAACCCCTCTTCTAAAGCTCCTAGTTGTTACTTCCTGACCTACATAGCACCCTTTACTAAAATCAACAGCATTAAGATTATGATAACCATAATGCAAAATAAATGATTTTTCTTGAATTAGATCATATGCACCTTCAATTAACATATTTTCTATTCTAATTTTATGATATAAATCTAAATTATCATCAGCAGATAGGCTTAAATTAAAATCAATTATTCTATAAAATTCTTTTGATATTCTTGGGTCTCTAAAATGATTATCACAATCAATGGATTTATTAGAAAATAATATATTTCCTTCAATAGCAATAATCTCAACATCAGTATGCAACTTATAAAGATTTAGCTTTTTAATAAATTGCTCAAAAAATTTATTATTAATTTCAATTATAATTCTGCTATTAATCTCATAAATAAAAAAATCAAATAAAAACTTACCTTGCGGAGTTAGTAAACATGAGAATAATGGATTTTTTGCAGATAATTTATAAATATCATTTGTAATAAGAGATTGCAAAAATTTCTTACTATCAGAACCAGTAATTTCAATTAATCTTCTATCAGATAATATTAGCATCTAAGCTGCAACACCTTTTGTAGTTGAATATTCAAAATGTAAAGGAACATCAGGATAAACATAATTATAAATATTATGACATGCAAATGCAGCTTCACTAAATCCTGTTAAAATTAATTTCAACTTACCCTTATAATCGGCTATATCTCCTATAGCAAATATACCTTTTAGATTTGTTTCCATTGAATGTGACTCAACAGCTATATGTTTTTTATCTATATTTAAACCCCAATCCGCAATAGGACCAAGCTCCATAGATAAACCATAAAAAGGTAATAAATAATCTGCTTCTATAGCTTTCTTATTAACATCTAAATCACTAACAATAACATGAGTTAATTTCGAATTATCACCTTTTAATGAATCTAATTGATAAGGTACAACAAGGTCTATTTTCCCAAGATCAACTAATTCATGAAGCTGCTTTACAGAATTAGGAGCCGCTCTAAATTTATCTCGTCTATGAATTAATGATAGATTTTTTACAACAGGAGCAAGTGATAATGCCCAATCAACAGCAGAATCACCTCCACCAGCAATTACTACATTTTTATCCTCAAAACGAGAAATTTGATTTACTAAATAACGTACTGAGCCAATAGATTCATATTTTTCAATATCAGCAAGTGGAGGTCTATTAGGACCAAATGCTCCACAACCAGCAGCAATTACAATTGCCTTACAGCATATTTCCTTATTATTATCGGTAATTACAATAAAATTACCAACATCACCAGAAATTTTAATTACCTGGTTACCTAAATGAAATACTGGATTATGCGGTTTTATTTGTTCTTCTAATTTTAAAATTAAATCTTCAGATTTAATTAAAGGATAAGCAGGAATATCATAAATAGGCTTTTCAGGATATAAAGCTTGGCATTGACCACCAATAAAATCTAAACTATCAACAACATGACATTTCATATTTAATTGACCAGCCTCAAAAACTGCAAACAATCCAACAGGACCTGCTCCAATTACTACTATATCTGTTTCAAATTTACTCATAATATTATTCAACTAAAATTTCTCTTTTACCAGTTGGACCAGCTGATGATATTATACCATTTATTTCCATTTCTTCAATAATATTTGCAGCTCTATTATAACCAATTCTTAATTGACGTTGAATATAACTAGTAGAAACTTTTTTATCTCTCTTAATTATTTCAACTGCCTCACTATATAATTCATCCTTACCAGAATTATCTCCTTCACCAAATGAAGAAGAATCATCTTCACTAACAGAGAACATATCATCAATATATTCTGGTCTTGCTTGCTTCTTTAAATGAGCCACTATAGATCTAACTTCTTCATCAGAGACAAAATTACCATGCACTCTATTAATTTTACTTCCACCAAACATATATAACATATCACCCATGCCTAATAATTGCTCAGCACCCTGCTCTCCTAATATTGTTCTCGAATCAATTTTAGATGTTACTTGAAAACTAATCCTTGTAGGAAAATTAGCTTTAATAACACCAGTTATTACATCTACTGATGGTCTTTGTGTAGCAATAATAATATGAATACCAGCAGCTCTAGCCATTTGAGCTAATCTTTGAATATAACACTCTATCTCTTTACCAGCTACTAACATTAAATCAGCCATTTCATCTACAATAAGAACAATATATGGCAATGGCTGCATATCAAGCTCAACTTCTTCAAAAATAGGCTTACCAGACTCTGAATCAAAACCTGTTTGCACAGTTCTTGTCAAAACCTTATTTTTTTTAATAGCTTTTTCAATTGCTTCATTGTAACCAGTGATATTTCTAACCCCAAGAGAGGACATTAAACGATATCTATTTTCCATTTCCTGAACAGTCCAACGCATAACTTGAACTGCTTTTTTTGGATCTGTAACAACAGGTGAAAGTAAATGTGGTATATCATCATATATAGATAACTCTAACATTTTAGGATCAATCATTATAAATTTACACTCCTTAGGTGATAATTTATATAAAATAGACAAAATCATACTATTTACAGCAACTGATTTACCTGAGCCCGTTGTTCCAGCAACCAATAAATGGGGCATTTTAGCAAGATCAGCAATTACAGTTTCACCTGCAATATTCTTACCAAGAGCAAGTGGTAGTTTATAATTATCAGTTTGAAATGAATCATTTTCTACCAATTCACGAAAATATACAACTTCCCTATTTTCATTTGGAAGCTCAATACCTAAAGCATTTTGCCCAGATATTACAGATATTCTAGCAGATATTGCTCGCATTGACCTAGCAACATCATCAGCAAGACCAATAACTCTAGATGATTTAATACCTGCTGCAGGCTCAAATTCATATAAAGTAACTACAGGACCAGGCTTAACATTAAGAACCTTTCCATTAATCCCAAAATCAGCTAATGTTTCTTTTAATAATTTTGCATTGGAATTTAATTCATCCTTACTTAACTGAGATTTATGTTTTTTAGGAAGATTTAATAAATTTACATCTGGCAAATCATAATTAATATTAGATTTAAATGCTGAAATAGAAACCTTATCAATTTTTGATATTTTTTCCTTTGGTTTACTATAACCAATATCAATATCTTTTATTCTATTTTTAAAAAAACGCTTATTAAAATTTAGTAAAACACCTGAAGAAAGCTCAGCAAGTAAAATTGCAGAATTTTTAGCCTTTTTATTAAAATAAATCACTAATGAATAAAAACAAATAAAGAATAATTTGAATGATTTACGCAACGACATATTTAATGCATAATAAAAACATAAAATAAACAAAAATAATGCTGATATTACAAATGGAATACCATTAAAATATTGCTCTAAAAATCCAACAAGAAAATATCCAGTAATACCTCCATATGATAAAAACTGCCAAGAATGAGATACATTAAAGCTAGATAAGAAGTAACACGCAAGTAATAAGGATAATAAAAAAGCTGATAATCTTAGCGGAAAATAACCCGGATTAAGTTTTCTAAAAAAATAAACACCCCATGCAAAAGAAAAAAATGGAAATAAAGCACAAGATAAACCAAAAAACTCTAACAAAAAACCTGATATATGAGCACCTATATAACCTCCAGCATTAGATATTTTATTATCATAAACAGAATTAAATGCTGGATCTAAGGGATGATATGAAAATAGTGAAACTATTACAAAGAAAGAAAAAGCAAAAAAAAACAAAGCAATAATCTCATAGAATCTAGAGCTCCAAAAACTTGTTGTGTTTTTATGTTTCATTTCTATAAATAATAAATTAATATTATTTTTTATTCTATACTCATCTAAATAAATAACAACAATTCAAAATGTCAGACTTAAATGATGTTCAAAATTATAAATATCTAGAAAAAGAGCTAAAAATAGCTATTAATGAAAATGATAAAAAATTAGTCACAAATTTAATAGAAAAAATTAATATTGCTGACTTAGCAATTACTATTAGTGAGTATAATCACGAAGAAAAACTAGCATTTGTAAATATAATTGATGATAATTTTCCAGCTGACCTATTCTTAAAACTACATAATTCAGTAAGTGAAGAATTTATTCAGCTAATAGGACCAAAAAAATCTGCAAAAATAATTCAATCATTAGAATCACCAGAAATTCTATCAATATTAGAGGAAGTAAGTGAAGTAATAAGAAATCAAATAAGACATTTCTTCAATAAAGAAACAAAAGAAGAATTAAAAACCGGCTTCTCATATCCTGAAAATAGTGCAGGAAGATTAATGCAACGTAATTTTATTTCTGTACCAAAACACTGGAATATTTCTCAAACAATCAAATATTGTTGTAAAAATAAAGAAGTAATTAGCAATAATTTCTATGGTGTATTTGTTGTAGACCCATATTTTAAACCTATTGGAATAATTACCAGCAAAGACTTAATAATTAATGACCCCAAAACTATCGTAGAAAATATTATGAATAAGGAGGTAATATCTTTTAATTACCTTACTGAAGAGCAAGAACTTGCTATGAATTTTAAAAAATATGATCTTAGCTTTGCTCCTATTGTAAATAATGATGGTAGGATGCTTGGCTTTACAACACAAAACACCGCAATTGAAGTAATAGAAGAAAGCGTCTCAGATGATATATTACATCTTGGTGGAATAATAGAATCAGATATTTATACAAAATTTATTCAAACAATTAAACAAAGATTTCCTTGGTTATTTTTAAATTTAATAACAGCAATAATAGCATCAATAGTAATCAGTATTTTTGATAAAAACATAGAGGCTATTGTAGCTCTAGCAGTTTTAATGCCAATAATAGCCTCCATGGGTGGTAATGCAGGCACACAAACGGTTACAATTGCAGTTCGTTCTCTAGCAAGAAAAGAATTAACAGCTGCAAATAGTAGTAAAATTATTTTAAAAGAATTCTTAATAGGAATTACCAATGGAATATTTTTTTCAATAATTAGCTTTCTATTAATTACAATTACCTATGATATAAAGCTTGCAATATTATTCTCAATTGCAACAGTAATAACATTAGGAATAGCAGGATTATCTGGTGCGATTATACCAATAATAGTTTATAGATTAAAAGGAGATCCAGCAATAAGTTCTGGTGTAATATTAACAACAATAACAGATGTAATAGCTTTCCTAAGCTTTTTAGGCCTTGCATCACTAATAATATAATGAATATTATAAATCTTACAAAAATATTATTATTTTATATAATATCATATTTCAGCATAGTAGTTATTTACATGCCATATGCAAATGAGAACCTTAAATATATTATACCATTAATAGAAGCATCATTTATTTTTTATTTTTATATTTATAACGACAAAAAGCCACTTCTCATTTTTTTGCTTATCATATCAATAATTATAGATGGTATTAATAATTATCAAATAGGAACTAACGCATTAATTTACTTCCTAGCCGTTAAAATTTTTCAATTTAAAAGTAAATTATTTATATATTCCACCTTTAAAGAAACATGGTTTGTATTCATAATTTTTTTAACAGAGTTATTTTTAATAAAGCTTTTAGCCATATATTACATTAATAATAATGTAATTAATTTCGAAATTCTATTTATCAATTTTATTGCAACAGTAATTACCTATCCGATATTTCATAATTATTATTATTACCTTAATAAACTTCAAAATAAAAAGGAAATATGATAATTGATAATTTTGATAAAAATAAAATCTTTTCTAGAAGATTATTCTTTGTTATCTGGGTAAAAACATTCTTAATTGGTATTATAACATTAAGATTATTTTATCTGCAAATTATGAAGAATGATAAATTCAACAAATTATCTGATAAAAACAAAATACGAAGTATAATTATACCTCCATTAAGAGGTAATATTCATGATAAAAATAATAATATATTAGCCAGCAATAATACTTATTACAGAGTATTATTAAATAACAACCCTAATGTTAATATAAATAATACACTAGATAAACTAAGCAAAATTATAAATATAGATAAAAAGAAATTCTTATATCATAAAAATAATATTAGAAAATCACATGAAGGCTCTGTCCTAATATATGATGACCTTACATATTCACAAATAAGTAAAATAGAAGTCAACATACTAGAACTACCAGGTATATATATAGAAACAGGCCAAAAAAGATTTTATCCATATAAAGAAATAACCTCAAATATAATAGGTTACGTAAGCACAGTTACAGAAAAAGAACTAGCTAAAACAAATAACAGTCTATTAAAACATCCAGATTTTAAAATAGGTAAAAATGGCATTGAAAAAATATATGAAGATAAATTAAGAGGCAAAGCTGGCGTAACATATTTAGAAGAGGATGCACACGGCTATACTATTGGAAAATCAAATATTGAAAAAGACCAAAAAATGATAGCTGGAGAAGATGTAAAATTAACTATAGATGTTGAATTACAAAAATATGCATACAAACTTGCAGCAGAAAAAAGAGCAGCAATAAACCTAATAAACATAGAAAATGGTAATATTATCACTCAAATATCATCACCATCATTCGACCCTAATATATTTCTAAAAGAAATAAGCAAAAAAGATTGGGATGAATTAATCAACAACCCGGCTAAACCATTACAAAACAAAGCATTATCAAATAATTACCCACCTGGATCAACCTTTAAAATAATTGTAGCTTTAGCAGCATTAGAGAATAATTTTAATCCTAATACTAAATATAATTGTAATGGCAAAATAAGACTTGGAAGAAGATGGTTCCATTGCTGGAAAAAAGAAGGACATGGAATATTAGATCTAAAAGGTGCAATTAAAGAATCATGCAACTGCTATTTTTACCAAATGAGTAGAAAAGTAGGAATAACAAACATAACCAACGCTGCAAAAGAATTTGGCCTAGGTAGCAAAACATCAGATAAATTCTACAACGAAGAAGATGGATTACTACCAACAAAAAAATGGAAGAAGAATAAATTTAATCAACCCTGGGTTTTAGGTGACACATTCAACAGTTCAATAGGTCAAGGGTTTCTTCAAACAACACCTATTCAATTAGCAATTATGACCTCAAGATTAATATCACAAAAAAAAATAATTCCAAATATTATTGAAGATAATAACAAAAGAATATTTGAAGATCTAAACTTTAAAAAAAAACATATAAAATATATAATGGATGCAATGTTTGATGTAGTAAACTCTAAAAAAGGAACTGCATATTGGCAAAGATTAAAATATAAAAACTTTAAATTTGCCGGTAAAACAGGAACATCTCAAGTTGTTGCAATAAATCACAAGGAAAAAGAAAAGAAAATTGAAGATATTGAATTAAGAAAAAGAAATCACGCCTTATTTATTGGCTTTGCGCCTTACCATAAACCAAAATATGCAATTTCTGTTGTAGTTGAACATGGAGGATCAGGTTCAGGAGCAGCAGCACCTATTGCAAGAGAAATATTTAAAAAAATTGCCAAAGAAGAAAATTACACTTGATTAATTTATCTTGTTAATTATATAATATCTAATTCTTATATATGGCCCCTTCGTCTAGTGGTTAGGACTCAAGATTTTCATTCTTGCAACACGGGTTCGAATCCCGTAGGGGTCACCACACCTAAACATTATTAGGCTCCTTCGTCTAGTGGTTAGGACTCAAGATTCTCAGTCTTGTAACACGGGTTCGAATCCCGTAGGAGTCACCACTAATCTATATCTCCAACTGTAATAATTGATAAATCATCAAAATTAAGTAATTTTGGTAAAACATTGTTAATTTCATCAATAGTATATGAACTAACAAGATTATTTCTGCTTCTGATAATAGATGGAGAAACACCTCTAACAAGAGAATCAATTAAATATGATGAAATTTTTTCATTACTATTAAAATATATTTCATAACTACCAGTTAGATATTTCCTAGCCTTATCAAGATCATCTTCAGTAAAACCATTTTTAACAATAGAATTAATAAGATCTGAGAGAATCTTTAATGATTTTTTATAATTTTTTTTATCAGTACTAAACTCAATATTCCAAATTGAAAAATCATTATATATATCAAAATAAGAATAAGCGGAATATGTTAAACCATGCTTCTCTCGAAGCTCAGTTGATAAATATGAGTTCAAACCTGAAGCACCAAAAATATAATTAATAATATAATATTTATAAAAATTATTACTATTTTTAGAAATAGATGGCATATATGCCTTAATAACAACCTGATCCTTATCTATATTAACATGGTTTTTTTGAGGCTTATAATTACCTTCATATTTATTATATTTTTGTTTAAATTTTGGAGCTAAATCACTAATTAATTTTTTATATATATTTTTAGCATCAGATGCTGAAGCATCACCAGATATTGCAAAGTAAAAATTTTCACGGGTGAAGCGTGATTTAGCAAATTCCTGTATGTCATCAATAGTAATTGACTTCATTGACTCTTTATTACCATAAGGAATATTTGCAAGAGATGTATCAGAGAATAATGTCTTATTCTGCTCAAGAGATGCTAAAAAACCAGCATTACCCTTATTAATTTTATATTGTTGTAATATATTCTCTTTTGCTTGCTCAATAAGCTTATTATCTGTAATTTTAGGATTAATAAAATATTGCA
Source organism: Rickettsiales bacterium (assembly GCA_016780625.1). Classification (GTDB taxonomy): domain Bacteria; phylum Pseudomonadota; class Alphaproteobacteria; order Rickettsiales; family JABIRX01; genus JADHLN01. Next base: position 27,057 of record JADHLN010000003.1, read on the forward strand.
AAAGAGACAATAACTGCTTCTTATATTGAGAGATCGATTTCACAGATATATAAAAATTCTCAGCATCAACGTTAAAATCAACCTTAAAACCATATTGTTCTATCATATTTTGCAGATTTTCTGGTTTTGATGTTACTGCAGAATTTCTAAATAAATATAAAAGGACGAATGATAATCCTTGCTTATCTTTCTTATCGAGAGCATAACCAGCATCTCTAAAAGCAATATCTAGAGAAATTATCTCAGAAGAATTATCATGAGAGTAATAAAACTGTTTGTTATTATCATATTCGATAATATCAAATTTTAATGTATCACTATTTTTTTGTTCTGTATTTTTTGATACAGAAATTTTTGAAATTGCTAAAGCCATAATTATCAATAATACCAGTAGAATACTAATTTGTAATAATAATTTCATCCTTATTTGCAGAGATTTTAATATTACTATTTTCCTTTATTTTATTACTAATAATAAGATTAGCAAGAGGGTTCTTAATATATTTTTGTATTGCTCTTTTTAATGGACGTGCACCAAATTTAATATCATATCCTTTATCAGTTAAAAAATCCTTAGCTTTCTTATCAATTAATAGCTTAACTTTTTTAGCATCAAGGTTAGATTGCAATCTAGCAATTTGAATATCAATAATTTTTTCCATATGTTGAATATGAAGATTTTCAAATAAAATTATCTCATCAATTCTATTAATGAATTCAGGCCTTAAATATAACTTAACTTGATCCATAACTTCATTGTAATAGGAAGAAACATCCTTAGAAGGATCTATATTTAATAATATATCAGCACCAATATTAGAAGTCATAATTACTATGGTATTTGTAAAATCAACAACACGACCATGGGCATCAGTTAACCTTCCATCATCTAATAATTGTAATAAAATATTTAAAATATCAGGATGTGCTTTTTCAATTTCATCAAATAATATTATTTGATAAGGCTTTCTTCTTACCGATTCAGTCAATGAACCAGCTTCATCATAACCTACATAACCAGGAGGAGATCCAATTAATCTAGATATAGCATGTTTTTCCATATATTCACTCATATCAACTCTTACCATCGCTGCTTCATCATTAAATATATATTCTGCCAAGGATTTAGTTAATTCTGTTTTCCCAACTCCAGTTGGCCCTAAAAATAGAAAACTACCTAAAGGTTGTTTATGATCCTGAAGACCAGCTTTAGATCTTCTTACAGCATCAGCAATTGATTTCACAGCATGTTGTTGACCAACAACACGTTTTGCTAACTCTTCTTCAATATTAAGTAATTTATCCTTTTCCTTAGCAATCATTTTCTCAAGAGGGATAGATGTATGTCTTGCAATAACAGATAAAATATCTTCATCTGTAATAGCCTCTTTTACAAATGTTTTGCCGCTATCAGCAGTAATTTTTTCAATCTCCTTTTTTAACTCCGGAATTCTACCATATGATAATTCGCCAGCAAGAGATAAGTCTCCATCCCTTTTAGCTATATCTAATTTATAATTCGCCTCCTCTAATTCTGCTTTTAGATTTTTTGCCCTATCTAATTTTTGCTTTTCAGCACGCCATTTATTATCTAGATCTGAAAATTTCTTACTTAGTAATGTTATTTCATCATTAATTTTCTGAATTCTAACCTTAGAGTCTGGATCATGCTCCTTCTTTAAAGATTCTGATTCAATCTTTAACTGAATGATTTTTCTATCTAACTCATCAATTTCCTCTGGCTTACTATCTATCTCCATTCTTAATTTACTTGATGCTTCATCAATTAAATCAATAGCCTTATCAGGAAAAAACCTGTCATTAATATATCGAGCAGATAAATTAACAGCAGCAATTATTGCACTATCATTAATCCTAATTCCATGATGTAATTCATATTTCTCCTTAATTCCTCGCAAAATTGTAATAGTATCTGTAATTGAAGGTTCATTAATATGTATAGCTTTAAATCTCCTAGCTAAAGCTGGATCCTTCTCAATATATTTTCTATATTCATCTAATGTTGTAGCTCCAACACAATGAAGAGTTCCTCTAGCTAAAGCAGGTTTTAATAGATTAGATGCATCCATTGCACCATCCGTTCTTCCTGCCCCAACTAAATTATGCAACTCATCAATAAATAATATTATTTCATTATCACTATTTTCAATTTCCTTAATAATAGCTTTTAGTCGCTCTTCAAATTCACCCCTATATTTAGCGCCAGCTAATAAAGATCCTAAATCTAACGCCATAAGCTTCTGATTTTTTAAGGTTTCCGGGACATCTCCTTCAGATATTCTTTGAGCCAGACCTTCAATAATAGCTGTTTTTCCAACACCTGCTTCACCTATTAAAACTGGGTTATTTTTAATTCTTCTGGATAAAACCTGAATAGTACGCCTGATTTCTTCATCCCTACCTATTACTGGGTCTATCTTATGTTTCTTGGCTAATTCAGTTAAATCATTCGCATATTTTTCTAAAGCATTAAAATTATCATCTGCATTAGCATTATCTGCTGTTCTACCTTTTCTTAATTCATTAATTACCTTATCAACATTATCATATGTTAAATCGCAAGATAATAACATTTTAGAAACTGGACAATCAGCAGTTAAAATAGCCTGAAACAATCTTTCTATTGAAATAAATTGATCAGAATTATCTTTTGCTATTTTATCAGCCTTATTAAGTATTTTAGCTAAATTATTAGATATAAATAAACCACCACCTGAAACTTTAGTTATTTTACCTAGCAAAACTTCTAATTCAGTTTTTATCTTTTCAAGATTTCCACCAGCAGAAATAATAATCTTTGCAATAAAACCTAACTCATCATCAAGCATAGACTTTAATAAATGCTCAGACTGGAATGATTGATTATCATTAGCAACAGCAACTGATTGAGCATTAGATATAATTATTTTAGTTCTTTCTGTATATTTATCGAAATTCATTATTTAATTATAATATATTTATCATATATTTACAAAATTTATGAATTCAAGGCATAATTAAAAAAGAAAATCTGAAACAGAAACCTTATAATTTTTATATAAAATATTATAGATCAAAGTTATTAAATCTAACTTAATATTATATTTTACAGATAATTCATATGCAGATTTTGCAGTGGCAACACCTTCTGCAACTGTTTTTCGATCTGACATAATTTTTTCAAGACTACTGCCCTTACCCAACTCATATCCTAAAGACATATTTCTAGATTTATTAGAAAGACAGGTCAAAACCAAATCGCCAACTGCACAAGGCTCAAGCATAGTTATTTTATTTCCACCTAATTTAACAGATAATTCACCTATTTCATTTAATCCTTTTGTTAATATAGCTGCTTTAGAACTTTCGCTTAATTCTAATCCAGCCGCAATACCAAGCGCTATAGCAACGACATTTTTAACACTTCCAGATATTTGGGTACTTATAATATCATCACATATAACTGTTTTAAAATATTTATTATTCAAAAGATTAGCTACATAATTAGCAATATCATCATCCTTAGATGCAATAGTTGTTATAGCAGATTTACCAAGGGCAACTTCCTCAGCAAAATTAGGACCACTCATAACTAATATCGGATTATTAAAATATTTTTTAATAATATTGGATAATAACTCATTATCCTTATTAACAATTCCTTTTGAACATATAATAATAGGAATATCTGAAGGCATTTGCTTTGATTTAGCGATATTCTTTAAAATATTTTCTGTTAATTGGCATGGTGTTACTAAAAAAACGGCTCTACTATTTGATAATAATCTAAAATCATTAACTGCATTAATATTAGCATCTAATTTAACATTAGGTAAATATGTTTTGTTACAGCTAGTTTCATTAATAAAATTAACAACATCTTTTTCAAATGCCCATAAATTAACATTATTTTCATTTCTAGCTAATAAATTGGATATTGCAGTCCCCCAGGCTCCAGCACCTATAACAAATATATTCACCATATTATTTAATACCTATTTTATTATTTCTACAGAAATTTCCTCATTAGCAATTTTAACATTACTATCGGAAAACACATTTTCAAAAAATAATTCATCAGTTAATGTTTGTTCAGATATATATGATCTAAATTTTTCTATTACTTCAGAAATTAAATTATTTTCTGACTTAATCAAGATATTTACTCTATCATTTATATTTAAATCCTTATCTTTTCTTTCTTGTTGTATAATTCTAACTAAATCACGGGCAATACCCTCAATAATTAAGTCATCATCAAGATTTACATCAAGACCTACTAAACCATCAAGAGAACTTAATGATTGAAAATTTTCCATCTTAGGTACTAACTTAAGATCAAATTCATTTGCCTCAATAATTTCATTAGATACAAATAACTTACCTGATTCAATCTTCCAATTATTCTGTTTTATTTCCTTAGTAACCTCCTTCATTATTGCACCCAGCCTAACACCAAGAAGTTTGAAATTTAGATTAACCTTATAATCAGCTAAATCTGATATATTTGACATAAATTCTATTTTTTTAACATTTATTTCATCACAAATTAATTTACTAAATTCTGATAATTGAGAATATTTTTCACCAACAATAATCACCTTATTTAACGGCTGGCGTGTTCTAATGTGATTAGCAGATCTTAAACTATGTGCATTATTACATATATCTCTAACCATATCCATATTATTAACTAGATCTTGATTATCAATAAATTCATCCAAGACTGGATATTTTTCTAAATGAACAGAAATATTTTCATTATTTTCTAATATTCTAAAAATATAATCAGAAATATGAGGCAATAATGAAGCTATAGATCTCACAAACACATGTAATACACTATATAGAGTATTATAAGCAGTAATCTTGTCATTATCAATTTCACTCTTCCAAAATCTATCTCTATTACGTCTGATATACCAATTATTTAAAATCTCAAAAAAATCAGTGATTACATTATATGCAGAGGCAAGATCATAATTATCTAGGAAATTAGAAATTGATATTATTGATGATTTTAATTTACTTAATATATATTGGTCAATTACATTTTCTGATGTGAAATCAAGCTTAGCTTTTATACCATCAGAGTTAGCATAAAGAACAAAAAAATTAAAGCTATTCCAAATCGGTTTTATATATAATCGTAAGCTATCTCTAAAAACATGACCATCCTTATCAATATTTAATTCACTACCCTTCATAACGGGACTAGAACAAATAGAAAAACGCATGGCATCTGAGCCATAATTATCAAAAATCTCAAGAGGAGATTTATAATTCTTCAGCCTCTTAGATAATTTCTGAGATTTCTCATCAAGAATTACTCCATGACAAATACAATTCTTAAATGGTGGCCTATCAAATAATGCTGTTGATAAAACCATTAATGTATAAAACCAACCTCTAGTTTGAGCAACATATTCTACTATAAAATCAGCAGGAAAATTATTAATAAATTTATCCTTATTTTCAAAAGGATAATGCTGTTGAGCAAAAGGCATAGACCCAGACTCAAACCAACAATCTAAAACATCTGTAACTCTAACCATCTTTGATCTACCAGTTGGATCATCTGGATTAACTCTAGTTAATTTATCGATAAAAGGTCTATGTAAATTATCTATTTTAACTCCAAAATCCTTTTCCAATTCAGCAATAGAACCATAAACATCTATACGAGGATATTTAGGATCTGTTGATTTCCATACAGGTACTGGACAACCCCAAAATCTATTACGTGATATAGACCAGTCTCTAGCACCTTCAAGCCACTTACCAAACAAGCCTTCCTTAACATGATCTGGAATCCAGTTAATTTCCTTATTAAGCTCTATCATTCTAGACTTAAACTTTGTAACACTTACATACCATGATGACATAGCCTTATAGATAAGAGGCTCATCACTTCTCCAACAATGAGGGTAATTATGAATATATTGCTCAGTTTTAATCCAATTACCAGATTCTTTTAATTTTTTAATAATTGGAATATTAGCATCAAATACATGTAATCCTATAAAATCATCAATTGGGTATGTAAATTTTCCAGCTTCATCAACAGGACATATTGTAATAATATTATTTTCTCTACACAATAATTGATCATCTTCACCAAAAGCTGGAGCAACGTGAACTACTCCAGTACCATCAGAAATATTTACAAAATCCGCATGATAAATTTTATAGCAATTATCCAAATTTTCCTTAGAATTTCTTGTAAAATAATCAAAGATTGGTTCATATTCTAAGCCTACTAAATCCTTACCAGAAACTTCTTTAACAATATTAATATTATTATCTAGAGATAGATAATCGCGATATTTATCAATTAAAGAGCTAGCAATTAACAATTGTTCATTATCATGATCAATTAACGAATATTTAATATCATTATTTACAGCTAAAGCCAAATTAGAAGGTAAAGTCCAAGGTGTAGTAGTCCAAACTAATATCGATAAATTATTAGAAGAAAAACTATTTTTATAATTTTTTAATCTGAATTTAACAGTTATAGCTTTGCTTTCTTTCTCTCTGTAAGAATTATCAAGCCTTGTTTCAAAATTTGATAATGGCGTTTGACAAGCCCATGAATATGGCATTACTCTTAAATCCTCATATAAATAACCTTTTTTATATAATTCCTTAAAAGCCCATATAACTGACTCCATATAGTCAAGATCCATGGTTTTATAACCATTATCAAAATCAACCCATCTACCCTGTCTATCAACATAATCTTTCCACTCATGTTGATATTTCATTACTGAACTACTACAAGCATCATTAAATTTAGCAATTCCAAATTCTTCTATGGCAACCCTACCCGATACACCTAACTCCTTTTCTGTTTCCATTTCAACTGGTAAACCATGAGTATCCCAACCAAATCTTCTCTCTGTTTTATTACCTAATTGAGTTTGATATCTAGCAAAAATATCTTTTACAAAACCTGTCAATAAGTGACCATAATGCGGCAAACCATTTGCAAATGGAGGACCATCATAAAAAACAAAATTGTTTTTACTACCTTTAAATTGATCTATAGATGCTTGAAATATATTATTTCTACGCCAAAAATCTTGAACCTCTAATTCTAAAGAGGAAAAATTTGGATTTGCATCTATTTTATTATAATATTCTCTTTTGGAAGACATTAAGAAAAAACCTACTTATTAAAAATTTTATTATTGATAAAAATTAAATATAAAGAATAAGAAAATATAAGCATAATATAAGCATATAAAAGAATTACAAGATCATTTCTAGACAAAAAATATTCCCTAAAAACAAAATATAAAATAATTAAGCAAAAAGATGATATAAAATAGGCAATATTATTAAAAGAACTACTCACTCTCTGAAAAGAGGAATTAATAAACATAGCTGCAATTAAAACAGATATAACAAAAAAAACTAATGGCCATAAAAATCTATGATGAAACTCCTTTTTTAAATCTCTAATAGCAATATGTTGATTATTCTTTTTATCAAAAAACTCCCATATATAAAGGGCTGAAATCTTTTTATTATATTTAATAAATTTCTGATTCTCAGTAAAGAAATCTAGGTCAGTTATATATTTATCAAATTTAACATTTTCAAACCTATTATTATTATAATCAGCAACAATACGTCTACCATTATTTAAACCTAACAATAAAACATCACCTTTCCTAATAATTTTAGTCTTATCTGCTAAAATATAATTATATTTATCATTTCCTAAATCTTCTATAGCAATCAAATTATCATATACCGAATCCTTATCCTTTTGATCAACAAATACTACAATATTACTATCCAAACTATTGAATTTGCCACTATTTAAAGCCCCGCTAATAAGCACAGATGCAACATCTCTCTTCATTATTTCAATTTTATTATATGAAAAAGGAACAATAAGAAAGCTTAAAATAAAATGAACAAATAATAAAATTAGAAAGCAATATAATAACGGTTTAAGAATATAAAAATTATTCAGCCCAGAAACCTTAAATATATAAATCTCTCTTTTTTGAATTAAATTATTAAATGTAAAAATAAGAGCAATAACAGCAATAAATGGAAAAAGAAAATCAATTAATGTAGGCACAAGAAGTAATGAAAGCAGAGAAAAATCCAAAACTTTCATATTATTTACAGTTAAATAATCAATATATTTTACTATTCTTGTTAACCAAATAATTCCAACTAATATAAATAAAGTTGTAAAAAAATATTTAAAATATTTATTGATTAAAAATATTGAAATTAAATTAAATCTTTTAGCAAAATTCATAAAGCAATATTATCAATTAACCTAATATTTCTAATATATGCAGCAGCAAATATTCGAGAATTATTATAATTTTGAGTTTTAACCTCTTTAAGATCATTATCTAATATAGTTAAATAATCAACCTTCGAAAAACCTGATTCTAATAAAAATTTTCTAGTCTCAATTAATAATTGTGAAATATCTTTAACATTCCTAACTAAATTCTTAATTTTAATTAACTGAGCAAATAAGATAGGCGCAATATTTAATCTCTCATTACTAGTTAACAAATTATTCCTTGAAGATAGAGCAAGACCAGTATCTTCTCTTACAGTATCAACTCCTATTACATCAATATTAAAATTAAGAAAATCTACCAACTTATTCACAAGAATAAATTGTTGATAATCTTTTAAACCAAAATAAACCTTATTAGGAGTAATGATATTAAATAGCTTAGTTAAAATCAAAGCAACACCATCAAAATGACCAGGTCTATCACTAGCGCAGAGAATATGATCCATAGCTGGGATTGATAGAGAGCAAGAAAAATTCTCTGGATATATGTCATTATTTTTTGGATAAAAAACATGAGAAACATTACATTTTTTCAAAAGATTAATATCTGAATCAAGAGTTTTAGGATAGTTTAAATAATCATTTTTATCATTAAATTGCTTCTTATTTATAAATATTGAAACAATAACCTCATCACATTCTAGCCTCGCTTTATTAATTAAACTCAAATGACCTTCATGCAAATTTCCCATCGTAGGAACAAAGCCAATAATTTTACCAAATTCATTATATTGCTTTATTTTATTACTAATAAGTTTAAGATCATCTATAAAAATTTCATTCATAAAACTAAAGTGAGCATTAATTTAATCACACAATATAATGAACTAATAAAAACAAAAGCTATTTCAGCTAATAAACATCAATTAGATTTAATAAAAGATCTAAACAAACTAAAAACATCAATTGAACAAAATCAAAAAAGAATAATCAAACAAAAAATAAAATATAAATCATATTTTATATATGGTGAAGTAGGCAGAGGAAAATCCTTAGTAATGGATTTGTTTTTTCAATCGATAAAAATAAAAAAAAAGAGATTACATTTTCATAATTTCATGCATGAAATTCATAATCAACTTTACCTTATCAAAGATGAAAAAAATAAAAACCCTATAAAAAAAATCACAAAAAAATATAAAAAAATATATCAATTAATATGTCTTGACGAATTTCATGTTACTGACATAGCTGATGCAATGATCTTAGAACGGATATTTAGAAACTTTATAAAAGCAAAAATAATTATAATAACAACTTCTAACAGACACCCTAGTGAATTATATAAAGGTGGTTTACAAAGAGAAAAATATCTAGAATTCGTAAATTATCTGGAAAATAATAGCAAAATTTTGGAATTAAAAGGTGAATCGGATTACAGATTGCAACAAATTCAAAAATTAGAAAATCACTATTTCTACCCAATAAATAAAAATAACAAAGCTAAATTTTACGATATATTTGCAAATCTTACTTCTCACGCAAAAACAGAAGAGGTAAATCTCGAAAACAAAAAAAGACTCCTAAAAATAAAAAAATCATCCGGAACTGTAGCATTAATAGATTTTATCGAATATTGCACAGGAAATTATTCAGCTTACGACTATAACCTAATTGCTTCAAAATATAATACAATATTTCTAGAAAATATAGAACAAATAAAAGATAGAAATATAGCAAAAAGATTTATGAATATGATAGATATTTTCTATGAACATAGAAATAAAGTAATATTTCTAGCTCATATAAATTACAAAGAGATTTACAAAGGAAAATATCATCAATTTGAATTTAAAAGAACGTTATCAAGAATATTTGAAATGCAACAAATCGAATATTTATCAAAAAGATCTATTTAGCTCTTATCTACAAAAGCTTGAATTAAATTATCTAGCTCTGATTGCTTACAAATACCAAGCAGAACAGGATCTTTGGGCTGAATCTGAGATATGTTAGCATGGGATCTAGATCTAATAGATTCAATAGTTTTCTTTGTAGTACCAATTAGCTTAACTATCTTACTATCAGGAAGATCAGGGTAATTTTTAACTAACCAAGCAATAGCATCTGGTTTATCTCTACGTTTCGCAATCGGTATATATTTTACCTTTTGTTTATTTTTGAAATTTCCTACTAAGTTAATTAACTCTAATTTAACAGAAGAATCTTTTTCAGCTTTTTTAATATTCTCTTCAGATAATTGCCCAAGAATTATTGGATTCTGTCCTTCAAGATTAGTTGCCAATTCTCCATCAGCAATACTTTGTATCTCCATTTCATGCATGTTACAGAACTCTGCTATTTGAACAAAATTAAGAGTGGTATTATCTATTAACCAGATAGCAGTAGCTAAAGGCATTAAAGGTTCTGACATTTCAAATAAAAAAAATTAATTAGCAATTATTTTAAATGTATGTAGCAAATTGTCAATTTATTGTTATAATATTATTAATAGACAGAAATTAAAATGCTTAATAAATTAATATTAATATTAATATTACTTTTTTCTTCTAAAACTCTCTTAGCAGAAAAAAAACAACATCTAACAATATTAGCTCCACAAAATATGTCATTTGCATTAAATGAAATAATGCAAACTTACGCTACTAGCAATAATATATCACTAAGTGGGTCATTTTCAAACACGCAAAATAATATTAACAAAATAATTGAAGGAGAATCAGCAGATATAATTATAACAGATCATCCAGAATGGATTAAATATCTAAAACAAAAAGGTGTAATTAACGTAACATCAATTACAAATCTAGTTGAAGATAAATTAGTTTTAGTTGCCAATAATAATTTTTATCAAAATAATAAATCAAAAATTGCAGAACTTGATAATTTAAATGACAAATTAAATTTTTACAAAAATCTCACAATATTTATACCTAATTGGAGCGTAGATATGACAGGTTTATATATTCATGAAGCAATAAAAAAAATCCCTTACATATATAATGAGAGCAATAATATTATTGAAACAATTTACTTAAAAAAAGAAATAACAGAAATAAATGATGCATTAGCAGTAATAAAATACAGTAACGCCTTTGATAGCAGCAAATTTACCATAATTGAAACCATAAATAAGGAGCTTCACCCTCAATTTATTTACCAAATATCAATAATAGCAGGATCTAATCAAGATAACTCAAATAAATTCATAAATTATCTTAAATCCAGAAAATCCATAGCAATTTTTAAAAAATATGGCTTTGAAACAGATTACAAATGATTGAATATCTTAACATTACTAATATTATTGCCTTAATTATACTAGCATTAGCAACTCTAATATTAATCAGAATATTAAGATTCATATATAATTTTATTAGATATATATATCTTTGCCTTAAATATAACAAAAAATATGACAAAGAAACTCAGAACCTTCTCAAACAAAGTAACAAAACTACTAATGAAATAAAAGAAAAAAACCTTGAAAAGGAAAGAGAGTTAATTGCAGCAAATAAAATACTCAATAATAATATTGAACAAGTAAATGAAAAAGAAATAGTAGGAATAGCTGAACCAGTTGGCATGTGGACAAGATTCGTGACCGAACAAAAAATTTCCTGGTTAAAAGCTATGATTGGAACAAAAACCGACAGCAGAAACTTTTGGCAAGAAATGATAAAAGCTCAACAAAGAGCACAAGGAAAACACAAAGGAAAAATGAGATAAAATCATTAATCAGATAATGTGATCACAATCTCATCTAAAATACTCTCAGTAATAAATGCTGATAACTCCTTTCTAAATGATTCCTTAGCAATTTCGCCAGAATAATATCCTGAATTAATATTATAATTCACCCTATCCGAAAAATTTTTATTGAAAATAATTTTACAATCATCCTTTTTATCGCAATCAGATTCATAGAATTTTGCATTTAAACTAAGTGAATAAATATATTCTGAGGCCTCTCCATTTCGATTCATTACTGTAATATTATAGGAATCCGATAAATTTGATAATTCTAATATATAATTATAATTATCTGCTGGATGAGAAATACTTACAATTTCCTTAATATTTCTATAAGTAATTTTATTTAAAGCACTTATATTTTTACTATTAAAAACAACCTTTACCCTTACCTTATCATCATCAAATAAAGAGCTATTATGGAGAGGCTTTAAGTTACAACCAAATAAGAACAACAAAATTAATAATCTCATTTCACAACAATATTAACAATTTTACCAGGAACAACAATAACCTTAATTAAATTCATATTTTTGATCTTATCTTTTACAAAATCTTGATTTAAGGCATGTTCTTCATAGATCTCCTTGCTCGCATCAAGACCTATTTCAAAAGTTCCTCTTAACTTACCGTTAATCTGAACAGCTATAGTTTTTGTATCATATGAAATGAAATTTTTATTAGCTACTGGCCATTTTAATTCATTAATTAATTCATCTGATGCTATTAACATATTATATAACTCTAAAGAACAATGTGGAATCAAAGGAAAAAACATCTGGGCAAAATTTCTAACAATCTCGTTAATTAATATATTATCTTCCTCACTTTTTATTTCATATTCAATAAAATTATTACTTAACTCCCTAAGCAATGCAACAACCTTATTAAACTGAAAACTTTCTATATCTTGACTAGCCTTAACAATAGTTTGATTTAAAGAAATATATAATTCCTTTTGACGATCATCTAAACTATTAGGATCAAAATCCTTATCAATAAATTCAAGCTGTAATACATATCTATAAATTTTATTTAAATATCTCCATGCTCCTTCAAGCCCTTTATCAGACCACTCCAAATCTTTTTCTGGAGGTGAATCTGATAACATAAATAAACGTGCTGTATCAGCGCCATATGCATCAATAATATCAACAGGACTAACTCCATTTTTTTTAGATTTAGACATTTTCTCCATTCTTTGCCCTAGCAGCTCCTCATCTGTCTTAATATCATAAAATCTATTATCCTTTTTTATAACATCAGTAACATCAACATATTGATTTAGGCTATTTTTAAAAGACATATTAGTAACCATACCCTGTGTTAACAATGAGTTAAATGGTTCACTAACATTATGATAGCCAATATCACGAAGAGCCTTGGTAAAAAATCTAGCATATAATAAATGTAAAACCGCATGCTCAATACCTCCTACATATTGATCAACTGGAAGTAATTTATCTGCAATTTCTTTTGAAAAAGCCTCATTATTATTTTTAGCATCTATATAACGCATAAAATACCAAGATGATTCAAAAAAAGTATCAAAAGTATCAGTTTCTCTTAAAGCATCAGAATCACATTTTGGACATTTACAATATTTCCAACTCGGATGAGCATCTAAAGGATTTCCAGAAACAGAGAAATCAACATCATCAGGCAAAGTTACTGGAAGATCAGACTTAGGAACAGGAACAACACCACAATTATTGCAATTTATAACTGGTATTGGACAGCCCCAATATCTTTGCCTAGATATGCCCCAATCCCTTATTTTATAATTAACCTTAGCCTTACCAAAACCACTATCTTCAATTTTTGAAATAATCTTATTTCTTGCTTCATCAACTGTTAAGCCATCAAGAAAATCAGAGTTAACCATTAAACCATCACCTAAATATGGTTCATCAGAGGTAAAATCATTATTACTAGCTTGAACAACATAATTTATTGGTAGATTATATTTTTTAGCAAAATCATAATCACGCTGGTCATGAGCAGGACAAGCAAATACAGCACCTGTACCGTAATCCATTAAAATAAAATTAGCTATATATATGGGCAATTTCTTTCCTTTAACAAATGGATGAGAAACTAACAAGCCAGTATTAACGCCAGTCTTTTCCATTTTATCTATAGCTGACTGTGATATGGATTGTTTATTAGCTTTATCAATATATTCCTTAATTATATGATCAGTTTTCGCTAATCTACCAGATAAATTATGTTGAGGTGATATAGCAATAAATGACGCTCCAAAGATAGTTTCAGCTCTTGTAGTAAAAATCTCTAATTTTTCGTCACTATCATCAATGGAAAAATTAATTAAAGCTCCAAGAGATTTACCAATCCATTTTTCCTGCATATTTAAGACAGATTTTGGCCAATTTTTTAAATTATCTAATTCAACAAGCAATTCTTCAGAGTAATTAGATACCTTAAGGAACCAACTTTTAATTTTCCTTCTTTCAATATCTGCTCCACTTCTCCAACCCTTACCATCAATAACCTGCTCATTAGCAAGAACAGTATTGTCAACAGGATCCCAATTAACATATGACTCTTTCTGATAAGCAATTTTATTATCTAATAAATCAATGAAAAATTCTTGTTCAAATTGATAATAATTAGGATCACAAGTTTTTAACTCCAAAGACCAATCATATGATAAACCAATTTTATTTAATTGCTCTTTCATTGTTTTTATATTGTTTTCAGTCCATTCCTTAGGATGAATATTATGCTCAATAGCAGCATTTTCAGCAGGCAAACCAAAAGCATCAAAACCCATTGGGTGTAATACATTATACCCAATAGCCCGTCTATATCTAGCAATTACATCACCAATACTATAATTTCTTAGATGCCCCATATGAATATTACCCGATGGATAGGGAAACATTTCTAAAACATAATATTTTGGTAATGATGAATTATAATCAAAATAATAAGAATTTTTACATAAATTCTGCCATTTTTCCTCAACTGATCTAAAAGGGTAATTTGAAA
Source organism: Rickettsiales bacterium (assembly GCA_016780625.1). Taxonomy (GTDB): domain Bacteria; phylum Pseudomonadota; class Alphaproteobacteria; order Rickettsiales; family JABIRX01; genus JADHLN01. The sequence continues at coordinate 42,124 of JADHLN010000003.1, forward strand.
TTTCAGAGTTTGACATAGTATTAATAGGTTGTAGTTGAAGTATCTAGAAGAATTTGGCTTGCAGAATCATAATCACCAAACTCAATTTTAGCACCTAATAATAATACCTCACCTTTATTATTTTTCGTTTCAAAAAAAGATGGAGAACCTGTAATTTTATGATCTTTGGAATCAAATTCATACATATTTAACTCAGCAAATAAGGAGTAATATTTAGTTATTCTATAATCAAGAGCAACTGAATATAATGAAAATTCTTGCTCTCTATATTCAGATGTTAAATTTGATAAACCAATTTTATATGGACCAAATTGATAGCCTATAGCAGCAGTAAAATAACTAGCATCACTATCTCTATAATTATCTTCACTATTAGCAATCGAACTATTTACCATCATTAAGCTATCACCCCAAACACCGTAAGAACCAGAAATAGAAAAATTACCATAAAAAATATAGCTACCTAAACTATAAGCAGACAAATCCTTTCTTAGATATGCATTATTATTATTAATTAAAGCTTGATTATCTATATTTGCTTGCTCAGATGTAAGACTAAAAGCAAGGCCTAATTTACCAAATTGCTTAACATAATTTAAACCAAAATCATATATGTCTTCTACATCATTATTATAAAATGATTCATCTGAATTATCAAAATATGAAGAACCTCTATTTCCACTATCTAAAGCGTAGGATGCACCATATTGAAAACCATAAATTCTAGGGCTATAAAAAGAAAATCTTAACAAAGTTCTTGTATCATCAAACTTACCAGCCCCCGAAACATCATTATAACCATGAGAAATAGGCAAATCTGGTCTAATTATAAATCCCATATTACCCTTTCCATTACAATTCCTAACATCATTTCCAGCATAATAAGTTACACAATCATCAGCACCATCAAGCTTAGCAGGATCATATTGTAAACCGAAATCAGGTATATTTACATATTTCCACCATTTACCAGCAATACCACCTGTACCACCAAAACGGTAAGTAGCATCAAATTTTAACTTTTTAGATGCTGAATCAACATCACCAAACTCAAACCTTCCTAAATTGGATTTCTCAGTAAAAATATATGCCCTTCTAACTAAAACAGACTCCTGCTTTTTTTTATCTATAATTTTTAAGGAGTTGTCATATTTATAATATGATTGTCTAGAAGACTCAGCCATAACGCCAACTCTCGCTCCATACAATAAACCAGTATCAGCCTTATCCATAAATAAGAAATCTAAATAACTATCAGTAATAAAACTATTATCACCATCAATATGATTTTTATTACCATTTCCATGTGGCAAATTATCAACAGAATATTCTGAACTAGATTCTGGTACAGCAAGATTAAAATAAAATTTTCCACCTACATTAAATTTAGGCAAAGAATCAGCAAATAATCTAGATGAATTTAAAGTAAAAATAAAAATTACTATAAGAGGAATTATTTTTTTCATAACATTAAAACTATAATTTTATTATTAAATAATCAAAGCAATATTTCTAGAGCAATTTATTTAATAAGTAAATTTAAAGCTTCAACATAACATTCATGTTCAATTTTATGAATCTTATCCTTTAATGATAAAAAATCATCATTTTGATCTTTCTTGATTTTTTTTTGCAATATTATATCACCTGCATCCATCTCTAATATAACATGATGAACAGTACAACCAAAATCAGTTTCATTAGCATTGTAAGCTTCTAAAATAGCATTTGCACCTTTATATTTAGGTAACAATGAGGGATGTATATTAATAACAGGAGATTTAACATTTTCTAAAAAATAACTAGAAACCAATCTCATATAACCAGCAAAACAGATAAAATCATAATCAATTTTATTTAAATGATTAATTATTTCTAAATCATATGATTCACGATCTGCAAAGTTTTTATTTTCAATTACAAAACTATTAATTTTATTTTCAGTTGCATATTTTAAACCATAAGCATCAGCTTTATTTGAAAAAACTGCAACAATATCAGCTTTAAGAAGGTTATTTTTACAGGCTGATAATATAGCATTAAAATTAGAACCTTTTCCAGAAATAAATATTACTAGTTTTGCTCTACTACTCATTAGAGTTATTAAAAATTAAAGTAATATTGCTAGTTACAACAAACATTTTTAACTAGCATTGCTGCAACTTCATAAGGATCACTATTAGCACCAGGTCTTCTATCTTCAAAATAACCACAACCATTTAATTCTACTGGTTTAGGTATTCTAATTGAACAACCTCTATCAGCATTTCCAGCAGAAAAATCATTAATATTTGAAGTTTCATATTCACCCGTTAATCTTTCTTCTAACAAATGACCATAAACATCAATATGTTCCTTATGAGTTTTTTCTAATTTTTTTACAGCTTCATTTATTGCGTTAATCCCTTTGCCTTTTTCTCTAGTATATTTTGTAGAAAAATTAGTATGCATACCAGCACCATTCCAACTACCTTTTACAGGTTTGTTTGCTAACGTAACCTCAACAGAATAATCTTCAGCAATTCTATAAAGCAACCATCTTGCTAACCATGTATGATCTGCAATATTTAATACATCACATTTTTCACCATCAATTCCTCTATAACCAATTTGAAACTCCCACTGACCAAGCATTACTTCTGCATTGATACCATATAGCATAATTCCAGCATCTAAACATAATCTAGCATGCTCTTCAACAATTTGCCTACCACTTGCTTGCTCAGCACCCACTCCGCAATAATAAGGACCTTGAGGTGCAGGAAAACCATTATCAGGCCAACCAAGAGGCTTACCCATAGACATAAATGTATATTCTTGTTCATAACCAATCCATGGCTCAGCATCACTACCTCCATTTTCTAGATATGAACGTAATAAAGCTCTCTTATTTGATTTATGAGGATTACCATCTTCATCATTAACTTCACATAGAACTAAATAATTTCCTAAACCTCTAATAGGGTCATTAACAAAATTAACAGGTTTTAATATACAATCAGAATTATTTCCTAATGCTTGGTTTGTAGAAGAGCCATCAAAGCTCCATTCACTAAAATCAGATAATGAAACATTATTAATATCAGATGGTAAAAAAACTTTAGTTTTAGATCTTACTAAAGGAACAGGTAACGTTCCATCAACCCAAATATATTCAGCAAACTTTACAATAGACATTTATTTCCTCAAAAAATTAAGAATTTTTATATCAGAAAAGCATGATTAGTCAAGCTAATCAAAGAAAGATTTAATTAAATAATTTCTCCTATAATTTTTGCCTTATAATTATATTTTTTTAACAAATTAATTATATTTACTTCATTTACAGAAGAAGCAACAACAACCATGCCATAACCACAATTAAAAACTCGCATCATTTCTTTTTGAGAAATAGCCGATATATCCTTTAACCACAGAAATAAATTAGACATTCCTAGGTTAGAATAATCAATATTAAAGCTAAGATTATCAGGTAATACTCTTGGTATATTTTCAAGAAAGCCCCCTCCTGTAATATGTATGAATGCTTTTGCTAAATTATTTTTATGAATTTCTAAGCATGGTTTAACATAGAGGTTTGTTGGCTTTAAAAAAATATCCTCATAGCTTTCAGATGAAAACTCAGCCTTAGCATCATAAGATAAGTTATATTCTTGCATTATCTTTCTTACCAATGAAAAACCATTAGCATGCACACCAGATGATTCTACACCTATTAAAACATCACCTTTTTTGATATCTTCCTTCCTTGGCAATATATTATCTCTTTCAACCATACCTACCGCAAAACCAGCAAGATCAAAATCATTATTATGATACATACCAGGCATCTCCGCAGTCTCCCCTCCTATTAAAGCACAATTAACCTCCTTACAAGCTCTTGCGATAGAGTTAATAACAGTAGAAGCTTGTAAATTATCCAACTTACCACAAGCGAAATAATCCAAGAAAAACAACGGCTCAGCTCCCTGCACAACTAAATCATTAACACACATTGCAACTAAATCCTGACCAATATAATCAAGTTTATTAGCATTTATAGCAATTGATAATTTAGTACCAACACCATCAGTGGCAGAAACAAGCAAAGGATCCCTATATCCTGTTTTGGCAATATCAAAAAAACCACCAAAACCACCAATATTTGACATTACACCTGGCCTATAAGTTAATTTAACAGCAGGTTTTATATCTTCTACTAATTTATTCCCAGCATTTATATCAACACCAGAACTTTTATATGTAATATTATTTTTTACCAAACTTACCTCCTTTAGGAATTAAATAACCGATAGCCCTTAAATCTTCTTTAAAAACAAATTTAGCAGCCTTATTAATATCTTTTGATTTAACCTCAGAGATATTTTTATCCCAATTAAGAATATCAGAAATAGAAACACCAGTCGTATAATTCATGCCAATAATATATGCTAACGACTTATATGATTCTTTACTATAAAGAGACTCAATTAAAAATAATGATTTAGCTCTCTCAAGATCATCAGATTTAATCCTGTTATTTTTTAATTTTTCTAATTCCTCAGTAATAATATCTTGAATTTCATCCTTGTATTTTTCATGCTTTGCAACTACTGAAATTTCAAAAAAACTCTGACCTCTAGATAAATCGCTGTAATTACTTGATACTGATAAGGCAAGATCCTTCTCTATTACCAACTTCTTATATAAAATAGAATTTTTATGTTCTGCCAGCAAATAAGAAGCAATAGCTAAAGGATATGTATGATTTTTATCCTTTGACAAAGCGGAAGGAGCTAAGTAAACCATTGATATCTCTAAATTAGAGCTATTTTTATCCTCATGAGTAACTAAATTATTTTTTACAGAAGCAACTTCCTTTATTTTATGAAAAGCCTTTCTTCCGCCTTTTTTTAAAGGAGAATAATATTTATCGACTAATTTTTTAACAGCTTCAATATCAATATCCCCTGCAATTACCAACACCGCATTATTTGGGTGGTAATATTTATTATAAAATTCCAGAGCATCATCATGAGTTAATTTAGCAATATCATCCTCATAGCCTATTAAAGGTCTTCCATAAGGAATAGATTTACCAAAAATTGCCTCTCGCAACTTCTCAGATAATACTGCTCTTGGTGAATTATCTCTTCTTAACAACCTTTCTTCTAAAACAATATTTCTTTCTATTTTAGTTTGTTTGGGCTCCAAAATAATATTTCTCATTCTGTCAGCTTCAATATCCATTATTTCAGGAAGATATTTTTTTGGAATAGTTTGATAATATGCCGTAAAATCATAAGAAGTAAAAGCATTATGAGATCCACCAATGGAAGAAACATAATTATCTAAATAATCTTTCGGATATTTTTCAGTACCATGAAATAATAAATGCTCCAAATAATGTGCAAGGCCAGTTTTTCCTAATTTTTCATTAACTCCACCAACATAATACCATACCATATGCATAATAGCTGGCACTCTATTATTAGGAATTAAAATAACTTCCATTTCATTTTCAAGCTTATAATGCTCTAAATGATATTTAGCTGATTCAATGTTAGGCTTTTTAAACATATCTATAAAAACAGAAAAATTAATTATAATTATTATCGCAATTATTGGAATCAAAAAAATTACTAATAGATTTTTCCATTTCTTCATAATTAGTTAACTTATTTATTTGAGCTCTAAACTCAGCAGAATTTTTCATTCCACTGCTATACCAGCCTAAATGCTTCCTCATAATTTTAACACCATTCTCCTCGCCATATAATGCAACAGAATCTTCTAACTGCAACTTAATAATTTTTAATTTTTCATTTATTTCGGGCTCAGCAACATATTCACCATGATTTATCTCTCTATCAATTTGGTTAATTAACCATGGTTTTCCATAACAAGCCCTACCAATCATAACCCCATCAGCTCCCGATTGCAACAATGCTTCTTTTGCATCATTTGCTGTTTTAATATCACCATTAACAATAACAGGTATTGAAACATTCTCCTTGACTTTTTTTACAAACTTCCAATCTGCAACTCCTTTATACATCTGACATCTAGTTCTACCATGTATTGTAATCATTTTAATACCAATATTTTCTGCCATATATGCCAAATTAGGAGCATTCAAACTATTACTATCCCAACCCATGCGCATCTTTAAAGTAACAGGAATATCCACAGATTTAACAACAGACTCTAAAATTTTAATTGCCAGCTTTTCATCTTTCATAAGAGCAGATCCTGCATTTCCTCCTACAACTTTTTTTACAGGACAACCAAAATTAATATCTATAATATCAGCTCCTAAATCCTGATTTAATTTAGCAGCAACTCCCATAACCTCAGGGTCGCAGCCTGCTAACTGCACAACATCAGGCATGTCATCTTTTTTATCAAAACGACATTTTTGCATCGAATTTTTTGTTTCTATAATCATTGCTCTACTTGCAATCATTTCAGAAACAACTAATCCAGCACCATATTTCTTAACTAATTTTCTATATGGGAAATCACTTACCCCTGACATTGGCGCAAGAAATATATTTGAACTTAAATTATGCTTATCTAATGTGATCATATAGAAATTTTCTATATGATATATAACATATATGTTAGTTTTTCAATAATAGATTAATCAAATATAAGCTTTCCATTAACAATTAATTTACATCCAGTTTGATTATTGAAATTCCATGAACCATCACCATAGCCACATGCATCACCCCAACGATTAACAATTACTGAAGCTTCAGGAATCAAATAACCTGTTAAAGGCTTTCCATCATCAAATTTACTATCTAACAAATACACCTCTTTTATAGTAAAAGGAGCATCATCTGATGAAGACCAATAATCTTCCTTCAATATTTGGTTATCTACAATAACATTATTATAGGGATAAAAAAAAACTGCCAAAAATATTAAAATTTCTGCTACTTGTATAAACAATAATATTATAATTCATATATTTAGAATTGTAAGAATTTTCACTATTATGATATCCATTTTCTTCACTACCAATAACCCCAGAAAAACTTCCTTCAATCAAATCTGCTAGCTTCAAATGTTGCCAAAATCTAAACAATTCTTCTCTAGATCTAGTATACCTATCAGCATCCTGAATAATACCATCATTATTACCATTACATCCATTAGGAGCAGGTAAATTACCACCACAAGCATCACCAAAATAAAAATAAGCATCATGAAAATCACCAGGAAGAGATTCATATATTGCATTAAATTGTTTAACAGCATCTCCAATTTGATTTATCTCTTTAAAAACAGATTTAAGCTAATAATTTTCTATCATTTTAAAACCAGAACTAACTGAAAAAAACAATAAAACCATAATTATTATTACTATAGATATTTCAATTAGACTAAATGCTTTATTTTTTATAAATAAAATCTAAATATCAATCAAAAAACAACTTACCATTCAAAATAATCTTACAGCCAGTTGTATTTTCCATATACCAAGTCCATGTATTCTTACCATCAGCATCCCTACCTGTATATGTCAAGCATCTTTCCTGCCAATAACCATTATAAACACCTGAATCAATATTAATCATCCCTTTTACAGGTGAACCATCATCAAATTTGCTATCCAAATCATAAATTTCCTTAATCGTAAATGGTACATCATCTAAAGATTTCCAGCTCTCATCTGCATATGTTGGATTATCCATAATAAAATTATTACGAGGATGCAAATGAGAATATAATTGGCTTGCTCTCCAACTATAATAAACTATAAAATCAAAGTCCATATAATTAGAATTATAAGAATTTTCACTATTATGATAACCATTTTCATATTCTCCAATTACACCAGAAAACTGTCCATCAATTAAACCAGCTAATTGTAAATGCTGCCAAAACCTAAAAGATTCAGCTCTAGTGTAACTATTAAACTCAGCATCTTGTATTGTCTTATCACCATTTCCATTGCAACCATTAGGAGCAGGAGAATTACTGCCACAAGCATCACCAAAATAAAAATGAGCATTATGCAAATCACCAGGCAAAGCATTATAATTTAGATCAAACTGTTCAATAGCATAAGCAATTTTTGAAACCTCGCTATAAACAGATTTTAATTTATGCTTTTCTATTATTTTAGATCCAGCACTTACTGAAACAACAAATAGCCCTATTATAAAAATTGTAATTGATAGCTCTACTAAACTAAAAGCTTTTTTATTCATAATCATATAACTATTAACAGATAAACTCTATATATCTAATTATAACATAAAAGCAAAAACTACACAAACTTGTATAATAGTTTGACAGCAATTTTAATATTGCTAAAAACTAAGTCAAAGGAAATTATTTCATGTATCCAGAATCATCATTATTTATAACTAAATTTGTTACATTTCATACTTGGATTGTTCTTGGAATTATTTTTCTTGCCATGATCTCATACTCATTAGAGAAAATATCACTTGAGCTAACATCACTACTTACAATTACAGGCCTAATATTATTTTTTCATTTCTTTCCCTTAACTGATCATGGAGGCAAAATAACACTTAGCCCTGAACAATTACTGCATGGCTTTGCTCATCCCGCCTTAATTACCATAGTTTGCCTACTTATTATTGGACAAGCAGTAATTCAATCCAACGCATTAAATGTTATACCTAAATTCTTAATGTATATTACAAGAAATAACGCAGCAATTGCTATAATAATTTCACTAATAATTGTAATTATAATTAGCGCATTCATGAATAACACTCCTGTTGTTGTTATATTTATCCCTATTCTTGCAGAAATAGCTAAAAAACTTAATATTTCTTCAAGCAAGGTAATGATTCCTTTATCTTATGCTGCAATTTTAGGAGGCATGATGACACTAATTGGAAGTAGTACAAATTTACTAGTATCAGGTACAGTAGAATCAATGGGATTAAACCCTATAGAATTCTTTGAATTCTTTATTCCTGGGTCAATTATGGCTGTAATTGGCATGGCCTTTATAATTACAATATTGCCAAAAATCTTACCAGATAACATCTCAAAAGAACATGAATATCACGATGAAAGACCTTTTGTATCACAAATTATAATAACTAAAGAGTCAAATTTCGCAGATAAAAAATTAATTGAAGGGGCATTACCAAATTTTAAGGATATTACAATAAGAGTCATTGAAAGAGGAAATAAAACATTTCTACCTCCCTTTCAAGATGATATGCAAATCATGGAAAATGATGTATTAGCAATATCAGGAACAAGGGAAGAGTTATCAAAATTAATCTATAAAAAAACAGATATTTTTATAAAAAACCTTCACATGGGCAAAAATCAAATTAGCCATGATAATAATCTAAACGCAAGTGAAGCAAACCTTGCAGAATTAGTTGTAGCTCCAGCATCTCCATTAATTGGTCAAACTATAAGCAACTCTGGTATTTATTCTAATTACAATTTTCCCGTTATTGGAGTTCAAAGAAAAGGCAGCTTAATCAAAAATAAAATTTCAGAATTAAGATTAGTTGCAGGTGATGTTTTATTAGTACTTGGAGAAACAAATCAGCTTTTTAATATCAAGCAAAATAAAGATTTCATTTTAACCAAATGGGCAACTCAGCAAATAAACTCGATAAAGAAAATGATAATTACCCTAATTATTTTTTCTTTAATAATAATTGCTTCTGCATTAAACATCCTACCAATTAGCATAGCAGCATTTGCAGGTGCAGCCTTATTAATTTTATTCAAAACAATTAATATTAGACAAGCAGCAAGAAGCATTGATAGAAATGTCGCTTTAATGATAGCTGCATCATTAGCAATGGGTAGCGCAATGCAAGCAACAGGTGGAGCAGCCTTACTTGCTGATAACTTTCTTAAGGTTACATACGGCTTATCAAATCTAGGAATTATTGCCTTTTTCTTTTTATTTATGGCATTAATGACAAATTTATTAAGCAACTCAACAACAGCTGTATTATTTACTCCAATTGCAGTCAATCTTGCTCTTAAATTAGGTATAGATCCAAAAATATTAATTTATGGAGTAATATTTGCTAGTAATTGTTCTTTTGTTACTCCTATAGGTTATCAAACAAACTTATTAGTAATGTCACCAGGAAAATATAAATTTATCGATTTTATGAAAGGTGGAGTAGCTCTTGCATTAATTATGTGTTTAACTTACACAATGCTTGTTAAATATTATTTCTAATAATTTTTATCTTATAGGATGATTTAAACTTGTTTTACTTTCAGATAAAATTGCATCTGTAAATCCTCCAACTTTTTGACCTCTCAATTCCTTAATAGAATCTTTTCTATAATCAATTTCATCCTTACAATCTTTAAACACAAATGTTGCTATTGCCAATAACATTGCTGCTATAGATAACATAATTGGAAGAAAATTAGTTGCAGCAGCTGCAATAAATACCCCAACAGAACCTATAGCTGCTGCTGGAACAACTGTATTTTTAATTAATTTAGAATCATTTATTGCAGTTTGGTTATCTTCTATTTCACGTGTTACATAATCCTTCCAATAATCTTTAGAAGATTTATCTAATCGTGGATTGTAATCCCTCCAATATGTACGACCATAATCATTACTCCATATATTACGAGCATCATTAACCCTACTAACATTTGAACCTGCTGCTTTAGTCTGATCTTCTCTCCTAGCAAGATATTTTTCTCTATCTACTTCTGCTGCCGCCTGAGCTGCATTAGCTCTTACTTCTGCTGCCTTTTTAGCTTCTACTACTGCTGCCGCCTTAGCTTTAGCTATTTCTGCTTGCGTTCTAGTTGCTTCTAATTCTGCCCTCATTTTTTCTACTTCCGCTAATTGCGT
>JADHLN010000029.1 GCA_016780625.1 Rickettsiales bacterium
TTATTATTTTTTGTGTAATTTAAATCTGGTAGCGGGAGAGGGACTTGAACCCCCGACACAAGGATTATGATTCCTCTGCTCTAACCACCTGAGCTACCCCGCCAGATTAATCAAATTAATGATATGAGAAGCAAAACATAATTTAAATTTAATTTTTTGCAAGAAATTAAGTTATTGACTTGATTATATGCAGTATTTAAATATTATGACGCAATTAAATAATGTGGCGGGTGTAGCTCAGTTGGTAGAGCAACAGGTTGTGGTTCTGTGGGTCGCCAGTTCGATCCTGGTCGCTCGCCCCATAAAAATATTCGAAAAATATGTCCAAATTTCTTTTTTCCTCAACAAATGCTAATATAAAAAATCGTGAAAAAGATGATTTGCTTTTAGTGATTATGCCTGACTCAACTGTTGCTGCAGGAGCTTTTTCTACATCAGCAATTATATCTCCAACCATTGATTGGGATAAAAAAAATCTGGAATTTAACCAGCCAAGAGCATTAATAGTTAACTCTGGAAACGCCAATAGTTTTACAGGCAAGCATGGCATTATGGCAATAGAGGAAATAGTCTCAAATCTTGCTAAAAAATTTAAATTTACAAAAAATCAAATATTTATATCCTCTACAGGTGTAATAGGAGAAAAATTACCTTATGAAAAAATTATAAATTCTTTTGATGATTTAGAAAAAAACTTAAGTAGTGATAATCTTGATAATGCTGCCAAAGCTATTATGACTACAGACACAGTTGCAAAATATAGGGTAGTTGAAACAAAAATATTAGATAAAAAAATTAAGATTGAAGCTATAGCTAAAGGAGCAGGAATGGCTGCGCCAAATTTAGCAACAATTCTTAGCTATTTTTTTACAGATGCAAAAATTCCAAAAGAAATTCTTGATAAAATCTTCAAAGAAGCAATAAACGAGACATTTAATGCTTTCACAATTGATGGCGATATGTCTACTAATGATACAGTAATGATTTTTGCCTCAGGGGCAGCTAATAATCAAATTTCTGACTCTCCTGATGCTGAAATTTGGCAGGATTTTAAAAAAGATCTCAAAAATTTAATGCAAGATATATGCGAAGATTTAGTAAAAGATGGCGAAGGAGTAACTAAATTATGCAAAATATATATTAGTGGAGCAGAATCAAAAATTGCTGCTAAAAATATAGCTATGTCCATTGCTAATTCGCCTCTAGTTAAAACTGCATTAAATGGTAGTGATCCTAATTGGGGCAGGATTGTAATGGCAGTTGGAAAAGCCAAAGAAAAAATTAATTTAAGTAAGTTTTCTCTGACAATTGGAAATACTAACATTGTTAAAAATGGTGAGTTAAATCCAGTTTATAATGAGCATGAAACTACAGCTATTTATATGAAAAATAATTTTATTGAAATTTTCCTAGATATTGGTCTTAACAATCAATCTAAGCAATTTATTGTAACCACATCAGATCTTTCTAAAGGTTATATTGAAATAAATGCAGATTATAGATCTTAAATATGCAAAAGCTTGACTTTAAAGCAGCAAAAAGATTATATTCCCTAATCTAATTTAATGGCCGGGTAGCAAAGTGGTAATGCAGGGGACTGCAAATCCTCCATCGGCAGTTCGATTCTGCCTCCGGCCTCCATTTTAAAGGTTGGTTTTAATGTATTCTGCCAGAAATAATTTAATAATAGCTCTTGATACACCAGATTTAAATCAAGCAGTTGATTTGGCTAAAAAATTAAAAAATGAAGTTTATGCAATTAAGTTAGGGTTAGAGTTTTTTACAAAAAATGGAGCTGAGGGTGTTAAAAAAATACGCTCTCTTGGAGTTGAGATATTCTTGGATTTAAAATTTCATGATATTCCAAATACAGTATCTAAAGCAGTTAATGAAATAGTTAAGCTTGATATAAATATGCTAACTATTCATAGCCAAGGAGGTTATGAAATGATGAAACTTGCTCAAGATTCAGCTAAAAAAACAGCACAAAAAAATGGTTATAAACTACCAATAATTTTAGCCGTTACAATATTAACATCTCTTGATCAAAAAATATTCAAGCAAATTAATTCTAGACAAAAAATTGCAGATCAAGTTTTAACCTTAGCAAGAATTGCTAAAAAAGCTAATATTCCTGGTATTGTTTGCTCGCCTCACGAAATAGCATTGGTTAATAAAAATAATTTAAACCTAAAAATTATTACTCCAGGAATAAGATTTTCAGATTCTAAGTCAAATGACCAAAAAAGAATTATGACTCCAAAAGAAGCTCTTGATTTAGGTGCTAATTATTTAGTTATGGGAAGGCCAATTTTAGATGGGGGTGATATAATGGCTAATATAGCTAAATTTAATAAAGAGGTAAGCTAGCATGATTTATGATGATAATAATATTTTTGCTAAAATTATAAATAAAGATATACCAGCTGATATTATTTATGAAGATGATAAGCTGTTAGCTTTTAATGATATAAGCAAAGCGGCAAAAATTCATATTTTGCTTGTGCCAAAGCAAAAATTTACTTCTTTTGATGATTTTATTGCCAATGCTGATGCTCAATATATTAAATATTTTTTTCTTAAAGCAAAAGAAATAGCCGCAAAATATAATATTGATGAATCAGGTTATAGATTAATTACAAATCATGGTAAAGATGCTAATCAAACAGTTTTTCATTTTCACATGCATATTTTAGGAGGTGAGAATCTGGGTGGTTTGCTTGCAAAAGATCAGTTAAAAAGATGATTGGCAAGTTAAATAATTATTTAAAATTAATTAGATTCTCAAATCCTTCGGGCACTATTTTGCTATTCTTACCAGTTTTATTTGCCTATTTGCTATTTTCATTTCAAGCTCATCATTTATTAGTGCTTATTTTATTTGCTTTTGAGGCTTTTTTAATGCGCTCAGCTGGTTGTATTATTAATGATATAATTGATATGCAATATGATAAAAAAGTTGCAAGAACAAAATCTAGGCCGCTAGCTAGCGGTGAAGTTAAAATATTTGAAGCTATTATATTATTGAGTTTTATTCTGCTCTTGGCGTTGTTAATTAGTTTGTTTTTTCAGTTAAAAACCATAATCTTCGCAAGTTTATTAATTATTCCAATTGTAATTTATCCTTTTACGAAAAGATTTTTTATTTTACCGCAATTATTTTTAGGTTTGGTATTTAATTCTTCTATTTTTATTTTAGCTCTTGAATTAAATATTGGATTTGATATGGCTTTGTTTATTTTATATATAGCAACGGTTTTTTGGACGATTGCATATGATACTATTTATGCCCACCAAGATAAATTAGATGATAAAAAATTAGGGTTAAAATCAAGTGCATTAACTTTTTCAAGCTATAATAAAGAAATAATTATATTATGTTATTCACTATTCTTTTTTGGTTTTATTTTAATTTCGTTATTAAAAAATTTTAGTGTAATAATTATTATATCTTTATTTGTTACGTGCTTAATAACAATAATTAAGCTAATAAAATTAAATCTTGAAAATTCAGAAAAATGTAAAAATTATTTTAAAAATAATAATTTGTTAGGATTTTTACTGGCTATACAAATTTTAATTGCCCAGCTTTTATAGATTGTTATGCAGCTTCATCTAAGTCAGTAACTAGACGTGAAAGGTCATTTATAGCAAGTTTTATTTTTTTTATTTTACTATAGCACAAGCCTCTCATATGAAATGCATCCTCATAGCCTTGGTCTAGCTCGATTGCTCTAGTAAGATCATCTATTGCAGCTTCAAAATCTTCTTGGATATATTTATTTTTTGCTCTTTCAAAAAATGCCTCCTTGAATCTAGAATCAGACTTAATTGCCTCATCAAATAATTTGTTAGCAAGTATAAAATTCTTTTTGTTGCGGGCTATTATAGCTTTTTTGTAAAATTCTTTAGCTCTTACAATTCTTGATTGATCTAATACTATTTGAGGTATGAATTTATAATTCTTATCAATGAAATCTTCAAATTTTTCACCAGCTAAATTACTTGTAAGTTTTCTTAATTTGCATACTTTGTGAATTCTCTTTTTGATAAGTTTTTTAAGTCCTATCAAGCCGCTCTCATCTAATTCATTTATGTTAATTTGTTTTACTTCTGCTGGGAATTCTCTAACTTTTTTATTAAGGTTAAATTTTCTATCTAGGCTTCCAATTACGTATTTATCAGTTTCAGCTAAGCGGCTGATAGTAAATTCTATTATTTTTTCCACATTTTGTGAAAAAATCTTGTCAGTACTAATATCTGTCTCTGATTCAGAGATTTTTTTATCATCCAAATTAACGCTCAGATTTTTTTTAGCTAGTATATATGAAATAGCAAAAACAATATTTAAGCTATAAAAGTTAGAAACTCTTTTTGGTGTTTCGTATAATTTGCTATATCCAACTGCAACATTGCCACTGAAAAAATTATAGATTCTAATGTTTGAATTACGGTTAATATCTACAAAGCCAGCTAATTTACTAGAGCTTTGGTTTTTATTAAGAAAATGAACCTTTATAGGGCAATCTTTAATATATTTGAGGCTTGCATTAAAAAGACTGAATATTTCTTGATAAGAATATGTTTGTTCATGTATTTTTAATAATAATTGAGCTAGAAATTTTGTTCCTTGTTCGGTAACACCTTCAAAAAACTTCTCTATTACAAGAGTAAAGTCGTTCTCTTTTGTTTTTACAACTAAAATTAAAAATTGATTATCTAAGTCTAAACCATGTATTTCATTCATAAAAAGCAAGGTTTTTTCTTTGCTAGATAAGTTGTAGTTATTTAGTTTGAAATTAAGTTCAAATGTATGATGTAAAAGCTTTTCAATATTATTGATGTTTTTATCATCTGCGCTATTAGTGCAAAGCATAAATATAGTTTTAATTATCTCTGCTTTAACAAGAAGTTTGGATTGAGAGTTTTCAAATTCACCGCTATATTCATAATTTCTTAAATGGTGCGCAAATCTTCTTAAATCTTCTTTTGCATTATCTTGACCTATATTTTTTTTAAGATAACTAATTTGGTTTTCAATATTTTTACTGTAACTACTTTTAAATTTCATTTAAAAAATCAATGACTTAGAATTTTTATCCTATTGCAAAAATTTAATTTTAAAAGCTTAATTTTAAATTTTTATTATTTTTTTAACATATTGATTTTTAATCAATATATAGATTGTTTGACAGCCACGAAATTTTATAATAAAAAATTAGTTTAATTTTTAAGTTAGCTTCATGAAAGATCAATCGATTGTAACAAAATTAGCGCAAAAAAGACAGCAAGCAAGTCAAGGAGGCGGAGAAGAAAAAATAAAAATACAACATAGTAAAGGTAAGTTAACTGCAAGAGAAAGGTTAGAAATTCTTTTAGACCCAGAATCATTTGAAGAATATGGTCTTTATGTTGAGCATCGTTGTAATAACTTTAATCTAGATAAAAACAAAATACCGGGTGATGGTGTGGTAACTGGTCAAGGAACTATAAATGGCAGGCTAGTATTTGTTTACAGTCAAGATTTTACAGTTTTAGGTGGTTCTCTTAGTGAAACTAATGCAAAAAAAATATGTAATATCCTAGATATGGCAATGAAAGTAGGCGCTCCTGTTATTGGTATAAATGATTCAGGTGGTGCTAGAATACAAGAAGGCGTTGATTCTTTAGGTGGTTATGGAGAAATTTTTCAAAGAAATGTGAATCTTTCAGGAGTTGTGCCGCAAATTTCAGCTATAATGGGTCCTTGCGCCGGTGGTGCTGTATATTCTCCGGCTTTAACTGATTTTATATTTATGTCAGAAAGTAACTCATATATGTTTGTTACTGGCCCTGATGTGGTTAAAACAGTCACTCATGAAGAAGTTACCCAAGCTGATTTAGGTGGAGCTAATGTTCATAATAAAGTTTCAGGTGTTTCAGACTTTAAGTTTGATAATGACATAGATACATTATTAAAAATTAGAGAATTAGTAAATTACTTGCCAAGTTCTAATGTAAGTGACTCGCCAAGAGTAAAAAATTATGATTCAATTGATAGGATTGATCCCGCTTTAAATACTTTGGTTCCTGATAATCCTAATCAATCTTATCAAATGCATGAGCTTATTAAAAGAATAGTAGATCATGAAGAGTATTATGAGGTAAAGTCAGACTATGCTCAAAATATAATAACTGCATTTGGAAGGATGGATGGTTATACAACTGGTTTTGTAGCAAATAACCCTATGCATTTAGCAGGATGTTTGGATATTAATGCCTCTGTTAAGGCGGCAAGATTTATAAGATTTTGCGATGCATTCAATATACCTATTGTGTCACTGGTTGATGTTCCGGGGTTTTTGCCAGGAACTTCACAAGAACATAATGGTATAATAAGGCATGGTGCAAAATTATTGTATGCTTATGCTGAAGCTACTGTTCCCAAAATAACCGTAATTACAAGAAAGGCCTATGGCGGAGCTTATATTGTTATGAATTCTAAGCATTTAAGAGGCGATGTAAACTATGCTTGGGCAAATGCGGAAATTGCCGTAATGGGGCCAAAAGGTGCTGTTGAGATAATTCATAGAAAAGATGCTGCTAATAAAGATTTGATGCAAAAGCATGAAGATGAATATAGAGAAGAATTCGCAAGCCCTTTTGTTGCAGCCAAAAGAGGCTTTATTGATGAGGTGATTAGACCGCAAAAAACTAGATCGCGTATTATAAGGTCTTTGCAGATTCTTCGTAATAAAAAGGTGAATACTCCTTGGAAAAAACATGATAACCTACCATTATAAATAAAATGAAAAAATTACTAATTGCAAATCGTGGTGAGATAGCCGTAAGAATTATAAAAACTGCAAAGAAGCTTGGCATTAAATCAGTTGCTATATATTCAGAGGCTGACGCAAATTCATTGGCGGTGCAAATGGCAGATGAGGCGTATTATATAGGTCCTTCTCCTTCAAATTTAAGTTATTTAAATGTTAAAAAAATCATTGAAGTTATTAAGCAGTCTGGCTCGGACGCTGTGCATCCTGGTTATGGTTTTTTATCTGAAAACTCATCATTTGCAAAGCAGTTAGAGGCTCTTGGTGTAACCTTCGTAGGTCCTGGGGTTAAAGCAATTGAGTCAATGGGTGATAAAATTACTTCTAAAAAAATTGCTATTAACGCAAAGGTAAGTACGGTTCCGGGTTATATGGGTGAGATAAAAACAAGCAAAGAAGCGGAAAAAATTTCTAAATCTATTGGTTTTCCTGTTATGATAAAGGCAGCTGCAGGTGGAGGTGGAAGAGGGATGCGTATAGTTCATGATATAAAAGATGTAGATAAGGCTTTTATTTCTGCTAAAAATGAAGCTAAAAATAGCTTTGGGGATGATAGGATATTTATCGAGAAATTTATCGAAAAGCCGCGCCATATTGAAATTCAGCTCTTAGCAGATAAGCATGGTAATATTGTATGTTTAGGAGAAAGAGAATGTTCTATTCAAAGATATAATCAAAAAGTTATTGAAGAAGCTCCTAGCCCTTTTCTTACTAATGAAATAAGAGAGAAAATGTACAAACAAACAGCATCTCTTGCTAAGAAAGTTGGTTATTATTCAGCTGGTACAGTTGAATATATAATGGATAAAGAGCAAAATTTTTATTTTTTAGAGATGAATACCAGGCTTCAAGTTGAGCATCCTGTTACAGAATATATTACAGGACTTGATTTGGTTGAGCAAATGATAAATATAGCTGACTCTAAGAAGTTAGGGTTCAAGCAAGAAGATATTAAGCTTAATGGATGGGCTATTGAATCACGAATATATGCCGAAGATCCTGATAGGGGGTTTATGCCTTCTAGTGGCAGGATAAATAAATATCAAGAGCCAGAAACTAGTGCTAATGTTAGAGTTGATAAGGGGGTTTATGAAGGTGGCGAAGTTAGCATGTTTTATGACCCAATGGTTTCTAAATTAATAACATATGGTTCAGCGCGTTCTGAAGCTATTTCACATATGCAGAAATCACTCGGTGAATATGTAATTGAGGGTGTCTCCAATAATATTGGTTTTTTAGAGTCTATTTTTAAGAGTGAGAGGTTTGCATCTGGTGATTTATCAACAAATTATATAAGTGAGGAATATCCTGATGGTTATAAAACTGAGCAGCTGGAATATTCAGATTATGCTCATGTTATATATATAGCTGCAATAATAAGGTGGCTTGAAGCAAAAAGATTATCGGAAATATCTGACCATCTTGAGGGAAGGGAAAAAGAAGTTAATACTAGATGGGCTGTTTTATGTAATGAGCAAATATATAACATAGAAGTAAATCAGGAAACTGATTCAAGTTTTATAATATATTCCCAAGGTGAAAAAGTAAAAATATCTAATGTGACATGGCATATTGGTCAAACTTTATTTAAAGTAACCATTAATGGTAGTGAAGTTAGTGTAAGATTTACTAAGGATGCAAATAATAATTTTTATAATTTCAATTATTTGGGTGGCTTTTTGAAGCTATTGGTAGTTTCTCCTCGAGTTGCTGAGTTAATGAAATATATGCCTGAAAAGACAGATGAGGATAATAAGTTAAACCTTGTAGCTCCAATATCTGGTAAGGTTGTTGATATAAAGGTGGCTGAGTCTGATATTGTAAAGCCAGGAACAGAGTTAGTTACTATTGAAGCAATGAAAATGGAAAATGCTCTAGTTGCTGAGGCTGAGCTAAAAGTAAAATCTATAAATGTTAAAATAGGTGATAATGTTCAGACTGAACAGTTATTAGTTGAGTTTGAGCCTCTTGAAGAATAATTAAATAAATTTCTTGACGAAACTTATAAACCGTATATTTTTGTGCGATATTTCAGTAAATTAATAATAAAATATGCCAACTATTAATCAATTAGTTAGGAAGCCAAGAAAGGCTTCTTCGAACAAAACAAATTCTCCGGCTTTATCACGCTGCTCACAAAAAAGAGGTGTGTGTGTAAGGGTTTATACAACAACACCAAAAAAGCCAAATTCAGCTCTTAGAAAAGTATGTCGTGTTAGGCTTACTAATAAATATGAAGTAATTGCATATATACCTGGTGAAGGTCATAATTTGCAAGAGCACTCAGTTGTTTTAATAAGGGGCGGTAGAGTAAAAGACTTACCAGGTGTAAGATATAAGGTAGTAAGAGGTTCTCTTGATACTCAAGGAGTGCAAGATAGAAAAAAATCAAGATCTCGCTACGGAGTTAAAAAACCAAAATAATATAAAATATGTCAAGACGTCATTCAGCAGTTAAAAGAGAGATACTTCCTGATCCAAGATATAAAAGCATTCTTGTGGCAAAGTTTATCAATAATCTTATGAAAGATGGTAAGAAGTCAACCGCAAGATCTATTGTTTATAAGGCATTTCTTATAGTTGAAGAAAAGCTAAAGAAACCTGCTATTACAGTATTTGAAGAGGCTGTTAGTGAAGTGGAGCCAAAAATAGAAGTTAAATCTAGGCGTGTAGGTGGAGCAACATATCAAGTTCCTGTTGATGTGAAGCCAAATAGAGCAAGAGCATTAGCGATAAGATGGATTCTTGCAGCTATAAATAAAAGAAATGAAAGAACATCTGTTCAAAAGCTTGCATCTGAAATAATGGACATTGCAAATGGAAGGGGTGCTTCTTTAAAAACTCGTGAAAATACGCATAAAATGGCTGAAGCTAACAGAGCGTTTTCTCATTATAGATGGTAATTAGTTTAAAAGTATAAAATATGTCTTTCAAATATAATTTAAATAAATATAGAAATATCGGAATCATGGCTCACATTGATGCCGGTAAAACTACAACAACAGAAAGAATTTTATATTACACTGGTAAATCTCATAAAATTGGTGAAGTTCATGATGGAGCTGCAACAATGGATTGGATGGAGCAAGAGCAAGAAAGAGGTATTACTATTACTTCGGCCGCAACAACATGCTTCTGGAATGGTAACAGAATTAATATCATCGACACACCTGGTCACGTTGATTTTACAATTGAAGTAGAAAGATCTTTGAGAGTTTTAGATGGAGCTGTTGCAGTATTTGATGGTGTTGCAGGTGTTGAGCCTCAATCTGAAACAGTATGGCGTCAAGCAGATAAATATGAGGTTCCAAGAATCTGTTTTGTTAATAAAATGGATAGAACTGGGGCTAACTTCTACAGATGTGTTGATATGATTGTTGATAGGTTGGGTGCTAACCCACTTGTATTACAATTACCAATAGGCTCAGGTGAAGAATTTGTAGGGTTAGTAGATCTTATTAATATGCAGCAAATTATTTGGAAGGCTGAAACTCTTGGTGCAGAATTTGAGTATCAAGAAATATCAGCTGATATGAAAGATAAAGCTCTTGAATATCGTGAAAAATTAGTTGAGACTGCAGTTGAACAAGATGATAAATTGCTTGAAAAATATCTTTCAGGTGAAGAAATTACAAATGAAGAGCTAAAATCTGCAATAAGAAAGGGTGTTATAAATAAAGCTTTTGTTCCAGTATTATGTGGTTCGGCCTTTAAAAATAAAGGT
This sequence comes from Rickettsiales bacterium, assembly GCA_016780625.1. Taxonomy (GTDB): domain Bacteria; phylum Pseudomonadota; class Alphaproteobacteria; order Rickettsiales; family JABIRX01; genus JADHLN01. The sequence goes on from JADHLN010000029.1 coordinate 10,540, forward strand.
GTTCAAACATTACTAGATGCAGTGGTAGATTATTTGCCATCTCCTCTTGATATTGGTCAAGTTGAAGGTGTTGATGTAAGAGATGAAGAGAAGAAATTAGTTCGTAAGGCAGATGAAAACGAGCCATTATCAGCTCTTGCATTTAAAATAATGACGGATCCATTTGTAGGGTCCTTAAGTTTTGTAAGAATATATTCTGGTGTATTAAAAGCCGGTGATACAATATATAACCCTGTTAAATCACAAAAAGAAAGAATAGGAAGAATGCTTTTAATGCATTCAAACCATCGTGAAGATATCAAAGAAGCAAAAGCGGGAGACATAATTGCTCTTGCTGGATTAAAAAATACAACAACTGGTGATACATTATGTAAACAAGATTTACCAATTATATTAGAAAGAATGGAGTTTCCTGATCCAGTAATTGAGGTGGCAGTTGAGCCAAAATCAACAGGTGATCAAGAAAAAATGGGTCTGGCTCTATCAAGGCTTGCTTCTGAGGATCCTTCACTAAGAATATCATCAGATGAAGAAAATGGGCAAACAATTCTTAAGGGGATGGGTGAGTTACATTTAGAAATTATTATAGATAGATTGAAAAGAGAATTTAAAGTAGATGCTAATATTGGTGCTCCACAAGTTGCTTATAGAGAAACTATAACAACTACATATGAAGTTGACTATACCCACAAAAAACAAACAGGTGGTGCTGGTCAATTTGCAAGAGTGAAAATTCTATTTGAAACAAATGAAAAAGGAGAAGGTTTTAACTTTGAAAGTAAAATTGTTGGTGGTAACGTACCTAAAGAATATATTCCAGGAGTGGTAAAAGGTCTGGAACAGAGCTGTAATGCTGGTGTTGTAGCTGGTTATCCAGTTGTAGATATAAAAACTACATTACTAGATGGAGCTTATCATGATGTTGACTCATCTGTTCTTGCTTTTGAGATTGCTACTAAGGCAGCATTCAGAGAGGCTATGACAAATGCAAAGCCTGTATTGCTTGAGCCAATAATGAAAGTTGAAATTATAACTCCAGAAGAATATATGGGTGATATAATAGGTGACCTTAACTCAAGAAGAGGGCAGGTTAATGGAATGGAGCCTAGAGGAAATGCTCAAGTTGTAAATTCTCATGTTCCACTTGCATCTATGTTTGGATATGTTAATGAATTGAGGTCTATGTCTCAAGGAAGAGCGCAATTTACTATGCAGTTTGCTCATTACGAGCAAGTTCCACAGCAAGTTGCAGATGAAATAAAAGCAAAGATTGCTTAAATATGTTATAATTTTTTTAATGGTGTAATTATGTCTAAAGAAGTATTTGAAAGAGGAAAAGTACATTTAAATGTAGGAACTATAGGTCACGTAGACCATGGTAAGACTACATTAACAGCAGCGATATTGAAGCATTATGGTTCAGAGAAGCT
>JADHLN010000030.1 GCA_016780625.1 Rickettsiales bacterium
TGCATTTATGGGCTATGTTTTACCTTGGGGACAAATGAGCTTCTGGGGAGCAACTGTGATAACTAATCTTTTTTCTGCAATTCCATTAATTGGTGATTCAATTGTTACTTGGTTGTGGGGTGGTTATTCTGTTGATAATCCAACATTAAACAGATTTTTTGCCTTACATTATCTTTTACCTTTTATCATTGTCGGAATAGTTATATTACATATTATTGCTCTTCATATCCCAGGTTCTAGTAACCCTACAGGAGTTGAAATTAAAACTGAAAAAGACACCATACCTTTTCACCCTTATTACACAATTAAAGACCTTTTTGGCTTAGGTGTATTTTTAGTAATTTTTATGTATTTTGTCTTTTTTAAACCTAATGCTTTAGGTCATCCAGATAATTACATACCAGCTAATCCATTAGTTACTCCAGCTCATATTGTACCTGAATGGTATTTTCTACCTTTTTATGCAATTTTAAGAGCTGTTCCTGATAAATTAGGTGGAGTAATTGCAATGTTTGGAGCAATTGCTATTCTATTCTTATTACCATGGTTAGATAAATCAAAAACACATAGCGGTTATTACAGACCAATCTTTAAATGGTTCTACGTTTTATTTATTTTAAATGTAGTATTGCTTGGTTATTTAGGAGCAAAACCTGCCGAAGGAATTTACGTCATAGCATCAAGAATATCAACTTTATATTATTTTGCTTATTTCCTGGCTATTCTACCTTTGATTAACAAATATGAAAAACCAATAGCATTACCAAAATCAATTGACGAAAATTATAAAGCGAAACATCAATAATTATTATGCTTACTAAATTTTTAAAAATATCATTATTATTACTTTTAACTTCAAATAATGTTTTTGCTGCAGGAGATGCAGAAGCATTAATTAAAAGAATCTGGCAATTTGAAGGAGTTAAAGGATCAATTGATAAAAGATCTGCGCAAAGAGGATTTCAGGTTTACAAAGAAGTTTGCGCATCATGCCATTCTCTAAAAAGAGTTTACTTTAGAAATTTAGCTGAAATTGGTTTTAATGAAGCAGAAATAAAATCTTTAGCAGCAACTTATCAAATAACAGATGGTCCTGATGAATCTGGCGATATGTATGAAAGAGCAGGAAGAGCATCAGATAAATTCCCAATGCCCTATCCTAATGAAAATGCTGCAAGAGCAGCAAATGGTGGAGCTTACCCCCCTGATTTATCATTAATAGTTAAAGCAAGACCAGATGGTGCAAATTATCTTTACTCATTATTAAATGGATATCGCAATCCACCAGAGAACCTAAATCTTGGTGATGGGATGTATTACAATATATACTATCCAGGTAAGCAAATTGCTATGCCATCACCATTATCAGATGGATTGGTTGAATATGCAGACAACACCAATGCAACAATAGATCAAATGTCTGTAGATTTAGTTAATTTCTTACAATGGACGGCAGAGCCAGAAATGGAAGCAAGAAACAGAATGGGTATTAAAGTAATTTTATTTTTAATTGCTTTTACAATTCTTTTTTATATTGCTAAGAAAAGAATCTGGTCTGATGTTGAGTAAATTCAAGATTCAACATACAAAACCTTAAATAAATCTCCCATTTCAGCTTCATCTAAAATTTTCTTTTCAGCATAATCTAATTTTTCCTTCTGAATTTCATTAGCATTTTGCTTTAAAATATTATTTCTTGCCCTGAAACCTAATTGCTCAAAAAACTCTCTTTGAGTTGTAATTAAAGCTTTATTATTATGTTTTAAAGCAAGAGCAGCTAATATTTCGAAATCAACATGAGCCGTAATATCAGAAGAGCCAATATCAGCAAAAACATCTATATATTTATGGTTTTTCATAGCTTGCAAACTATCACCATATGATTTTTTTACATAACCATAATCAATAATTAATGCTTTAGAATTTGTTGTTTTAATAAATTTTGCAAGCTGTTCCATAATCAGCAAACTAGCATCAGATTTTTCAAAAATATCTCCTTCTTTATTTTGAATATTTGCTTTTAAGAATTTAGCTTCATTTTTAGATAATGAAAAAACAAAATCTTCATTCTTTAAATCAACTATCCTTTCAAACCACTTATTTTTACAATACTCATATTGATTAATTGGTAATGCATCAAAAAATTCATTAGCTAATATAAATGAATTTTTTTTTGCAACTTCATTCAAATCCGAAATATGGCTAATATTAATATTATTAAATTCTGCTAATTTAGCTAATTGGATCTTTCTTAATTGATCACTTTTCTCATATAATATCACTTCAATATTATTATATAAATCACCAAGAGAGCGTAAACTTCTTAATATATCATGCATCATCACCCCTCTTCCTGGCCCTAACTCAATTAATTGTAATTTACCTCCATTTTTTTCTTCCTGCCATTTATAATGAATAAATACTGCTATTATCTCTGAAAATATTTGGCTAATCTCAGGAGAGGTTATAAAATCACCTTTTTCTCCAAATATTCTTTCACTAACATAATAACCATTATCCTGATCAAATAAGGCTAGTTCCATGAATTTAGATACAGAAATTCCTTCATTTTGCTTAATTTCTGCTTTAATTTTTTTTATTAATTCTTTTTTGGACATTTAACACCAACTAAATAAACACCTAATATAATCATCGGTATAGATAATATCTGTCCCATAGTTATAAAATCAAATAAATATCCTAACTGCAGATCAGGAACTCTAAAATTCTCAACAAATATTCTTGCTAAACCATAAATTATTAAAAATATCCCAGCCATAAAACCAGGTTTTTTTCTAAATTTTTTATTTCCGAAAAGAAAATATATCACTATAAAACATAATAATCCTTCTAAAAAAGCTTCATATAATTGACTTGGGTGACGCGGAAAATATCCTGCATTAGGAAAAATAACTCCCCATTCACCAGAGGTTGCTTTACCATATAATTCAGCATTAATAAAATTAGCAGTTCTTCCCAAAAAAAGACCAATAGGAACAATAGCTGCCATCAAATCCATATAACGCAAAAATGATTTTTGCTTTTTTCTACTATAAATTAATATAGAAAAAGTAAATCCTACCAAGCCACCATGAAAAGACATACCACCTTGCCAGATATAAAAAATTTCATATATATTATTTATGTAATACGAAAAATTATAGAATAATACATAACCTAACCTACCTCCTAAAATAATACCAATAATTACAAAAAAAGATAAATCTTCTAGATCCTTTTTATCAGTGATACCAAGAGAATATTTCTTTTCCAAATATAAACCATAAATTGCTCCTAGAATTATTCCAAAAATATAAGCCAAAGAATACCATCTAATGGCTAAAAAACCTAAATCAAATAATATAGGGTCAAGATTATGAACATAAATCATATTAAAAACTAAAATAATTAAGTAATTTTATAAAATATCTTTAATAATTATAAATCTAATTATTAAATTAATATTATATTTGCTAATCAGTCTCTTATAATATATATACTCACTATGAGAAAAATATTGATATTTACCATTATTTTTTACTGCAACCTTAGTTATGCAGAAAAAAACATCAACCAATTAATTAGCAATGAAAGCCTAAACTGCTCTAAAGATTTTTTTAAAACTCATAAAAAAAGAGAATATAGCTCATCCTATAATAAAGCAAAATTATGTGCTGATAACACTATAGAAAATTTAGCTATATGGTATATATTAAATAAAGGGACAGCCTTAAAATACGATATTGCCAATCATTTTCTCATTAATAAAAATTATTATCCAAACCAATATAAACTAAAGCTAAACACTGAAAAATTACTCTCTAGAAAAAATAACAATTCAGAAGTACTTAATTTTTTTGCTGATAAAAAACCAACCTCATATTTTGGCTATAAACTATATAAAAAAGCGGTAAGTGAGCAAAATATCCTTGAAATTAATGATAATATTTTAAGAGTTAGCAATGAATATTTTATGTCACCTCATTTCAACTTCACTATTAGTAAAAAAGAACTAACCAGAATTATCAAAGATATCCCTAAAGCTGATTTACATAAAAAAATAGGAAATCTTATATCAGAATCTAACTTTAAGAATGCTAAAAAACTATTTCCTTATATATCAAGCGACTATAAAAATTATTTTAAAGCAAGAATTGCTTTAAAAAGAAACCTTTATAAAGCAGACAGATTAAATAAAATAAATAAACAACTTCTTAAGAAACCAGATCTATACTATGATTTAGCAAGGTATTATGAAAAAAGAAACAAAGATAGCAAAATAACCCCCTTAATACTTAATTTAAAAAAAGAAACTGATAATAAAAGATGGGCACAAATCCGAATAAGAAATAGCAGATATCTTCTAAAACAAAAACGTTATGAAGTTGCTTATAAAATAGTTAAAAATCATAATATTACATCTCATAATTACGAATTATCAGAATTAGAATGGTACTCTGGTTGGATTAGCTTACGTTTTTTAAACCAACCTCAAATTGCCATAAAACATTTCAAAAAAATGTACAATTCTGTAAGCTACGCAATTAGCTTATCCAGAAGCGCATATTGGTTAGCAAGATCATATCAAGAAGCAAAACAATATGATAATGCCAAAATATGGTATGAAATAGCAAGCAATTATAATACTACCTATTACGGCCAAATGGCTGTTTTAGAATTAGATAAAGAAATAATGATTTCATTACCTAAAACACCTAAATATAACATAGAGGAATTAAAAAACTTTTTAAATAATAATGAACTAGCAAAAATAGCGCTATATTTTGCTGCTAATAACCACATAAAAGAAGCAGAAATTTTCTTTACTCATGCCATAAAAAACAGTAATGATCCTGAAAAAATTAAACTAATAATTGAACTAAGCAATTATACTAACAACACTCAATTAATTAATAAAATTTCTCGGGTAGCTATGCGCTTTAATGTTAACAGCTTGGCAAACTACCCTTTTTTAAATAACTTACCTGCTAGCAATAATATAAAAGAAAATGCCTTAATAATGTCAATTATTAAACAAGAGAGTGGCTTTAATGTATCAGCAATTAGTCATGCTGGTGCTGTAGGCTTCATGCAATTAATGCCAGCAACGGCTAAAGATATGGCCAAAAGACTTAAAAAACCATATAGTAAAGTTAAACTAAAAAATAATGCTAAATATAATATAGAACTTGGTTCTGGTTACATCAAATTACTATTAAACAAATTTGAGGATTCTAATATTTTAGCAATTGCCTCTTATAATGCAGGTCCAAAAAATATCAAAAGATGGCTTAATGAAAATGGTGACCCTAGAAAAGAAATAGATCGCCATAAAATAATAGATTGGATTGAAAAAATATCCTATCAGGAAACCAGAAATTACGTCCAAAGAATCCTAGAAAGCACAATAATTTACTTGCATCTCTTCAGACAAAAAAGCCATGATTTTACAGATCCGGTGAGAAAACCAGCTTAGATTTTTCTATTTTTTTAGTTTTTCTTGCAATAATTGATTAACTAATTGAGGTGAAGCCTTACCTTTAGATAATTTCATTACTTGTCCTACAAAAAAGCCAAATAATTTTTCTTTTCCTGCATTATATTCAGCAACCTTATCTTGATTTTCACTTATTATTTGCTCTATTATCTTTAAAATAAGACCATCATCAGCAATTTGCTTTAATCCATCTCTTTCAATAATTAGAGAAGCTTCATCACCTGATATAAACATTTTATCCAAAACTTCTTTAGCTATTTTTCCTGAAATATTTTTTGCCTCAATCTCTTTAATTAATCCCAGTAAATTAGAAGCAGTTACTGGGGAATCACTAATTTCAATATTCTCTTTTTTTAACCTGCCAAATAATTCAGATGTTAACCAATTTACAGCAAGCTTAATATCACATTTCATAAATATTTGATCAAAATATTCAGTAACATTTTTATCAGCAATAATTACATCAGCATCATATTCTGATATTCCTGATTCAATATATTTTGCTTTTTTAGCATCTGGTAATATTGGCAATGAATCTTTTGCTTTTTGTAAGAATTCTTTATCTAAATTAACTGGCAATAAATCAGGATCAGGAAAATATCTATAATCATGAGCATCCTCCTTATCACGCATTGTTTTAGTTTCTAAGGTAACCACATCAAATAAACGAGTTTGCTGTCTTATCTCACCACCATTATCTAATATTTCAGCTTGTCTTGCTACTTCATAATCAATAGCTAACTGAATATTTTTAGTAGAATTTAAATTTTTAATTTCACATCTAGTTCCTAGCTCTTTGCTACCTAATAATTTTAAACTAACATTTGCATCACAACGCAAATGACCTTTTTCCATATCAGCATCACAAGAATTAATATATCTAAGAATATTACGATATTTTTTAACAAAATCTGCAGCTTCAAAGGCACTTGATATTTCAGGTTCTGTTACTAACTCCATCAATGGTACTCCACTTCTATTCAAATCAACAAAACTTGAATCAGGGCTTTGATCATGAATTGATTTACCCGCATCTTGTTCAACATGAATTCTAGTTATGTTAATAATTTTATCCTCACCTTCTCTAGTTTTAATTTTTATTGTACCACCTTCAACCAAAGGATCACTAAATTGAGAAATTTGATAGCCTTGAGGTAAATCTGCATAAAAATAATTTTTACGGTCAAAGATAGAATATGAATTAACCTTAGCATTAATTGCATATCCTGTTTGAGCAGCTTTAAAAATTGCCTCTCTATTTAAAACAGGCAACATTCCAGGCATTGCAGCATCAACATATGATACCTGACTATTAGGCTCTGCACCAAATTTGGTATTTGAATTAGAAAAAAGCTTAGATTTTGTATTTATTTGGGCATGAATCTCAAGCCCAATAACAATCTCATATTTATTTTTCGCAGTTTCAAAAATAGCCATATTAAAATCTAAAATTTAATTTATAACGATCAAATCCTATCTCATCTTCTAATGACTTTGCTATTCTTAGCATTTTAGCTTCACTAAATTTTGGAGTTATAAATTGCACACCTACAGGTAGATTATTGCTATCTACTCCAACTGGTATAGAAATAGCAGGTAATCCTGCTAAATTAACTGGAACAGTAAATATATCATTATAGTAGGTTTCAACATTTGATAATTTTTGTTGATTTCCAAATGCTGTATTTGGTGTGGTTGGAGTTATAATTGCATCAACTCTATTAAAAACATTAGCAAAATCATTGGCAATTAACCTTCTAACTTTTTGAGCTTTACGATAATAAGCATCATAATAGCCTGAAGATAATACATATGTACCAAGCATTATTCTTCTTTTTACTTCATTACCAAAACCAGAAGCTCTAGTATTTTTATATAAATCTTCTAATGAATCACCTTTATCACTAACGCGCAATCCATATCTAACCCCGTCATATCTTGCTAGGTTTGAAGATGCTTCAGCAGTGCTTAATATATAATATGTAGGAGCTCCATAATGCGTATGAGGTAAAGAAACTTCAATTATTTCTGCTCCTAATCCTTCTAGTTTTTTAACTGATTCTTCAATGTTTTTTTTAATATCAGGATTCATACCCTCCATTTCATATTCCTTGGGTAAGCCAATCTTCATGCCCTTTATTCCTTTATTTAAATCTTGCAGGAAATCTTCTGATTTTTGCTTATATGATGTAGAATCTTTTTCATCATAAGAAGATATTGAATTTAGCACTATACCAGCATCTTGGACATCTCTTGCAAAAATCCCAGCTTGATCTAATGAGCTAGCATATGCAATCATACCATATCTTGAACATCTACCATAAGTTGGCTTTATTCCTACAACACCACAAAATGCAGCAGGTTGGCGCACTGATCCTCCAGTGTCACTTCCAAGTGATGCTGCACAAAAATCAGCAGCTAATGCAGACGCACTTCCACCAGAAGAACCTCCTGGAACTAATTCTTCGTCTGAATTTGATTTTTTAATTGGGTTTATAACCTTACCCTTATAACTATTTAAATTTGTTGAACCCATAGCAAATTCATCCATATTTAACTTGCCCAAAAGCAAAGCACCATCATTCCATAAATTATTAGTAACCGTTGATTCATAAGGTGGTGTAAAACCATCTAATATGTGAGAGCAAGCTGTAGTTTTGATATTTTTAGTACAAAATAGATCTTTAATTCCAAGGGGAATTCCCTCTAAATTTCTTGCAATATTATTTTTATAATTTTCATCAGATAAGTTCGCGGCTTTTAAAGCTTGCTCCTCACAAAGCAAAATGTAAGAGTTAAGTTGCTCGTCATATTTTTTGATTCTGTCAAGATAAGCTTGTGTTATCTCTGATGATGAAATTTTCTTTGTTTTTAAAGCTTGGATTAATTCAGAAATTTTTAATTTAGTTATTTCAGTCATCTTAACCTACAAATTTTGGTACAACATAGAAATTAAGTTTTTGATCAGGAGAATTTTTTAAAACATCACTTGAATAATCATTATCATCAGAATCATCATCTCGCATAATTAAATCAGACTCAACGGACATCATTGGCTTAACTGATTCAGTATCTAATTTATTTAAACTTTCTACCCATGAAATTATATCTGATAAATCATCTGCATATTGTAAAGATTCTTCTTCACTAACCCTAATACGGGCAAGATTAGCAATTTTTACAATTTGATCCTTATTAATATTAGTCATTTAACATTTCCTTTAATTTATCTAATGGCCTCGCAATACATGCTTTATTATCAGTTATAATAATAGGCCTTTCAATTAATTTATGATATTTTAACATAAATTCTATTATTTCATCATCTGATAAATCAGGAGAAGAAAGATTATATTCTTTATATATCTCCTCATTTTTTCTTAATAATTCTCGAGGCAATATTCCTAATAAATCAATAATATTTAGTAACTCCTCTTTTGAAATTTTTTCATGCATATAATCAATAATTTCAAATGCTAAATTTTGACTTTGCAAATATTTAAGAGCCTCTCTAGATTTTGAGCAACGTGGATTATGATATATTTTCATATAAAATTTTTGTGCTAGCTTAACAATCACTTAAAATCAAGTCAATAAAGATATTTAGAAAGAAAAACTAAATCTTACTTTTAGTTAATATAGTTGAAGTTGCTATAAAAATTGAAGAATATGTACCAACAAAAACACCAAATAAAACGGCAATACTAAATGTTTTAAGAACCTCTCCTCCTAATAAAACTAAAGATAATAAGGCTATTATTGTAGTTAATGCAGTTAATATCGTTCTATTTAACGTTTCATTTAAACTTTTAGTGATGATTTTATTTTGTGACAAACTGCGATATTTCTGAGAATTTTCTCTTATTCTATCAAAAATAACTACAGAATCATTAATAGAATAACCAATTATTGTTAATAGAGCTGCAATGGCAGTTAAATTAAATTCTAGCTGTAAAATAATAAGCAAACCAAATGTTAGAAGCACATCATGAACCAAAGCAAGTAACGCACCAAAACCAAAACGATAATTAAATCTAATCCAAATATATAATAAAATAGCTATAAAAGAACAAAACAAAGCTATAACACTAGATTTTATTAGCTCTTTTCCAATTATTGGCCCTACAAAATCAACCCTTCTATATTCAATTTTATCAAAATTTTCACTTATAACTTCCTTAATAAGGGATATTTTTTTCATCTGGATTTTTTCATCAACATCTTGTCCTCCCACTCTAATCATAACATCATTATCATCTCCTATATTTTGTAATGATACTTCACCAATATTAATTTCATCTAAAATATTTCTTAAATTTTCCAATGAAATCTGCTCTTCACTTCTTATCTCAATTAATATTCCACCAGCAAAATCAATACCTTTATTAACACCCTTAGCAAAGATCAAAATAACAGAAATGACAGATAATATAATTGAAGAAATAATAAAATATTTATAAGAGGAAAAGAAATCAAAATTATATTTCTTATTTAAAATATTTGAAAGCATATCAAATTAAATTGCAAATTGCCAAATTATATAGAGCGCATAAAACACACATAATATTATTCCGTTTATTCTGCTAATTATATATTTTTTTCTAACAAAACTATATAATAACATTGCCGAGAACAACATAACCCATATATCAAAAAATGATAAGCTTGACCTTGTTACCACAGGAGTAACTATACTGCTCACTCCCATTACACCTAATATATTAAATATATTACTTCCAACTACATTAGCTACTGCAATATCAGAGTGTTTTCTATATGCAGCAATAACAGAAGTTGCTAATTCAGGAGCAGATCCACCAATAGCAACAATTGTAACCGCAATTGCAGCTTCGCTAACACCAAATAACCTGGCTAAATCACTTGCCCCATTTACTAATATATTTGCTCCTAATGTTAAAAATACCACACTTATTAATAACATGATAAAGGCAATATTTTTTGTAACTTCAAAAAAACACTGCTCTTCAACCTCTGCAACTTGCTGTGCTAATGAATCTGAATTATTATTTTTATGTCTCTTAAGTGTTGATAATGTATAAACAAATAAGATTGCTATTAAAATAGCACCCTCAACTCTGCTGATAACACCAGTCATCACAAATAAAAATAATATTAAAGATGCAATTAACATATAGTGAAAATCAAATTTAACTAATTCCTTTTGCACATTTATAGGACATAATATTGCAGCAAGACCAAGAACTAAAAAGCTATTTGCTATATTACTACCAATAACATTACCCAGAGCTATATCATATGATTCTTTAAGCGCTGCCTGTAAAGTAATTAATAATTCAGGACTAGATGTTCCAAAAGCTACAATAGTAACACCAATTATCAACTTAGAAATCTTATATTCTTTTGCAATTTTAACAGAGGCGCGCACAAGAGCTTCACCACCTAGAAATAGTAGTAACAATCCACCAACTATTTGCAAAAAAACCACCATATTTTATATACCTTGCTTATCAACTAATAATGATTTAATTGCAGAAATTGCCTTAGCAGGATTTAATCCTTTAGGACAAGTTCTTGTACAATTCATAATTGTATGACAACGATATAATTTAAAAGAATCATTTAAATCATCTAATCTCTTGCCTGTTTCTTGATCTCTACTATCTGCAATAAATCTATAGGCTTGCAGTAAAACTGCAGGACCTAAATATTTATCACCATTCCACCAATAGCTAGGGCATGATGTAGAGCAACAAGCACATAAAACACATTCATATA
>JADHLN010000031.1 GCA_016780625.1 Rickettsiales bacterium
TTTAGTAAAGAATAACATGATCGATATAATTATTTTTGCCATTATAGCAGCTGTTATTGCTTATAGGCTCTATAATACTCTTGGTGCAGAAGATAATAATTCTGAAGAGGTAAAAGGTAAAGTTATTAATTTGCATCCTGTTTCAGAAGATGATGAAGATAAATCAGAAGAAATTGAAGATGAACATAATCTTGCAGATCAACTAATTGAAGATAAATTAAGCAAAATAAATTTAACAAATATCAAAAAAATAATTGCTAAAGATGCAAAATTTAGCAGTAGTAAGTTTCTAAAAAACACAGAAAAAGCTTTCGAAATAATTATTGAGTCATTTGCTAATGGTCAAAAAGATGCCTTAAATAAATTATGTAAAAAAGAGGTAGCTACAAAATATATAAATGAATATGAAAATCAAAAAAAACAAGGCAATAAAATTAATATCAACCTTATAGGTATTGAGTCAGCATCAATAGAAACAATCTCAGTTAAAGAAAATATAGCTAATATCAAAATCAAATTTATATCTGAGCAAATTTCTTATGTAACTGATAAAAACAATAAAATAATTTCAGGTGATGAAAAGAAAATTGAAGAAATAGATGATAAATGGGTTTTTGAAAGAAACTTAGCTGATAAATCTCCAATTTGGCTTTTAAGCAAAACAGAAAATTAATAAAACATGTCTCAAATTTCTGTTGTTCAGGCAAATTTTTCTGTAGGTAGGTTTGCAGAAAATAAAAATAAGATATTAAAATATTACAATAAAAATATCAAATCAGATATAGTCGTTTTTCCTGAGTCTGCAATTACTGGATATCCAGCTGAAGATTTGTTGTTCTATAAAAACTTTGTTAAAACTACTTTAAGAAATCAACAAGAAATAATTTCTAAAACAGGTAAAGCTACAATAATTTTTGGTGGCTTATCACATGAAGAAAATAAGTTATTTAATGTAGCAATAATTGCTAAAAATGGAAAAATTTTACAAATAATTAAAAAAAGTAATTTAGCAAATTATGGTGTGTTTGATGAAAAAAGATATTTTGAGTCAAGTACAAATTTTTCAATTGTTTCTATTAGCAAAAAAAAATATCTAATATTAATTTGTGCAGATTTATGGGATAAAAATTTAGTAAAAAAAACTGCAAATTTAAAATTTGATCATGCCATTATAATAAATTCTTCTCCTTATATTAAAGGAAAAATTAAAGAAAGAATAAAGTTAACTCATAATATATCTGCAGCCCATAATATATCTGCAAGCTATATAAATATGGTGGCTACACAAGATAATTTAATTTTTGATGGTTCGTCATTTATATTAAATGAAAAAGGTGAGTTAGTTAAATTATTAAAATTCTGTGAAGAAGATGAATTTACCTTTAATGATAATGAATTAAAAAAGGAAGAAGAGCTCGTCTTAAGTGAAAATAGCAATATTTACAATAGTTTATGTTTTGCTTTAAAAGAATATGTCGAAAAAAATAATGCATCATCTGTATTAATAGGGCTATCAGGAGGAGTTGATTCTGCCTTAATAGCAACAATTGCTTGTGATATTTTAGGGCCTAAAAATGTATATTTGGCAATGCTTCCATCAAAATTCACATCTAATGAATCTTTTGAAGATGCGCATCAATTAATAAAAAATTTAAAATGTAAAAATATTATAAATATCGCTATAGATGATGTTAATCAGTTAGTTTTAAAAAATCTTTCCTCTCATTTTAAGGGTAAATCTCAAGATAATAGTGAAGAAAATATCCAGGCAAGAATAAGAGGGCTATATTTAATGGCTTTATCAAATAAATTTAACCATTTAGTTATTGCAACTAGCAATAAATCTGAAGCTGCAGTTGGTTATGCAACTTTATATGGAGATATGTGTGGAGCATATTCTCTTATCAAAGATTTATATAAAACTGAAATTTACGAATTATGTAAATGGCGTAATAAAAATATTCCTAATCTTTCTATTAATAAAGTAACAAATCCTATAGTTGAAAATATCATCAAAAAAGCACCAACCGCAGAATTAAGAGAAGGTCAAAAAGATAGTGATAATTTACCTGAATATGAAATTCTAGATCAAATTTTAGAGCTGTTAATTGAAAAGCAAAATTCAATTTCAGAAATAGTTAAATTAGGTTTTGCTGAAGAATTAGTTAAAAAAATTTATAAATTATTAAAAAACTCTGAATATAAAAGATATCAGTCAGCAATTGGTCCTAAATTATCAAATCTTGCATTTGATAAAGAAAGAAGAGTTCCTATAACGAATTTTTTTGATAATGCTTAAAATTATTCCTATAATATTTTTATTATTTTCTTTAGGCAATAAAGCTTCTGCTGATGAAAATAATGAAATTAATATTTTAAAAAAATTAAGATGCTTGGTTTGCGAGTCGCAATCTGTTTATGATTCTGAATCAGATTTTGCCATGCAAATTAAAAACTATGTTAAAGAGTTAAATTCCGAAGGGCTAACCAATAAAGAAATAGAAAATATTTTATTAGCAGAATATGGTAAAGATATATTGCTAACCCCTGCAAAAAATGGTTCTAACCTAGTTATTTGGCTGTTTCCTTATTTGTTAATAATAATTTCTGCAGGTTATTTTTATTATTTTATTTTAAAAAGTAAGAAATGAATGAGCTAAATAATTTAATTGAAAAATATATAGAAATATTAGAGGTCGAAAATAATTTAAGTGCAAATTCTCTTAAAGCCTATAAAAGAGATTTAGATGATTTTTCAGCTTTTATAAGAGCAAAAAAGGAAAAAAAAATCACTGCAAAAGCAATTGAGCTATATATAGACAGGTTAGCCATGCTTGATTTAAAAGATAATTCATATTTAAGAAAATTATCAACATTTAGAAATTTTTCTAAATTTTTATTACAAGAAAAAATTATTGCTTCTAATCCGTTAGATAAAATAAAAAAAATTAGCAAACCCAAATTATTGCCTAAATATTTATCTGTGGATGAAATTAAATCTTTATTTAACTTTTGTGAGAATGATGATTCAAATTTTGCAAAAAGAAATTTAGTGCTCTTGGATATATTATATGCAAGTGGTTTAAGAGTATCAGAGTTAGTAACATTAGAGTTATCAAATTTAAGATTTATAGATTTTAGCAAAAGAAAAATTGAGTCATTTATTTATGTTACTGGCAAAGGTAAAAAAGAGCGGATTGTCCCAATTGGTAAAAAAGCCAAAGAAAATTTAGAGAATTATTTAATTGAAAAGCAGGAAATATTATTTAATAAAAAGCAACAATGGCTTTTTCCATCTAATAGCAAGTCAGGTCATATTTCAAGGCAAGGTTTTGCACTTATCCTAAAAGAAATAGCATTAAATGCAGGAATTGATAAGAATAAAATATCGCCTCATATTATTAGGCATTCATTTGCCACACATCTGTTAGATAATGGTTTAGATTTGCGTTCGATACAAGAGTTGTTAGGGCATGAAAATCTATCCACTACTGAAATATATACCCACATAACCACAAGTAAATTGAAAGAAACTCTAAAAAAACACCATCCAATAGCCATAAAAAATTAAGGATATAGCATTTCTCTTCGCCAACCATTGGCATATTTAGTAAAAAGAGATCTTTCATGTCGTCTAAAATCTTTTTGTTCCCAAAACTCTATTTTTTGTGGTTCAAGAATAAAGCCAGACCAAAATGGTGGCCTTGGAATTGTTTTTTCAGCAAATTTTTTTTCAATTTCTACAATTTTTTGTTCAAATGTTTCATAGCGATCAAGATGCATAGATTGCTTTGATGCCCAAGCACTAATTTGGCTACCCCTAGGGCGCGAAGCAAAATAAGCATCAGCAATTTCATTAGAAATTTTGCTAAATTTACCAGTTATTCTAATTTGACGATCTAAAGGCATCCAATAAAAACACAAAGCAGCGCTAGGGTTCTCTTTAATTTGATTTGATTTTAAGCTCGTAAGATTTGTATAAAATGTAAATCCAGCTTCAGAGTAATCTTTTAATAATACAATTCTATTTGAAACCTCACCATTATTATCAGCAGTGGCTAGTGACATTGCTGTTGGTTCTTTTATTAAGCTATGTCTTGATGCTTCCTTTATCCAAAGATCAAAAATTCTAAGTGGGTTATTAACGTCTAGCATAATGATAAAATTTTAATTTTAATAAGATTATATAATTAAAAATCAAATATTTCTACTTGAACAGATAAAAAAAACCTTTAATAAGAATATTCAAAATATCATAATGATTAACAATAATGCCCTCAGCTAAGAAATCAGGTGAAAAATCTAAATTAAGTGCCAAAAATCTCTCGGTTTTTTATGGCAATAGTAAAGCAATAGACAATGTTAACATTAATATTTTAGAAAAAAACGTAACTGCCTTTATAGGGCCTTCTGGTTGTGGTAAATCAACTTTTTTACGTTGCTTCAATAGAATGAATGACACCATACAAGATTGCAAAATAGTTGGAGATATAGTTTTAGACGGAGAAAATATATATAACAAAAAAGTTGATGTTGTAATGTTAAGGGCAAAAGTTGGTATGGTTTTTCAAAAGCCAAATCCTTTTCCTAAAACTATTTATGATAATGTAGCATATGGACCAAGGATACATGGTATTTTCGATTCGAAAGAAGAGCTTGATTTTATTGTAGAAAAAAGCCTCAAAAGAGCAGGGTTATTTAATGAAGTAAAAGATCGTTTACATGATGCTGGTAGCAGTCTTTCTGGTGGACAACAACAAAGATTATGCATTGCAAGAGCAATTGCTATAAGCCCTGAAGTAATTTTAATGGATGAGCCTTGTTCTGCATTAGATCCTATTGCAACTGCAAAAATTGAAGAATTAATTGATGAATTAAAAGAAAAATTTACAATTGTAATTGTAACTCATTCAATGCAACAAGCTGCAAGAGTATCACATAAAACAGCATTTTTTCATTTAGGTAAATTAATAGAATTTGGGGATACTAAACAAATTTTTGAAAACCCTCAGCATAAAAAAACAGAAGATTACATAACTGGAAGGTTTGGTTAATTTTATGAGTAACAATAATCTTCTTAGAGGCTTTAAAGATTATATATTTAGCGAAGCTGAAAAATTTCAATATATAATAGATGTAACTAGCGAAATAGCTGCTAATTATAATTTCCAAAAATCATATTTTCCTTTACTTGAGGAGTCTAATATTTATTCAAGGAGCTTAGGAGAAGAGTCTGACATCATCAGCAAAGAAACCTATAATTTTATTGATAAGGGTGGTAATGATGTAACTCTTAGGCCAGAATTTACTGCAGGTATTGTAAGGGCTTTAATAACAAATAAATTATATGATAAATTACCTTTAAAAATTTTTTCATATGGCCCGTTATTTCGTTATGAGAGACCTCAAAAAGGACGTACAAGACAATTTCATCAGCTAAATTTTGAATATTTCGGCAATGAGTCATTTTATGCTGAAATAGAGATTTTATTATTAGTAAGAGCAATATGTAAAAAGCTAAGAATTAGAGATAAAATATCATTAGAAATAAATTCACTTGGAAGTAATGAAACAAGAGCTAAATATAAAGATCATTTAGTTGAATATTTAAAAAAATATCAAAGCTCATTATCAGAAAATAGCAAAATTAGACTTTCAAAAAACCCGCTTAGAATTTTGGATTCAAAAGATAAAAAAGACCAAGAAATTATAGCTGATGCTCCAAAAATCAACGAGTTTTATGATATTAAAGATCAAGATTTCTTTGTAAAAATTATTGATTATCTATCAGATGCAAAGTTAGAGTTTAACATTAATCCAAATTTAGTACGTGGTTTGGATTATTATTCACATACAGTATTTGAATTTACAACAGATCAGCTTGGAGCGCAAAATGCAGTTTTTGCAGGAGGAAGATATAATAATTTAGTTGAAAATATGGGAGGAAAATATGTGCCAGCAATAGGTTTTGCAGGTGGTATTGAAAGATTGATAGAATTATTAGATGAAAATTATCTCGAAAAAGAAAAAAATTTCATAGTTCCTCTTGCTGAAAAGGAGTTTCAATTTTCTTTTAAATTATTAGATGAGTTAAGAAATCTTGGTTATAATTTTGAACTGAAGCCAAGTGCAAAAAATTTGTCTAAGTCATTGAGAAAACTAAGTAGTTTAAATCCTCATTTTGTCTTTATAATAGGAGAGGAGGAACTCAGCAAAAATATATTAATAGTCAAAAATTTTAGATCAGGGCAAGAATATAAAATATCTCTTGTAAATTGGCAGTCTGAATTTAGAAAAATATATAATAATTCTGTCCTTAAAACCATCAAATAATAATAAGTTAAAATGCAATTTATTATATTTACTATAAATACTAATTGTTATAATTTTTAAAAAAATTGTTAAAAATGGTTATAGTAAGATTCTCACCAAGCCCTACAGGCAATATTCACGTTGGTAATGTTAGGACTGCGTTAATTAATTATTTATTTGCTAAAAAAAATAATGGTAAATTCATATTACGTATGGATGATACTGACCCAAAAAGATCAGATAAAAAATTTACTGAAAATATAAAGCATGATCTTGCATGGTTGGGAGTAAGCTGGGATGAGTTTTATAATCAATCTGATAAGCTAGAATATTATAATAAAATAAAGCAGGATCTAATAGGCAAAAAAATTATATATCCTTGTTTTGAAAGTGAAGAAGAGCTGAATTTAAAAAGAAAAGCTCAGTTAGCAAGGGGGGTTCCACCAATTTATGATAGATCTTCTTTAAAATTAGATGTAGACGAAATTGAGGCTAAAATAGCAAAAGGAATCAAGCCTCATTTCAGGTTTAAGCTTGATGATAATGAAGTAAGTTGGAATGATGGTGTTAGAGGTAAGATAATTTTTAAAGAAAGAGCTTTTTCAGATCCGGTAATATTTAGAGCTGATGGAAGTCCTACTTATACATTCTGTTCAGTAATTGACGATATAGATCATCAAATAACCGATATTATCAGAGGTGAAGACCATATTTCTAATACAGCTGTGCAAATTCAAATTTTTAGAAGCTTAACGCAGAAGCTACCAAATTTTCATCACTTATCATTATTAAAAACAAAAGATGCCGAAATATCCAAGAGAATAGGTGGTTTTGAAATTAGCTCTCTCAGAGATGAAGGCATAGACCCTTTTGCAATTAACTCTTTATTATGTAGATTGGGAAGCTCAGATAATGTTGAGGCATATAAGGATTTTAGCCAATTAATAGAGAGTTTCTCAATTAATAAATTTTCTAAATCTGCGGTTTTATATAATATCAAGGATTTACATAAGATTAATCATAAAATTATTTCCCAAAGAGAATTAAGTGAAGTAAATAAAATAACTGATAAAACTCATGATATTGATCAAAAATTTTGGCAGTTAATCCGTGAAAATTTAAACTCATATAATGAAATAGAGGATTGGTATAAAATTATTAATAAAAAACCAGATATAAAATTTTCAGATAGTGATAAAGAATTATTGAATATAGCCCATAATTTATTTTCTAAGCAAGTAAGCCTAGAAAATTTTAAAGATTGGATTGCAGAAATTTCTAAGCAATCTGGAAAAAAAGGAAAAGAGCTCTATCACCCATTAAGACTTGCCTTAACTGGAAAAGATTCAGGTCCAGAATTAAGTAAAATAATAGCAACTCTTGATTTTAGTAAAATAAAAGAGCGTTTAAATGTCTCATAAATTATATCTTTATAATAGCATATCTGGTGCAAAGGAAGAGTTTAAACCAATAGATTCCAAAAATATAAGGCTATATGTATGTGGCCCAACAGTATATTCATTACCTCATATCGGAAATGCAAGATCAACAATTATATATGACATATTATATCGTCTTTTAAAATATCTTTATCCAAAAGTTACCTATGTAAGAAATATAACAGATATTGACGATAAAATAATTGATGCTGCTAATGAAAGAGGGGTTTCTATAGCTGAATTAACCAAGGAAATTACCAATGAATTTCATAATGATATGGAATATTTAGGCAATTTAACACCAGATATAGAACCAAAGGCTACAGAAAATATAAAAGACATTATAGAAATGATTCAAAAATTAATTGCAAATAAAAATGCCTATGAAGTCAATGGGCATGTTTATTTTTCAGTTAATACATTTAAAGATTATGGAAAATTATCAAAAAGGGTAGATGGTTTAAAAATTGGAGCAAGAGTTGGGGTTGTAAATTTAAAAAAAGATCAAAAAGATTTTGTACTTTGGAAGCCATCTAAAGATGATGAAGATAAATCAGCAAGGTTTGAGAGCCCTTGGGGCTATGGAAGACCAGGGTGGCACATAGAATGTTCGGTAATGAGTAGTAAATATTTAGGAGATAATTTCGATATTCATGGAGGTGGTGCAGATCTTAAATTTCCACATCATGAAAATGAAATAGCTCAATCAAGAGCTTTAGACCCCCATTCTCATTACGCAAAATATTGGGTCCACAACGGTTTTTTAACTGTAAATGGTGAAAAAATGAGTAAATCACTAGGAAATTTTGTCACAATTAGAGATTTGATTAATAAAGATATATCAGGTGTGAGTTTAAGATATTTATTATTAAGCACTAATTATCGTAAACCATTAGATTATAATCAAAAAAATTTAGACGATGCTAATAAAAAAATTAGATTATATCAAAAAATTTACCAAAAATATGCTAATAATCAGCTTGATTATAATGAGCTTCCTAAAGCTTTTCTCGAGCCTTTATTAGATGATCTAAATATTGCGAAATCTTTGGCTTATTTGCATAAATTAGCAAAAGAAATAGAGAATAATTCTGATGATTTATCTAAAGTTTCATATTTTGTCTCAATTATAAAATTTTTAGCTTTAAATAATTTTGATTTTAAAGAAACCATATCAGATGATATATTA
Organism: Rickettsiales bacterium; assembly: GCA_016780625.1. GTDB lineage: Bacteria > Pseudomonadota > Alphaproteobacteria > Rickettsiales > JABIRX01 > JADHLN01. The sequence goes on from JADHLN010000031.1 coordinate 8,941, forward strand.
AAATTAGTTGAAGAAATAACAGAGGCTAGAAATAATAAAAATTATGATCTTGCAGATAAAATAAGGGATAAATTATTAAATAAAGGTTATAAATTAAGTTATGATAAATCTGGCAAAATAAAAATAGATTTAATATGAAGTTAAAAAAAAATAAAATATATATTTACGATACTACTTTAAGGGATGGTGGACAGACTTCATTTGTAGATTTTACTTTAAAAAATAAATTAGATTTAGCAAATAAATTGGATGATTTAGGAGTTGATTTTATTGAAGCTGGTTGGCCTGGTGCAAACCCCATTGATAGTGAGTTTTTCATAAATCAGCCAAAATTAAAAAATTCAAAATTATGTGCTTTCGGTATGACATATCGAGCGAGCTTATCTCCTCAAACTGATATTGGCTTTAAGAACTTATTAGATGCTAAAATAGGAATAGTTACTTTAGTTGGTAAAAGTTGGGATTTTCAGGTTAAAGAAACTCTCAATATTTCATTAAAACAAAATATAAAATTAATTGAAGAGAGTATAAAAGCAATTCAGGCAAGCAATAAGAAAGTTTTTTTTGATGCAGAGCATTTTTTTGATGGCTTTAAAGAAAATAGTAAATACTCAATAGAGGTAATTGAAGCAGCCTATCTTTCAGGAGCAGAGTGGATAATTTTATGTGATACAAATGGAGGCTCACTACCAAGTGAGATATATAAAATATGTAGTAAAATAACTGAATTATTTCCTAAAGCTAATTTTGGTATTCATTGTCATAATGATACAGGCAATGCTGTAGCAAATTCTCTTGCCGCAATTGATGCTGGAATAAAACAGGTTCAAGGAACTTTAAATGGTTTAGGCGAGCGTTGCGGTAATGCAAATTTAACAACTATAATACCTACATTAAAGCTAAAAACGAATTTTGATGTTGCTATTTCTGATAAAAATTTAAAAAATTTAAAAACTATTTCAAATTACCTATGTGATATTTTAAATTATCCATATGATGCATATGCGCCATATGTAGGTGCTGCAGCTTTCTCCCATAAAGGAGGTTTGCATGCATCGGCAATGTTAAAATCTGCAAAGTCATATGAGCATATTGATCCTAAATTAGTTGGTAATAGTAGAAATATTTTAGTGTCCAATCAGTCTGGAAAAGCAGCAATTACTGCGCGTCTTAATGATTTAGATTTTAAATTTCCTGAGGCAGAAATTAATAATTTAACTAAATTAGTAAAATCTAAAGAATATGAAGGATTTTCATATGATTTGGCGGGAGCAAGCTTTGCCCTTCTCGCTTATAGATTGGCTCATAAACCAAAAGAATTTTATAATTTAGAGAGTTATAAAGTAGTAAATGAAAGAAGAATTAATGCTAAAGGGGGATGGGTTACAACATCTGATGCGGTAATAAAGCTAACAATAAATCATAATAAATTTGTCGAAGTAGCAGAAGGTAACGGACCTGTAGCAGCATTAGATAATGCTATTAGAAAAATATTAATTAAATCTTATCCTCAATTAACTAATTGTAAATTAACAGATTATAAAGTAAGAATATTAGACTCAGAATCAGCAACAAGTGCCTTGATAAGAGTTGTTATCGAAACTTCAGATAATATTGGTAATAGATGGATATCAATAGGAGTAGGAACAGATATTATAGCGGCTTCTTATTTAGCAATTAAGGATTCTATAGATTATGTTTTGTTATTTGGTAAAGGTAAATAATGTCAGAAGATTCTAATATTGAATTAAGAAATAATATAATATTTTTTCTAATAATAATTATTGTTAT
>JADHLN010000032.1 GCA_016780625.1 Rickettsiales bacterium
GCTTTAGCCATTAACCCACCTAAAGCATCAATTTCTCTTACAATTATGCCTTTACCTACTCCGCCAATTGATGGGTTACATGATAATTCTCCAATTTTATCTATAGACTTAGTAATTAATAAGGTATTACAGCCATTAGCTGCAGAGATGTAAGCGGCTTCGCAACCAGCATGTCCTCCTCCTATTACTATAACTTGATAATGTTGCATAAATTAATTTATTATAATAGTAAAGATGCTTAATTCAAGCTTTGCTTTGTTTTTGGCTGCTTAAGCTATTGTTTTTTCTTTTTCTTTTTATTTTGCATATCATCATTATAGATGCAAACAGTATCTGTTCCATGTCTTAGGGTGAACATTTCCGCTAATCTTTCAACTATTACATAGTCGCCTTCGACGCGATAGTTTACAAGTCCTTCGTAACCATCTGAATCTACATAAAATATAGCGGGTATTTCAGTATGTTTATCTGAAAATTCAAAATATGTAAATTCGCTATCATCAAACACTTTTACAGGAACTATTTTGTCAGGTCCTGATATTGAGTAATTATAATTATATAGTAATGCTTGTTCTTCGCTATTGTTAAAGGACCCTATCACATCTTGAATATCTGGAGCTGTTTCTAAAATAGTAAAATTTGAGGTATCTTCAGGATAGGTAAATCTTGCTTCAAAAAATACTGAAGGGTCATTCATAGAATTTACAGATTTAGCATCTAATAGAAATTGGTATAATCTCTTATTTGTTATTAGAGTCATATTTGTTTTCGCATATTTATTAAGAGGTCTAAGGAATATTCTGCTGCCATTTTCTACTATCTCCCAACCACTAGTATTCCCCATTGCAATTGTTGATACTTTTTCTCCTGTTTGTAATTTTATATGTGCTTGATATTCATAAGTACCTACATAACTATAAATATAGTCGGGTCTATAAACATAGGTTACTATTTTATCATTATGTGCCATTGGTTCTGGATATATTATTGCTCCATTTGTTTTGGCATTAGCTGTTATGCAAAATATCAATGGTAATATGATTAGAATTAGTTTTTTCATAAAATTAAAAATTAGTTTTTTGATAATCTGTTACTGTAAACTCTTCAAGAGTTAATGTCTTTTTTTCTTTATCAATTAATACACCTGAATAAATAAATGCAATATTAAGATTCCAATATTCAGTAGTTTTTTTATTAATTATTGTTTCTTCTGTTTTAAATATTACTGTTGCTTTATTTGGTATAGAAATATAATTGTTTGAGAGTAGTTTTTCTAGCAAGCTTTTTTCTTTAACATCAATTTTAAAATCAAGAAATTCAACTTCTCTTATGCCAAATTTTCCTAATCTTAACATTGGATTAATATTATCGTTAGTTGCAAAAATATTTTGGAAATCTTTGGTTATTTCTCTAGATGAATTATTACTTATTTTTTTTAAGCGATTATCTATTTTAAGTAAATTTAAGCTTCCTGGAAGATATTCCTCGCGCATTTGCACATAGTTTTTAATTAAATGACGTAAAATAGCAAGATCTGGGTTTTTGTCAGGGTTTTCCATTTTTTTGACGATTTGTACATATTCTGGATCTTTATTAAGCAGAATAATTGCTTTGGAGTTTTTTAGCGGATACCATGCTGATATTTCGTTATAAAGCGGAATTATGCTAATTAATAGCGAGATTAATAAAAATAGCCAAAAATATTTTTCTGAAATAGGTTTGCAGAATTTATAAAAATACCATTCTCTTGCTTCTTTGAAATACTCTCCACTTTCAATGCTTTTAACAAGATTGTTTTTTTTTATGTTATAAATTTGCTTTTTATCCATTTATTTTGGGAAAGTCGTCATTTATTGAATATAAAATGACCTGAATAAATTTCAACAAATCAATTATACTGAAAAACCAATCTTATCATCAAAAATATATAGATTTTGTGTTTTACAGAATTTTATATTTGCTTTTATTAAAGAGCTTAATAAATTCAGAATATCTTCTTCTGCAATAATTTTATGTTTTTCTTTTGAAACAAAGCGACAATTTAGAACATCGCAATTTGGGGTTGAAGAGAAATTGCTTGGCCAGATTTTTAGGCCTTTATTTGAAATTGCTTGAAGATTTAAAAGAAGATTAGAGGTTGTTTCTATGATTTTGGTTTTAAAATCATTAAAATCTTCAAAATTATAATTTATGAATATATCTACACCCACTAACTCCTGCTTTTTGGCAATTAATTCTGACTGTTTGATATTAATTGTACGAGAGTTGCAATTATTGCTATTTTCACTGGTTTGTTTGCTTAATATTTTAGGTGAATTGCCTAAATTGCTTATTACCTTATCGCTAAATTCTTTTGTGCCTAGCTTTTTTTTGCTGTGTTTCTTGTTGTAAAGGTCCGCAGTATGGTAGCCTTCTTCTATTGTATAATTTAAAGCGTTTTCAATAAGATTTGCTTCTTTATATTTGCATATATGGCGAAGCATCATTATTGCTGCATTAATTAAGCCGGATGGGTTAGCTATATTTTTACCAGCTATATCAGGAGCAGAGCCATGAATAGCTTCAAACATAGCAAAATTAGTGCCAATATTAGCTGAGCCGCATAGACCTACAGAGCCAGAAACTTCTGCTGCTATATCAGATATAATATCACCATATAGATTTTCGGTTACTATTACATCAAATCTTTCTGGATCTGCTGCAATTTTTGCGGATGCAATATCTATTATCATTTGTTCATTTTCTATTTCGGGGTAAAATTTGGCAATTTCTGCAAATGATTTGTGAAAAGTTCCGTCTGTTAGCTTCATTATGTTGTCTTTAATAAAGCAAGAGAGTTTTTTGCGATTATTTTTTAAAGCATAATCAAAGGCAAATTTATTTATTCTGTTTGAGCCAGAGCTTGTTATTAATTTTAAGGACTCATAAGACTCATTGGATAGTCTATATTCCACCCCTGAATAAAGATCTTCTTCATTTTCTCTAACTATTACTAAGTCTATATTGGGAAAATTGGATTTAACAAAGGGGTGGTATGATTTTACAGGCCTTATATTTGCGTATAAGCCCAGAGTTTTTCTAAGAGTTACATTTAAGCTTTTATAGCCTTTCCCTTGAGGGGTGGTTATGGGTGCTTTTAAGAGTATTTGATTGTTTTTTATGCTATCCCAAGCGCTATCAGCAATTCCTGTTTCTATTTTTCTTTCATATTGTTCCTTGCCTACTGCAATAACATCTATGGCTAAATTTACTTCGGCATTTTGTAAAATTTTTAGGGTTGCTTCCATAATTTCAGGACCTATTCCATCGCCGTATGCAACTGTTATTTTGTTGATATTCTCCATGATCTGGCTTTTAGTTATTTTAATTAATTCATTAAAACTACAACTATTGATAATTAGTGACAAGACTATATCTTAAAAAAATAACGATTAAATAATAGAATATTATGAGAATAATTGATGCAATTCCCCCTATTCATTCAGAAGGATATGTTTTTATAATTTGTGGTGCAGCTTTTGCCTTTTTAGCTGGTGCTTTTTTTCCGCCTCTTGGCTGGCTTGCTTTTTTAACTACGATTTTTATAGCATGTTTTTTTAGGGACCCCAAAAGAGTTACCCCTAAAGGTCAAGATTTAATTGTAAGCCCTGCTGATGGTGTTGTAGATTCTATTGAAGATGCGCATGCTCCTGATGAATTAAATGATAAAACTACATATAAAAGAGTTAGTATTTTCTTAAGTGTTTTTAATGTGCATGTTAACAGAGTTCCTGCTAGCGGTACTATTACTGATTTACATTATCGTCAGGGTAAATTTTTAAATGCTAATTTAGATAAAGCAAGTACTGACAATGAAAGGCAAACTTGTGCTATGAAAACTACAAATGGTACAAAAATTATTTTTGTGCAAATAGCCGGTCTAATTGCAAGAAGGATTATTTGTTCATTGAATGAAAAGCAATCTATTGAAGCAGGCGATAAATTTGGTATAATAAGATTTGGTTCAAGGGTTGATTTATATTTACCCAAGGAGACAAAAATTGACGTTGCTGTTGGTCAAACAATGATTGGTGGTGAAACAATTATTGCAAAATTAGAGAAAGCTAAAAAAATAGCTGCTACTCCAAAGAAAAAAACTATTAAGGCGAAAGTTAAAAAATCTGCATGAATAGAAAATTCCCGCTAATTTATCTTTTTCCTAATTTGGTTACTATCATTAGCTTATGCTTTGGTATGTCAGCTATTAAATATAGTTTGGAAGGAAGATGGGAGCTTGCAGTTGGTCTTTTAGTTACTTCTGCCTTTTTAGATGGAATGGATGGTCGTCTTGCTAGAATGTTAAATGCAAGCTCTAAATTTGGGGCTGAATTAGATAGCTTAACTGATTTTATTAATTTTGGTGTTGCTCCTGCTTTTATTTTATATAATTGGAGCTTGCAATATTTCCCTGTTAAAGTAATTGGTTGGGCAGTAGCTTTGATTTTTACTATTTGTGGGGCCTTTAGGTTAGCTAGGTTTAATTCAGGCTTAGCTTTAGATGATGTAAAAATGGATAAGTTTTTTGTTGGAATACCAGCTCCATGTGGAGCGGGTTTAACATTAATTCCGATTATGGTTTCTTTTCAATATGAGTTTTTCTTATTTAAGGAAATTCCTGCAATACTCGCTTTTTACTTGTTGGTGATTGGTTTTTTAATGGCAAGTCAAATACCAACAATTTCGGTTAAACATATAGAAATAAGCAGTAAAATGATGTTTCCTACTTTGCTTTTATGCACTGTTTTTATTGTAAGTTTGTTGTTGAAACCTTGGATTATACTTCCATTAATGGGTGTAATATATATTTTAACAATTCCGTTTTCGGTAATTTGTTTTTTAAGAAATAAAAAATAGAAAAATGAAAAAAATATTAATAGTTAATGGCCCAAATATTAACCTCCTTGGCAGAAGAGAGCCAGAAATTTATGGTAAAGATAGTTTAAAAAAAATAAATAAGGATTTAGCTCTTAAAGCTAGTGATAAAGGCTATAAGATTAAGTTTTTTCAATCAAATGAAGAAGGAAAAATAGTAAATATCTTGCAAAGAGCCTATTTAAATAAGAAATATGAGGCAATTATTATAAATGCTGCTGCTTATACTCATAGTTCTATTGCTATATATGATATATTAAAATTGTTTCATATTCCAATTATTGAAGTCCATCTTTCAGATCCCGAAAAAAGAGAGGAATTTAGGCATTTTTCATATATAAGCTTAGTGGCAAAATCTATTTATAAAGGTATGGGTAATCAAGGTTATTTTTTAGCCCTTGATGAAATTATAAATAATAAGCAGGCAAATTAATGGCTGGTTGCAATAAAAACATGCAAGCTCTTACAGGAGATGAGGTTTCAGTTTTATTATCTAAGTTAGATAATGCATGGCTTGTTAAAGATAAAAAATTATTTGGAGAATATAAATTTAAGGATTTTAAAGAAGCATTTAATTTTGTGGCTCAAATAAAAGATATAGCTGAGTCTATGGAACATCACCCTGATATAGCATTAGGATATGGTTATGTAAATATCACAATTTTTACTCATGCAATTAATGATTTGCATGAAAATGATTTTATATTGGCAGACAAAATTTCTGCCCTTTTGTAAAATTTGCTTATTTTCTTAGATGTTTTAACGATGCTTTTAAATAGGCAAAACCAGTTATTATGGTTAATATGGCTGCAATTATAAGGCCAAACCTTCCTAATTCATTAGTAAATTCTATACCTGTACCTTTATCTCCAAGAATCATTAATGATAAAGCTGTCATTTGTACTCCTGTTTTCCATTTTGCTAATCTGCTAACAGGCATGCTAATATTAAGCTCTGCAAGAAATTCGCGTAAGCCAGAGACAAATATTTCTCTAAATAAAATAATAATGCCAGGAATGGTAATAAGAATATCTTCTGAGCCGAAATGAACTAGCATTACTATAGCTGTTGCTACAAGTATTTTATCGGCTATGGGGTCAAAAACTTTACCAAGATTAGATTGTACTTTATAGGCTCTGGCAATATAACCATCAAAAAAGTCAGTGATTGAAGCAAAAATAAATAGGGTGGCTGCTAACCAATTTGAGATTACCCCTTCTAAGAAGAAGGATGAGATTAAAATGGGGATAACTATTATTCTAATAAAAGTTAAAATATTAGGTATATTTTTCATTAAAGATTAATTTTTCTTTTAAAGCTTACTATCTCTATTTAGCCTAATTCTGCAAGTAATTTATTATATTTTTTGCTAGTTCTTTATTTATTCCTGGGGCGCGAATCAGGTCTTTCTCTGCTTGTGAGCGAATATTTGCAACAGAGCCAAAAAATTTCAATAAAGCTTCTTTTTTAGCTTTTCCAATGCCTGGAATATTATCTAACTGAGATTTAGTTAGTTTTTGGTTTCTTTTTTGACGATGCGATTTAATTACAAAGCGGTGTGCTTCATCTCTTATTCTTTGCAAGTAATAATGAGTGTCTTTATCTTCTATATTGAAATAATCAGTGAAATTATTACAAAATTTATCAAAGCCTTTGTTTCTTTTGCCATCCTTTGCTATGCAATAAAAATCAATATTTATGTTTAGTTGAGAAAATATTTCAGCAGCTATTGATGCTTGCCCCTTACCGCCATCTATTAAAATTAAATCAGGCCAGCTATCATGTTCGTTATTTGGGTCTGTTTCTAACATTTTTTTATAGCGCCGTGTTAAAACTTCGCGCATCATGTCATAATCATCATTAGAGCTTGCTGTTTTTATATTAAATTTGCGATAAAGTTTTTTATTGAAACCATTTAAATCGCTTACAATCATTGCTCCAATTGCCTCGCTACCTGAAATATGGCTATTATCAAATACTTCTATTTTGTTTGGAGTTGTTCCTAAATTAAAAATTTCTGCAAGTTTTTTGTGATATTTCAGGTTGTTGGTTTTGCTTGTTAATTTGTTACGTAAATGAAATTTAGCATTTTTTTCAACAAATTTCATAATTTTTTCTTTTTTGCCCGATTTTGGGGTGATAATTCTGGTTTTTAGCTCATATTGTTGATCCCATAATTTAATAATCTCTTCTTTATTATTGATTATTTTGTTTAAGTAAATTTCTTTTACTAAATTAGTTGGGTTATAATATTGTTTAATAAATTCTTTTAGAATCTCAGATTCTTCTAGCCCTTCGATATTTTTAGGAAAGAAATGTTGGTTGCCCTGATTAAAGCCGTTTCTGAAAATAAATTGTTCTATAATAATTATGTTACTTTCTTTATATATAGCAAAAAAATCACAATCAATTAAGCTAGAATCAGTTGTTTCTTGTTTTGAGGTTATGGCTGTTATGGCTTGAATTCTATCTCTTATTTCAGCAGCTTCTTCATAATTTTGATTTTTGCTGGCGTTTTCCATTGCTGAGGTTAGTTTTTCTCTAATTATTTTATTTTTGCCTCTTAAAAAATTATAAGCGTCATGGAGATTTTTTTTATAGTTATTTTTAGTTATATATGAAACACATGGAGCGGTGCATCTTTTAATTTGATATTCTAGGCATGGTCTGGAGCGGTTAGCAAATTCACTGTCGCTACAACTTCTAATTAAAAATGACTTTTTTAGTAATTCAATAGTTTTATCAACGTCGTAGGAGCCAACATAAGGGCCAAAAAACTTACCTTTTCCTTTTGGTTGTCCCCGATATTTGTAAATTCCTGGATAGGAATGATTATCATTAAAATATATATAAGGATAAGTTTTATCATCAGTTAGCATTATGTTATATTTTGGTCTTAATGTTTTGATAAAATTTAATTCCAAAATTAAAGCCTCAATCTCTGAGTCGGTATTTACTATTTCTAATTTATGAGTTTCGCTTACCATACGTTTTAATCTATTAGGTAAGTCTTTAAATTTACTATAGCTGTAAACTCTTTTTTTTAAGTTTTTTGCTTTGCCCACATATAATATTTTACCATCTTCACCTATCATGCGATAAACGCCAGGTTTGTTAGGTAGGGCTGCTAATTTACTTTTTATAAGTTCGACGCCAATATCTTGATTTTTAGTCATTTTTTTCTTTTCTCTTTATTTATAATAATAAGAATAAATTTTTTATCTATATCTTTAAAATTTTGTTTGACTAAATAGTAGCTCTTCCTTATAAATTGCAACAATTTGCCTAGAGCTGCTGAAATATCAAATATATAAGGTGTTAATAAAAAAATAATGGATCAATTGCCAATAGTAAAAGCTAATAAAGAGCAAAATGCTGTATTGATACTGGCCTCAGGCCAGTATTTTTTTGGCGTTGGTATAGGCAGTAAGGGCAAGGTAAGGGGAGAATTATGTTTTAATACTGCATTATCTGGATATCAGGAAATATTAACTGATCCTTCCTATACAGACCAAATTATTAATTTTACCATGTCGCATATTGGAAATGTCGGTGTAAATTCTGATGATTATGAATCTTCAGATAAATATGCTAAAGGTTTGGTAGTTAGAGATTTTTTAACAAATGATTCCAGCTTTAGATCAGAGTCAAGTTTTGATTTTTGGTTAAAAGAGAAATTTATAACAGGTATTTCTGCAGTTGATACAAGAGCTATCACCAATATTTTAAGAGAAGGTGGGGCGGTAAATGCGCTTATTTATTTTGCTAATGAAGGTGAGGAGATTAATATAGCTAATTTGTTGGCAGAGGCGAAAGATCTTCCATCTTTTAAGGGGTTGGAAATTTCATCAAAAGTTTCACGTGAAACATCTGAAAAAATTGAAAAAATAACTTATAGATTTTTGGCTCCGGCAAAAGGTAAGGCAGATTATCATATAGTAGTGTTAGATTATGGTGTTAAAAATAATATTTTAAATAATCTTCTTGCATTTGGTGCCAAGGTTACCATCGTTAATTGCAAGGCTAGTTATAATGAAATTATGGCTTTGCAGCCTGATGGTGTGTTTCTTTCTAATGGCCCTGGTGATCCAGATGCAAATGCTTTATATGCTGTTGAGGTAATTAGGGAATTATTGCAAAATAAAATACCTATATTTGGTATTTGTATGGGGCATCAATTACTTGCAATCGCAGCTGGATTAAAGAGTTTTAAGATGCATCAAGGCCATAGGGGGGTTAATCATCCTGTAATTAATTTGCAAACTAAGAAAGTTGAGATCACAAGTCAAAATCATGGTTTTTGTATAAGTGATGAAGATATGCCTGATAATATTGAGGTTACTCATCGCTCTTTATTTGATCAAACTATTGAAGGAATTAAGCTGAATGATAGGCCAGCTTTTTCCGTGCAATATCACCCTGAAAGTTCAAGCGGGCCGCATGATAGTAGATATTTATTTGCGGAGTTTATTAAATTAATAAAAAATAACAAAAAATCGGATTAATTGTGGCAAAAAGAAAAGATATAAAATCTATATTAGTAATAGGAGCGGGCCCCATAGTTATTGGTCAGGCTTGTGAATTTGATTATTCAGGTACTCAAGCATGTAAAGCTTTAAAAGAGGAGGGGTATAGAGTTATTTTAATTAATTCTAACCCGGCAACAATAATGACTGATCCTACTATAGCGGATGCTACTTATATTGAGCCTATTACTACTGAATTTTTAGAAAAAATTATTAAAATTGAGAAGCCAGATGTTATTTTGCCAACAGTAGGGGGGCAAACAGCTCTTAATTGTGCTTTAAAAGCAAGCAAGGAAGGTATATTGGAAAAATATAATATTTCTTTGATAGGAGCTGACATAGAGGCGATAGAAAAAGCTGAGGATCGTGATAAATTCAATAAGGCAATGGCAAATATAGGCTTAAAAACTCCTAGAAATGCTATTGTTGGCTCTTTAGATGAAGCATTAAATGTGTTAGATGAGATAGGCTTGCCTGCAATTATTAGGCCTTCTTTTACCTTAGGTGGTAGCGGTGGTGGTGTTGCTAATAGTAAAGAAGATTACAAAGAAATAGTTAAATCTGGTCTTGCTGCATCTCCAATTGGAAAAATTCAAATAGATCAGTCTTTACTTGGCTTTAAGGAATATGAGATGGAGGTGGTAAGAGATAAAAATGATAATGCTATTATAATTTGCGCTATTGAAAATATCGATCCTATGGGTGTGCATACTGGAGATAGCGTCACAGTTGC
>JADHLN010000033.1 GCA_016780625.1 Rickettsiales bacterium
TTCCAGGTGCACGCATGTTAAAAATAGTAACAATAAAATTTATAGCACCTAAAATTGAAGAGGCTCCTGCAAGGTGTAGCGCAAATATAGCAAGGTCGACAGCCTTACCTGGGTGTCCAAGAGAGCTGCTAAGAGGAGGATATATTGTCCATCCTGTTCCTGCTCCACCATCTACAAAAGCTGAGCCTAATAAAAGAAAAAATGAGAAAAATAGCAGCCAAAAACTAATATTGTTAAGGCGTGGAAAGGCCATATCTGGAGCTCCAATCATTAATGGTACGAAATAATTTCCAAACCCACCAATCAGAGCGGGCATTATCATATAAAATACCATAATTAGAGCATGAGCCGTAATTAAAACATTATATAGTTGATAATTACCACCAAATATTTGATCTCCTGGTAGCATTAATTCTGCTCTGAATGCCACAGAAAATAAAGCTCCAATAAAACCTGCAGCAATAGCAAATATTAAGTATAATATTCCTATATCTTTGTTGCTTGTTGAGCATATCCAGCGTGAAATTCCATGCGGTGCGTGATCTGACATATTTTACCTATAATTTACTTGATATTTTTAAATTGCCGTTAAAAGCAAATTCTTTTTTTGCTTCTTCAACCCATTTTTTAAATTCCTCTGGAGGAAGGGCAACAACTTCTATAGGCATAAATGCATGTAATACACCACATAACTCTGAGCATTGCCCGTAATAAGTACCAGCTTTTTCAATATAAACCCATGTTTCATTTAATCTTCCAGGAACAGCATCCATTTTAACTCCTAATGCAGGAAGGGCAAAAGCATGAATAACATCAGAGGAGGTCATTTGAATTTTAATATATGTTTCTGTAGGTAAATATACTTTATTATCAGTAGTAAGTAAACGAGGCTCTCCTTCTTTGAGGTCTTCATCTTTTACCATGTAACTATCAAAATAAATATCTCCATTATCTGGATATTCATAACTCCAATACCATTGTCTACCAATAACTTTAAGAGTCATTTCTGATTCAGGTATTTTTTCTTGGAAAAAAATAAGTTTAAGAGAAGGAATTGTAATAAGAGTTACAATAATAACAGGTATAGCAATCCAAATTATCTCAAGCAGAGTATTATGGGATGTTGTTGATGGGGTAGGGTTTTTATTTTCTCTAAATTTAAAGCAACAATAAGCTAGAAGCAATAATACGAAAAGAGTAATTAGAACAACGAAAATCATAATGTAGTTATGAGTTTCATGAATAGCTCTTGAAAGAGGAGAGGCAGGGTCTTGAAAGCCAAACTGCCAATTCTGAACTAAATCATTTGCAGCATAAATATCTGCGGAAAAAAATAATACGGAAACTATTAAGGTTAAAATTTTAATCATATTTGCTATTTTTTGCTATATTTTTATCTTATAAATTGTCAATTATCAAGCTATATATACATATATTATAGCATATTTTTTTATAATCCCGAAGCAAATTTTTGCATTTTATCTTTTATAAAACCAAGTGAATTAGTTGCTTTTATACCATAATTTCTAGCAAAAGATAGTGACTTTGAATTATTTGAAAATAATTGATTTAAACCATGAGTAACAGATATTAAAGAAAAAATATCAAATTTACGCATTTTAGAAAATGATTTCACAATCTCATTACATCCTGGATCTAATATTTGCATTAATGATTTTTGCTTTAATAATGTTACAAAATCCTCAATATCCCTAATTGAAAGGTTAAATCCTTGCCCAGCCAGTGGATGTATTCCATGTGCTGCGTCTCCAATCAATATTGTTCTATGAAATATATTTTGTTTCGCATATATTAAATTAAGAGGATAAGCTTTAAGATCTCCCATAATTTGAGGTTTTTCCATATATTCTGCTGATTTCGTAGCTAGAATTACTTCAATTTCACTTTTTTTAGAGTTAATTATTTTTTCTGCCTCATTAATTTCTTCTGTCCAAACAATTGAAGTTGTATTTTGGCTTGCCAATGGTAAGCAGGCAAAAGGTCCGTTCGGTAAAAAGCGCTCAAGGGCAATATTTTTATGGTTGTTATCATGTAATATTGTGCCAACTAGAGCAGTTTGTTCATAATCATGCTCGTAAGTTTTTATTTTTAGGTAATTTCTAATAAAAGAATTGCGCCCATCCGCTGCAATTAGTAATTTAGAATTAATTTTGATTTTATCAGATTTAATGGCAATATGGTTGTTCTGATAGTCAATTTCTTGGCATTTAAAATTATCAAAAATAGTTATGTTTTTTTGGTTTTTTGCTGCTTTATAAAGATTGGCTAATATTTTTTTGCTATTAACCATTATACCAAGAGGTGAATTAATATTCGGCTTTTTAAACTCAAAAAAATTAGCGCTAAAACCTTCTATAACATGAATTTTGTCAATAGGACAGAGATCATCATGTTGAAAAAATTGCCAGATATTATGATTTTCTAGAAATTTTTTTGAGCCAGCAGAAATTGCATAAGCTCTTTTTTCATCTTTTTTAGCAAGATGATCATAATTTTCCTTGTCTATCAAAGCTATTTTATAATCAGATTTTGCTAATATTAAAGCTGATATTATTCCTATGTTTCCAGCTCCAAATATAATAATATCAAATGATTTGCTGCTCAATTTAAAATTACTCTATATTTTAATTTACAAATATTAATAGTAATTTAAAACATATTTTAAACAAAGCAATAAATCTAATAAAATTTCAAAGAAATTATGAAAAAATCAGTAAATATATTTATAATTTTTATTATTATAGGCATAGTTTTTTCCTGTTTATTATCTTTTTGGCAATTTAAAAGATATAATTATAAAAATAGTAAAAATGAGAATCTTGCTAAGGCATTTAGCTATCCTGAGGCTTCCTTGATAAATAATGAAAAAGCTGAATCAGTATATCAGGTAAAAGGTTATTTTGATTATGATAAGCAGATATTATTAGGCCCAAGAAATTTAGGGCAAAAAATCGGTAAATATATTTACAGCATTTTTTATGTAAATGGTGAATATCCCATTTTGGTAAATAGAGGTTTTGTTGAAAAAAATAATTACCAAGAAATAGAAGATTACGGAAAATCAAGCTGGCAAGTAATTAAAATATTTTCGCAAAATGAAAGAGCCGGTTCTTTATTTGGTATTGATAATATTGCAGAAAAAAATATTTGGATAAGAATAAAAATGCAACAAATATCCGAGTTCTTAAATGTAAATTTAGGAGATTATTACTACAGAAAAATAGCTTCAAAGACAAGCTCAAATAATCTGATAATTGAAGATTTTGATGGAGAATATCGCTACAGCAATGTTCATTTTCAATATATATTTTTCTGGTTTTTTATTGCCCTAACTCAATTTGTTATGCTAATTATTTACATAAAAAAGAAAGCTTCTTAAGCTGTTTCTGATTTTTCTAGTAATTCTCCTGCTTTTTTAGTTTTTAATAATTCTCTAGCTTTTTGATATTTATCTTCATGCCAAAAAATTAAGCATCCATTACAACCTTTACCACAACATCCTTCTTTACCAATTCTTGGTGTACGATAATGCTTATCTTTTAAGTCTGCATCAATTGCTGCGATTAATTCATCCTTTGTTTTTTCGTAATTTTCAATATAACCAATATTTTGTTCTTGTTTTCTAGCTTCTAAATCAAGTTTTAAGCGCAATAATTCATCTTTGGTTAATGGCTTTTCTTTTCTAACTACTATATTTTCAGTTAAAGATTTTTTTATAATTTCTGGGTCTTCTTCTGAAAAAGCTGAGAAGTAAATCTTTATTTTTGGTTTAAATCCAGGATTAATAACGGAAACAACTTGCTCTTCACTATTATTATCACGAGGCATTTGGATAAATTCATAAATTCTTAACAGAATATTACTAAATGGAGGAGGGCAGATAAATTCTAAAACATCACCAGCTACCAATCTATTTTTAACTTCTAATATAAAATAGTCATTATTAACTTCATTTATAATTCCTGCATATTCATATATTGATGCTGATTTTGCTGATTCATAATTATGAGCAAAATTTGTAAGCAAGCCTTCATGAAATGCAAGTGTATAGCCACGATTTGCAAGGCTATCTAGCTCTGCCATATATTTTGCTGGATTCCAGTTATCAGGGTCTCTGGCCCAATCATCCATTGCATTTCTATATGATTTAGTTGCTATAGCTAAATAATATTCTGATTTGTTTCTTCCTTCAATTTTTAATGAGTCTATACCAATTTCTAAATATTCATTTAGCTTTGGCATTAAGCATAAATCTTTTGAGTTTAAGATATATGAGCCTCTCAAATCTTCTTCTATAGGCATGAATTCACCCGGTCTGTATTCTTCTTCCAGAAGAAATTCAAATAATTCCTGATTATCTTCATTAACGACAAGTTCTTTTAATGAACCATCTCTTAATTTAAGGTGTAATTTATAATGCCATCTGCAGCTATGAGCGCAATTTCCTTGGTTAGCTCCTCTTTCAGCCATAAAATTTGATAATAAACATCTTCCAGAATAAGTCATGCACATAGCTCCATGCACAAAAGATTCAATCTTTATATTAGGACATTTTTTTTTGATTTCTTTGAGCTCTGTAAAGGAAGTTTCTCTTGCCATAACACATAAAGATGCTCCTTGATCTTTCCAATAATTAACAGATAACCAAGATGAAATATTAGCTTGAGTTGATATATGTAATTCAATATTTTTTGTATTGTCTTTGAAATATTGAAAAATTGCAGGATCCGCTACTATCAAGCCATCCGGTTTTACTTTTTTAATTGTTTCAAGAAAGATTGGTAGTTTTTCAATATCACTATTATGAGTAAATAAGTTAAGAGTAAGATAAACTCTTTTGCCATATTTATGTGTGAATGCTACAGCTTCTATTAAATCTTCTAAAGTAATTTTTGATTTAGTCCTAAGAGATAAGTCTGGTGTGCCAATATAAACGGCGTCTGCCCCATATTTTATGGCGGTTTTTAATTTTTCTAGTGAACCTGCTGGGGCTAAAAGTTCTGATTTTAGTGGTTTTTTAGGCATAATAATCAATTAAGAGGGCTGATTATTGTCAAATTTTATAAAAAGGCAAATTAATAAACATAAAGATAGGTATATAACAAATCTTTAGTGAATCTGATTAATATAAATAAAATAATTACAGATATATCAATTCCAGCAAGATTAGGTATAAATTTTCTAATTTTAGCAAGAACAGGTTCGATAATTTTTATTAAAAATTCATTAACTCGAATGACAATTGGGTTATATGAATTTATGATCTTGAACATCATTAAGAAATAAATTATTATATATATAAAAACCAATAATGAATATAGGGATAATAGTGAGCCTATTAAATTTATAAAAGGATTTAAGTTAACCATTTTTTTGTAAAAATTTATTATTTAGATAATTTATATAATTCTTAACATCAAGTGATGATCCAGAAAAATTGCAAATTATTGAATCAGGATCATATATATTAGCTGTTGAGTGAATATTATCTTTAAGAATATTTTTAATATTAGTAAATTTACCCTTTGAAACTTCCTCCTCAAAATTAGGTAAAATATTTTTAATTTTACTGGCAATTTGTGCTGCATATATAGCACCTAAACTATAAGTAGGGAAATAACCTATAGAGCCATCGCTCCAATGGATGTCTTGTAAACATCCCTTTATTAAAGAGGTTTTTTCTATACCAAGATAATTTTTGCTTTTTTCATGCCAAACCTCAACTATATCATCTGTTTCTATTTTACCATTTATAAGGTCTCTTTCAATCTCATAACGAAGAATAATATGAAGAGGGTAGGTTAATTCATCTGCATCTACTCTTATTTCTGATTTCTCAACATAGTTAAAAATATTAAAAAGCTCATCAGAGCTAAAATCTTTTTTAAAATATTTATTTATAATTGGGGTTAAAAATTGACAAAAAGATTTGCTTCTAGCTATTTGCATTTCAAAAAATAAGGATTGGCTTTCATGAATTGCCATGCCAGCATCTTGGCCAATTAACTTATCAGAAAATTTGCTAGGCAAATTATGATCATAAAGGGCATGACCTGATTCATGGATAATTCCCATTAAAGCTGAGATAAAATTATTTTTATCATAACGAGTTGTGATTCTGACATCATTTTTAAAACCTGAGGTAAAAGGGTGTACAGATTCATCTAAACGACACCAATTGTCAGAAATTAATATTTTTTTAGCTATATAATTAAAGCAGTTCCTTTGTTGTGAAATTGGAATATTGGTGCTTATCAACTTGTTTTTAGGCCTTTGACTGCATATAACTTTATCTATTAAATTAGGTAGGCTCTTTTTTAGAGAGGTAAATATTTTATCTAAATCCTGTTCTTTTACACCTTTACTATATTGGTTCAATAAGCTTTCATATTTGCTTATATTCATTTTTTGGCTTTTAATAATGCTTATTTCTCGTAGTAAATCTATAAGTTTTTTGAACGGTTTGTTAAATATCTGGAAGTCATTTTTTTCGCGTGCTAAAAGCCAAAAACTTTCTGTTTCAAGAGCCTGTTTTTGGAACTCAGCTCGTAAATTTTTAGGTATTATATTTCGTTCATTTAAGAATTTTTGCATCAAAAGAAAATTTCTTTTTTGATATTGATCAAGTTTTGAACTATCGACATTATTAATAAGATCACCTATTTCTGGATCAGATATTAAATTTTCTATTATTTCATAAATAATAATTTGCTGCCTTGATCTCTGTTTAGTAGCGTTTTTTGGCAACATTACCTGGCTATCCCAAGATAGCAGAGAGGAAATTTGATTTAATGATATATATTTAGCAAAAACCGCGCAGAGTTTTTTATAATTTGACATTTTTTCCTACAGCTTCACTGATGTTTTTATAACCATCTCGTTTTAGAAATTTTAGTAAATCTTTATTTATTCGATTAGCTAAGTAAAACCCTTCATAAATTAATCCACTGTAAAGTTGAATTAAATTTGCTCCAGATTTTATTTTTTTATAAGCATCATCAGAAGATAATATTCCACCTGAGCCAATTATAGGAACTTTTCCTCTTAAAATTTTATATGCAAAGGTAATTTTTTTGTTAGATAATTCATAAAGTGGCTTGCCGCTCAAACCACCAATTTCATTTTTTTTCTTTTCATATAAAGAAAAATCTCTGCTAATTGTTGTGTTGCTTATTATTAGAGCATCAATAGAATATTTAAGAGATAAATTGCAGATATCTTTTAACTCTTTATCTGTTAAATCTGGTGCTATTTTAAGGAATATTTTTGTTCTATAGGATTTTTTAAGTTTCTTGATAAAATTTTCTAATAAATCTTTTTTTTGCAAATCTCTTAATCCTTTAGTATTAGGAGATGAAATATTTACAGTAAAATATGCTGGTAAATCTCCAAAAAAATCAAGGAGCTTATAATAATCTGCAAAGCCATCTTTAGAATCTTTATTTTTACCAATATTGATCCCAAAAGTAATATTTTTATAGTTGGAGTTATTTATATTCTTCATAAATATATGAGAGCCAACATTATTAAATCCCATGCGATTAATTATAGCCCTGTCTTTAGTAAGGCGAAATAATCTTGGTTTAGGGTTGCCAGGCTGGGGTTTAGGAGTAACTGTTCCAAATTCGAGGAAGCCAAAATTAAATTTTGCTAAGGAATTTACAGCTTCAGCATTTTTATCAAAGCCTGCTGCTAATCCAACAGGGTTTTTAAATTTAATTCCGGCAACATTACTTTCTAAGATTTTGTTGTTACAATTTTTTCTAGCAAAAATTAATTTATTTTTGAGTAGTAATATTGTTAAGTTATGAGCTGTTTCTGGTTGTAAGATATAAAAAAAATTACGATAAATTTTAAATAAATTCATTTTAATTTGAAAATTATTATGTACATGCTAGAAAAATTTATAGGATTAAATTCTTCTAAATTATTATGCTAAAAATTTCTCTAATTGCAATTCTAACTTTCATAGCGTTACAAACAAACTCATTCGCAACTATAATAGAATCAATAGAAGAAAATATAAATTCTGAGAAGATTGAAGAAAAAGAAGGTAAGCTCTCACACAGCACCAAAGATCTCTTAAAAAAAATATATCAACGTAAATTACAAGAAAATAAGCCAAAAAAACAACAAAAAATCACTATTGAACGTTTTAATCATGAATCCATAGAGAGTGATTATGAAACAGCAAAAGGAGATCAAGGGATAGATATTACAGTTAAAAAGCCAGGTAAAAAACTAACAAGAAAACTAAATCTTTACCAAGATGCATTTTTCGAAGTTAAGAATCAAAAATATGAGTCTGCTATAGTTAAATTTGAAAAAATTCTTGTCAATTACCCAAATGATAGGATTGCTCTATCGGGAGTAGCTTCTTCATATCACAAACTTGGTGAATTTGAAATTGCTAATGATTATTATGTTAAAGCCTTGAATTTATTTCAAAATGATCAAAAATTAATTAATAATTTTTTAACTTTATTAGCTGAAGAAGCACCAGATGAGTCTCTTACTGAATTATTAAAGTTAGATAAAGTAACTAAAAATAATGCAGTTCTCAAAGCGCAGATATCAAATTTATATGTTTACAAGAAAAATTATGAAGAAGCTTTAAATTATATTCAATACGCAATATTAATTGATAAAAATAATTTATCATATCATTTTAATAAAGCTGTTATTTTGAATAAATTAGGTCTTAAGAATCAAGCAAAAATGATTATAAATAAAATAATTGCCTCAAATAATTATAGTGAATTTGGTATATCACTTGAAAACATAAAAAGACAACTTAAATAAGATAAAATGAGTTACGCGTCATTACTTGATAAAATTTTAACAAACACAAATCAAAAATCAGTATCAGATATATTTTTTAGCCCAGGTTTGCCTCCAGCAATTAGACAGTTAGGAAATCTTAAATATATATCTGATCAAAAATTAGAATCTGAAGATATAGAAAAAATTATTTCTTTGACTATGAATGATGCGCAAAGAAAAGCATATCAAGATGATTTTGAAATAGATTATGCATATGACCATTTTAATAAATATCGTTTTAGAGTAAATGCCTTTAGAACTATTAAGGGTAATGCAGCTACTATGCGAAAAATATCTACAGTAATTCCAGATTTTCAGGAAATTAATGCCCCGCCTGTTATTTTGGATTTGGTAAAAAAAGATCATGGTTTAATTTTGGTTACAGGGCCAACTGGCTCGGGTAAATCAACAACTCTTGCATCTGTTATAGATTACTTAAACAAAAACACCTCAAAACATATTATATCTATTGAAGATCCAGTTGAGTATATTTTTCAATCAAAGCAATCAATAATTAATCAAAGACAAATAGAAACAACGACAAAATCATTCGCCAAAGCCTTAAAAAGTGCTTTAAGAGAAGATCCTGATGTTATTATGGTTGGAGAAATGCGTGATCCAGAAACAATCAGGTTAGCTTTAACGGCAGCGGAAACAGGGCATCTTGTTTTATCGACTCTACATACCAATACTGCCTATGATTCTGTAAATAGAATTATTGATATTTTTCCACCAGAAACTAAAAAGCTTGCGGTAACATTATTATCATCCTCATTAGTTGGAGTAGTATCACAGAGGCTCCTTCCTGGTAAGGATGCCAGATCAATGGTAGCTGCTCATGAAATATTAGTTGCAACTAATGCCGTTAGGAACTTGATTAGAGAGGGTAATATACCGCAAATTGCGTCAATGATGCAGGTTGGCCAAAAATATGGTATGATTACTATGCAAGATAGTGTGCAATCATTGGTATCTCGAGGTTTAGTATCATCTGAAAGTTTAAGAACATTAGCTAAACAAGCAGATGAACAAAATGACAGTTAAAAATAAAATTAAGCATTTAATAGATGTTGAGCAGCTAAGCAAAGAAGATATTAAATTATTATTTGCAAGAGCAGATTTTTTTTTAAAAAAACCTATATCTAAAAAATATATAGGAAAAAAATTAATTAATCTATTCTTTGAAACATCAACAAGAAGTCGTACTTCATTTGAAATTGCTGCTAAAAATTTAGGTTTGGAAGTAATTAATATGGATATTTCTTCTTTAGCTCTTAGTAAAAAAGG
>JADHLN010000034.1 GCA_016780625.1 Rickettsiales bacterium
GAATATTATACTGGAATTTTATCTAAAATTTTTAGTAAAAAAAATCCTAATGCCCCAAAAGGTCATACAAGAGTAATATTGAGAGGAGCTTATAGTAATATTCTAGATTGCTATATAAGAAAAATACCTTTGTTAAGTATTAAAGCTGGCTCAAGAGGTATTTGTTACTACATGCCAACAGGTGAAAATTTTACCCTAGAATTTTTAAGAAAATAAATGCAAAAAAACAATAAAAACATTCTTATATCTTTAATAGCCTTCATAATAGGTATGTTTATGTTAGCATATGCATCAGTACCACTTTATGATCTTTTTTGTCGAGTTACCGGCTTTGGAGGAACACCAAATATAAACGGCGTTATTTCAGAAACAATAGGGACTAAAAAATATACTGTTTTTTTTAATGCAGATACTGCAAAAAATCTTGATTGGGAGTTTAAACCCGTAAAAAGAAAAATAAGCACTGTCTCTGGTAAACATAACTTAATTTTTTACCAAGCAAAAAATTTGAGCAACAAAAATATAACAGGAACCGCCACTTTTAACATAACCCCCTTAAAAGCAGGTAAATATTTCAGCAAAATTGAATGTTTTTGCTTTATAAAACAAACCTTAAAACCTCTACAAGAAATGGAATTTCCGGTTTCTTTTTATATTGATCCAGAAATAGAAAATGATCCTTTTTTAAAAGATGTCAGCCAAATAACATTATCATATAGTTTTTTTGAGGCTGTCGATGATTAATTTCTTCACACTAAATTTCCAAGAATTAGAAGAATTTCTAGTTACTAATAATTTCAAAAAATTTCGCGCCTCACAAATTTATCAATGGATCTTTAAAAATGGTGAAGATGATTTTCACAATATGGTTAATTTACCCAAAGATTTAAGGAATTTTCTAAACACTAATTTTAGCATCCCTAGCCTAAAATTAGTAACAGAACAAAAATCAAATGATGGCACAATTAAATGGTTATTTGCTAATCAAGACAACAAGAAAATTGAAACCGTATATATACCGGAAGAAAAAAGAGGTACTTTATGTATCTCATCTCAAATTGGTTGCACATTAAATTGTAAATTTTGTCACACAGGCACCCAATTACTCGAAAAAAATCTTGATATAAATGAAATAATCTCTCAAATATTTCTTGCTAAAAAACTCATTAATGATTTCAAAAACTCTAAAAAATTAATTACCAATATTGTATTTATGGGAATGGGAGAACCAATGCTAAATTACGATAATGTAAAAAAAGCTAGCGAAATATTACTAGCTAAAAATAGTTTTGATTTTTCAGCAAAAAAAATCACTATTTCAAGCTCAGGCATAATCCCAAAAATTGACCAAATGGCTGATGATTTAAAAGTTGGTCTTGCTATATCATTTCATGCAGCAAATGATAAAACCAGAACAGAAATAATGCCTATAAATAAAAAATATCCTATAAATGAATTACTAAAATCATGTGAAAATTATGCCTCTAAAACCGGTCAAATTATCACCTTAGAATATGTAATGCTAAAAGACATTAATGATAGCGATATTGATGCAAGAGACTTAATTAAACTAACCAAAAATCTTCCCATTAAATTTAACCTAATTCCATTCAATCCATGGCCTGGAGTTGCCTATGAATGCTCTTCAAATAATCGTATTCACAAATTTAGCAGATTACTGCAAGATGCAGGAATTTATGTAACAATTAGAAAAAACAGAGGTAATGATATTCTAGCAGCTTGTGGACAATTAAAATCTAATTTTTAAGGTGGTATATATCATTATAACCAAATTCTTCATCTTTTAAGGGTATAAAACCTTTTTCAATTAACAAACCATTAGAGCCAATTACTTCTTTTGAAGATAAAAACTTAATAAATTTTGCAAGCATCTTATTTTTCTGCCTTTCTTTATCCTTAATATAAATATAAAGAGGCCTGGAAAGAATATAAGCTTTAGATTTAATATTTTCATAAAATGGCTCAATTTCATTGATTTTAGAGGCTTGCAATAATTCTTCATTATTATAAAGAAAATAATAACCAAAAAAACCTAATGAGTCTGGATTCTGAATTAATTTATGAACTATTAAATTATCATTTTCAGCCATATTTACATAAGCCTTATCAGACCTAATTAAGCTACATTTATTTTCCCTGTTTTTCAAATCAGGAAATTTATTCGCAAATAAATCATTATATAGACAATATGGCCTGATAATTTTATCAATTATAACATCTCTTGTTCCAGATGAGATTGCAGGGCCATAAATTCTAATCTTCTTATGCGGAAATTTATCATTTATCTCATCCCAATATTTATATGGATTTTTAATTATCTTACCTTTAACAGGTACATATTCGCTTAAAGCTAGAAATAATTCATAAGATGTAAAACTATATTGAGGAGATATATTCATATTAGCAAGAACAACTCCATCATAACCAAGCTTAAATTGATATAAATCATTATAACCATTTTTATGACAATATTTTAATTCTGCATCTGTTATCAAACGCGAGGCATTGGCAATATTTATTTTCTTGTTTCTTAGGGAACAAAATAATTTAAACCCTCCTCCTGTACCAACTGATTCAATAATTGGGGCTGGATAATCTGTATTTTCTGAGAATTCCTCAGCTATATTATTCATAAAAGGAAATATTGTTGAAGAGCCAATTATTTTAACTCTCTCTTCTGCATTAAGCTGCTTAGTTAAAATTATAAAAACTAAAAATATTTTAATTAAATAAACCATTTTACCTCAAAAAATTCCTTAAAAAATTAATAGACATATAGCTATTTGAAGGCTGGATTATTATATCAAATAAACGCTCTCCATCCTCATAACAAATTCCTTTACCCCCTTTAGCAAAATTTGTCGCTTTATTTAATTCATTAAAACACTGAATCAAAGAACCATCAAGATTTTGCATTCTAATAACCGAGAATTTTCTTTTATCGCCATTATTTGATCTAATATTAATTGCATTACCATAATAATCTGTGCCAGCAATTCTAGCATGCACAATTACATTGCCTTTTTTTATAATATTATAATTAAAAAAACTATAATAATCATTGCCTCGATAATTATTTAAAGCATATATAGCTCCCCCTTTATATCTAGAGCAAGATTGCAAAATAATTATTAATGAAAATATGATTATTAAATATCTCATTTTAATATTCTATAACTTTACCATCATAGGCAAAAATTTTACCTGAATCTTTTATGTTTACACTATCAATTACATTAATTAAAGATTCAGCTGCAAATTCTGGGCTAAATAATTTTTCTGGTTTAACAAATTGTGAAAAGGGGTCTGATAATTTACTTTTAACTGTACCTGGATGTAAAGCTATTACTATCTTTTGATTATTGGTTCTAGACATCTCAATAGCAAAATTTTTAAGCATCATATTTAATGCCGCTTTACTAGCTCTATAACTATACCAGCCACCAAGGTGATTATCAGATATACTACCAACTCTTGCAGAAATTGCAGCAAAAACCGCCCTTTTATCTTTAACTAATTTAGGCAATAAATATTTACCAATTATTGTAGGGGCAAATAAATTTATTTTAAATATCTGCTCCATATTTTTATATGATAATTCTTTGATATTTTTTTCTGGCTGTAAATTAACTTCATGTAATATTCCAGTTGCGACAATAACAATATCAATATCTGAATCAATTTCACTATCCAAATCTTCTAGTGATTTTTCATCTAAAAAATCACACCTTATTTTAGTCACTTTAGCAGAATCAAATTCTAATTCAGATCTAGAGATAGCAAATATTTTATCTATTTTATCATTTGCAGCAAAAATATTTAACATGGCCTTTCCAATTGCACCAGTAGCACCAATAATCACAATTTTTAAATTATTTGAGAAATTATTTAACATTCGCTTGCACCTCTATAAAATTAACAGCTAAATTTTTAATTTTTTTCAATTTATTTTCATCCATTTTTTCTAAATTATTATATGCTATAACCATTCTTCTATTATTCTTAAATTTATTTTTATGAAGATCCAGAAAATTCCAATATAAATAATTAAAAGGACAAGAATTTTCCTGATCATTAGTTTTTATATCATATTTACAATTCTTACAAAAATTAGACATACGATTTATATAGCTACCACCAGAAATATAAGGTTTCGTTGCAACTATTCCACCATCCGCATATAAAGACATACCAATAATATTAGGTGATTCTACCCATTCATATGCATCAATATATACCGCCAAATACCACTCATGCACTTGCTTAACATCAGCTCCAATTAATAAAGCAAAATTACCAGTAATCATTAATCTTTGAATATGATGAGAATATGCATATTTTTTAGTAAATCCTATAACCTGTTTCAAACAATTTAATTCAGTTTCACCACTCCAGTAAAATTCTGGTAATTTATTCTTAGCTTCTAAAAAATTAGATTCTGTATATTCAGGCATATAATGCCAATAAACACCCCTGATAAATTCACGCCAACCAATTACTTGCCTTATAAACCCTTCAACTGCATTTAACGGTGCTTTATTTTGCCTATATTCCTCTTCAATTTTTCGACAAATCTCCAAAGGATCCAAAAAGCCAATATTTAAATATGGAGAAATTAAACTATGAAATAAAAAAGCTTGATCCTCATACATCACATCCTGATAAGAACCAAAATTTTCTAATTTCTCTTTAACAAAAAAAGCAAATGCATCAAGAGCATCTTCTCGGGTTACAGCATAGTTAAAATCATTAACATCTCCCATATTATTAGCAAAATTTCTAGCTACTAATTTTTTTACTTCTAAAGTTATTTCATCATCTTTAAATTTTAAAAATTTTACATCAGGAATTTTCTTGCCAGCTGGCTTTCTATTTTCTGCATCATAATTCCACTTATCTCCACATGGTTTTTTACCATCCATTAAAATATTAGTTTTCCTCCTTATTTCTCGATAAAAATATTCAAGAATTAACTCTTTTCTATCTTTAGCCCAATTTTTAAAAAATTCTCTATCTACAATAAATCTATCATCATTTACAAAGGTTAATTTAATAGAGAGAATCTCTTTTAAAGAATCCAACTCCTTAAATAAACGATATTCCCCAACCTCTGTTACAAATATTTCTAAAATATCTTTATTATCAATAAAACGCGAAATTTCTCCAGCAATTGAATGTGTATTTTTTTTATCCTCAAATTCTATATAAGTAACCTTATATCCCAAATCTCTTAAATTTTTTGCATAATGCCGCATGGCAGAAAAAATTAGAATAATTTTATGCTTGTGATGCTTAACATAGCTCGCTTCACTCATCACCTCCATCATTAAAATATGGTCATCTTTAGAAATTTTTCCCAAAGAAGAAATATTTAAACTTAATTGATCACCAAGAATTACAGCTAATTTTTTAACCATAAAAATCCATTAATTTATTAGCAAGATTCTTTGCACTTAAAAAAGCAGCTTCTATATTTCCGCCCGTCAAATAATCACCACAAACTGCCAGATTATTTTTTCTATCAAATAAAATATCACTCTCTTTTAATTCATAATCAAGAGGGCTGGCATAACGCCATAAATGTAAGAAACTATATTTAAAATCATCCTCTTGCAAATCTATAAACTCTTGAAAATCTCTTATAAAAATTTTTTTAAAACCCTCCAAAGTGATATCTAAATTCTTTAAAGACCATTCATGCTTACTATGCAAAACAAACCGATAATTTCCTCTATCATTATCTTTACTATTTTGTACAGCAAACCAAGAAAATATCTCATGATCTAAAAATTTTACAGCCTCATATTCAAAATCAGGATATTCTTTTAAAGCCCCTAAAAAAGCATGGGTAGGAAGCATTTCATAATTTTTTAACTTAGGAGCAAAATCAGCTTTGTTTTTTAACAAATCATAACTTTGCAAAGGAGGTGCGGTTGAAATCACTAAATCAAAATCAGTAAATTCCTTTTCTTCTGCATATAAATTCCATTTCCCAAATTTTCTTTCTAAACCATCAATTTTAGTTGTTAAATTAACTTTAAAATCAGATAATAGATTTTTAGAAAATTGATTCATTGCAGGCTTTAATATTTTATAATCTACCTCTAAATTATTAAATAAGCCATTATGATATGCAGCAATTTTTGGCCGCCATGATCTTAACTGGTCCTCTTGAAAATTTTTAAACAAAAATTCAGAAAACTCTTTAGTTTTAACTGTGAAAAACTGAGCTCCATGCTCTATTTTACCGAACTCTGTTCTTTTACCAGATAATCTTCCCCCCACTCCTCTTGCTTTATCAAATAAAATTATGTCATAATTTTTTTCTTTTAATAAAAAGGCTAATATTGAAGCTGAAACTCCTGTTCCGATAATGGCAATTTTCATAATTTTCTATAATAACTAGAATCAAATATGCAGTAAATTTCATAAAATTCAAAGCATATATAAAATATAGAAATTTATTACAAACAAATTAAAAATTAAGCTTCACCCCAGCTAAAAACATTCTAGGAGCAGCTGGTCTTGCACCATATGGCCTTCTAGCCACTACATATTTTTCATTACTTAAATTATAAATTGTAGAAAATAACTTTAAATTAGAGTTAATTTTATATTCAGAAGCTAAATCCATTACCAATGCAGCATCAGTAGCTACGCTACTGATAATTTCTCCACTTCCTGCTTCTGTTCTCATTTCATCTACATATTTTAAAGATAAAGAATGACTCCAATTATCCGCTTCTATAGCTGAAGAAATATAAAATTGATGCTTAGCAACATAAGGCAATTCATCACCTTTAGTAACATCACCCCATTCATCAAATTCACTAGAAAAACTCGAAGCAAATTCAGCATCTGTAAAACTATAATTAAAGCTTACAGGAAATTTATATGTTATATTTTCATAAAACTTTGCTAAATCATATTCTAAAGCAAATTCTATACCATATAAATTTACCTCACCTCCATTAAATTGCTCACCTGATCCATTACCATTCCCACTTGATAAAGTCTCTTCACCTAATAGATTTTTATAATCATTAAAAAAACCCACAAGCTCAGCCTTAAAACCATTATTAAGAAATTTGAAACCAGCTTCATAATTTACAGATTTTTCATGATCCTGATTGATATTTGCAGATGGAGCAGGCGGAGCAAAGCCACGATGCACACCAAAAAAACCATTCAAACTATCAGTAAAACTATAAATAAATGCAATAGCTGGCACAAAAACATCTAAATTATTCTCATATAAGCTGTTATTTTTATAATCCTCTCTTTTTAACGAGATATTTTCATATCGTAATCCAGGTATAATAGAAAAATCACCTAATTTGATTTTATCTTCAATAAAAATAGCAGTAGCATTAGCAGATCCTTTTCTATCTGCATTACTTCCTGGCTCACCTTTTCTTACTAATTGCATTACCCCATTAATAATAGAATATTCATCCTCATGCTGAAAACGCGCCTCATAATCATGATGATATCTAATACCTAAGCTAAAATCATGCTCTAAATTTCTATTTTTTAAATTATAATTAAGATTAGTTGCTATTCCCTTTGAACTATAATCACGCTTATTAGCTCTTAAAGTAAGATTATCTGTAGAAACTCCAGCTAAGTCAGCATTTCCTTTCAAAACATCAATATAATTACTATCAATAAGAGCATCTTTTAAACTTTTTTTAACCGAAGCATTTGTAACAGATTGCAATTTATACCAGTTTCTTTGAAAATTATTAAGATATGCTGTTGTGGTAATATTTAGCTTATCATTTGGCTCAATAAAATGTTGTATTTGATATTGCTGATGCTCTGCAAGCATTTTATCTTTTTGCGTCGCTGCATATCTTCTAAAAGGATTATTGTTAAAATCTTCTTCTGTTAAACCTAGATATGTTTCTTTAGAATCCTCTTCTGTTGCACCTAATTTCAATTGAATATATTGATATAAATCATTATTTGGATTAGAGCTCAATCTAAATTTACCCATTACATCCTGAATTTCATAGCCTGTGTTACCACCCACAACATCTATAGATTTAAAACCCTTACTTCTTGAATCACTAACATCCATTACATATGAAAATTTTTCAAAATTATCACCATAATTTAACTCAGACCTTTTTGTAGAATAATTACCAAGAGCAAAATTTGCACTACCCTCTCTTTTATTTGGTATAGATGTTGAGAGCAAATTGACAACTCCAGATGTAGTTCTTGGACCATATTTTATAGAAGAGCTACCTTTTCTTACCTCAACAGCTTCCATTCTATTAACTCTAGGAAAATAATAAGCACTTGATGCAGAATAAGGAGCTGGCGCTATTAAAATACCATCCTCCATTAAAGTTACATCTGCGCTTCTTTCAGATCTTCCTCCCCTAAAAGATATATTTGGTCTATTACCAAAGCCATCCTCCTCTTGTAGATTAACACCAGGAACCTGCCTTAAAACTCGATTAATATCATTATAATTATATTTTTTTATCAGATCTTTTGTAATAATATTAGCTGATCCAGCAATATTTTTTGCATCTAACTCATTACCAATTACTTTGATAACCTCTGATGTTTTAGCTAAGGCATAATTATTATTGCTAAAAGCAAGAATAACAACATAGCCAAAACTCTTTAATAATAATCCAAAACTCTTTTCCATATTTTTTAATAAAATTTGTTGCTTATGTTATTGATAATGATTATCATTATTAATGTATTAGTCAATTATAAAAATAACATAAATAAAAATTGCCAAATCTAAAATTTATCCAACTATTCAAATCAAAATTATTTAACGCCTTTTTTCTTTCAATAATTTTACATTTAACAATATTTGGTATTCTTTTTCACATAAAAAAAGAAAGCATATTTGATAGTCAAATCACTTTACAAAATTTAAACCTTAAAAATTTAACCATAAATTATAAAGAAGCAGACAACAAAATTGAAAAGACAAAAATAATTAAAAACAAAAAAACAATAAAAAAAGCCATAACAAAGCAGCAAAATCAGAAAAAAAACACAATTCCAACTATTGAAAATAATAAACTGAATGGCAAAAAAACTCCGCCCTCATACCCAAAAAGATCTTTAAGATTAAAACAAGAAGGAAAGGTAATTTTAAAAGCATTAATAAATAATGAAGGCTATGTAATTAAAATTGAATTATCAGAATCATCTGGTTATAAATTATTAGATAACGCAGCTATTGATGCTGTAAGAAGCTGGAAATATAATTCGAAAGAATTAACTAATTATTGGGTGATTATACCCATTGAATTTATTATAAGGTAAATATGCAATATTTTGAACATTTAGGTGCAATTGGAATAATTTTGTTAATTTTTTCAATAATTGCCACAACCATAATTATCGAGAGATTTTATTTTTATATTAAAAATAAAAATTCAAATGATTTCGACAAACTAAAAAACTCACTATCTAATAATAAAGATAAAGATAAAAATTTAAGAGATGAAATAATTTCACTTAAATTACTAACCTTAAAAGAAAAATATGAATTTGGTATAAAATCATTAAGAATAATTGCAACAATTAGCCCAATGCTTGGTCTTTTTGGCACAGTAATTGGTATTATCAAATCATTTAAAAACATTGCTAATCATCA
>JADHLN010000035.1:0-7500 GCA_016780625.1 Rickettsiales bacterium
GCTAAAAGATGGATGGTAAATTTAGTATATAATTTAATCTGGTTTAATCTCAGAGAAATTATTCAGATTTTTGTAAAAATATGATGAAGTTTAGTTCTGCTAAATGAATAAATATTTTTGCTAAAAGATGGATGATTTCTCTGAGATTAAAGGGGTAACCCAGTTCATAATTGTGCTAGCTGCTCCCTTTCGGATCTGACTAATTAACAAAATGAACTGCCTACCCCTTTTAAACAATATCTAAATAATTGTTGTTTTTCAACTATTTATTTATTCTAGAGCTTGCATTTTTGCTGCTTGGTTATATTTTGAATGCTCTTTTTAATTAATGTAGATGTCTTTATCTGAATATAAGGTTTTTGCTAGATATTACCGCCCTAAGCAATTTAAAGATTTGGTTGGTCAGAAATATTTAGTAGAGACATTACAAAATGCTATTAGCACTAACAAAATCTCTCATGCTTTTCTTTTAACTGGAATTCGTGGTGTTGGGAAAACTACAACAGCCAGAATTATGGCCATGGCTTTAAATTGCATTGGTAAAGATGGTAAAAATGATGCTGCGCAAATTGAGCCATGTTTGGAATGTTCTAATTGCATATCTATTATGAAAGGTAACCATCCAGATGTTTTAGAAATGGATGCTGCAAGTAGAACTGGCGTAGATGATGTAAGAGAAA
Source organism: Rickettsiales bacterium (assembly GCA_016780625.1). Lineage (GTDB taxonomy): Bacteria > Pseudomonadota > Alphaproteobacteria > Rickettsiales > JABIRX01 > JADHLN01. The sequence continues at coordinate 681 of JADHLN010000035.1, forward strand.
TCATAGCAAATGCAAATTATACTCCAGCTATGTCACGTTATAAAATATTTATAATTGATGAGGTACATATGCTTTCAAATAGTGCTTTTAATGCTTTGCTAAAAACTCTGGAAGAACCTCCTACTCATACTAAATTTATTTTTGCGACAACTGAAATAAGGAAATTACCACTTACTATTTTATCTAGATGTCAAAAATTTGATCTAAAAAGAGTAGTAAATAATGAATTATCAGAACATTTAAAAAATATCTGTAACAAAGAGGATATTAAATTTTCAGATGAAGCAATAGATTCAATATGTAATTTATCTGGTGGCTCAGTTAGAGATTCTTTATCTCTTCTTGATCAGATGAGATTGGTAAGTAATAATAATTTAACTATAGATATAGTTAGACAAAGCCTTGGTTATTCCAGTTTAGATAATAGCTTTAATTTATTTTCTTATATTGTAGAGGGCAAAATTAGCGAGGCACTGCAAGAACTTAACCATATTTATTATAATGGAGCTGATATAAAAAATATCTTAAATGATTTATTAGAAATATCTTATTTGGTTTCTAAGGCCATAATTCTTAAAGAGGAATTTACAGAAATAAAAGTAAGCTCTGAAATAGAAAATAAAATAAAAGATATTTCTTCTAAATTAGCAATAAGTCAAATTATACCTATATGGCAAATGCTTGTTAAAGCAGTAGAAGAGGTAAAATTTATTGCAAATGAAATGCAGGCACTAGAACTTGCGGTTATAAGAATTTGTCATTTAGCACCAGATGCAAATTTGGAAAAAATTCTTAATCAATCAAATAATGAAGTAAAAAAAAAACTTTAAATAATTTTTCATCTTCAGAAAATCATAATATTGAAAATAACGAAACCTATCCTGTTAATTCTATTGAGGAATTTTTAGAGGCTTTTTCAGATAAGCAGCCTTTAATTTACAATCTTATTTGCAATAATTTAGTTGTTGTTGAATTTACAAAAGATAAAATAATTTTTGCAGAAAAAACTCCTACTCCAAAAAAATTACTAAATAATATTGAAGATAAAACAATAGAATTATTTGGTTATAAGATACAAATTCTTTTAAAAGATGTTCAAATAAATGCCAAAACTATTTCAGAGCAGCAAGAAGAAGAAAATAATAGTAAAATAACTGCATTTTTAGAAAGTTCTGATTATAAATTAATTAAAGAAATATTTCCAAAAGCTAAAATAGCTAATGTTAGCAATATAAAAAATAATTAGCTGGAAAGTTTTTTAAAAATTTTTTTCATGAGATTTTTTTCAGCTACAGTTTTTTTGGCATCCCCTGAATCAATATTTTTAGTTCTATCTTTGGTAATATTGTATGTTTTGTCATTATCAAGATTTTCTTGTTCTTCATCAGCAATATTTTTTTCAGATTCAACCCTAAATTCATAAGAGGCCAATTTATGATCAACATATAAAAATAATTTTATGTTATTTTCTTGCTCTAAAATATTAATGTTATTACGACGAAAATTGGTGATAAATGCAATGGCGTTAGCTGCACCATAAACTTTAACTACACGAGATGATCTTTTGATGACTTCAAATCTGATCGCTCTAAAAATATCAATGGAAAATGCAGAATAAGATTTTATAAACCCTGTTCCATTACATGCAGGGCATGGATCGGTATTTGTTTCAATTAAACTTGGTTTTAGGCGTTGCCTAGACATTTCAATTAAACCAAAATTGCTTACCCTACTAATTTGAATTTTAGCTTTATCATCAGCAAATGCAGAACGTAACTCTCTTTCCAGAGCTTTTCTATTTTCTAGTTCTAACATATCGATAAAATCTACTACAATTAAACCTGATAGATCTCTTAATCTTATTTGCCTAGCAACTTCTTTTGCAGCTTCTAAATTAGTATTTAAGGCTGTTTCCTCGACGGATCTCTCTTTTGTTGCCCTGCCTGAATTTACATCTATTGAGATTAATGCTTCTGTTATATTTATTACAATATAACCACCTGATTCTAAGCTTGCATTTGTCTGATAAAATGAATCTATTTGTTCTTCAATTTTGTAATGTTTAAACAGAGTATTTTTACTTTTATGCTCTTTAATTTTTTTTAGAGCTGAATTATCAATGGCTTTAACTAGCTTTTTTGCTCTGTTCACTGCATCTGATCCTTCAATTATTATCTCTTCAACAGATTCCTCATATAAATCTCTTATTGCTCTTTTTATAGCGTCCGCTTCATGATATACTAATGCTGGTGCAGAAGAATTTAAGGTTTCTTGCCTGATATTATTCCATAGATTTACTAAATAATTATAATCTTTTTCTATTGCTTGATCAGTTTTACCTTGAACTGCCGTTCTTAAAATTAAACTTGTACCTTTTGGTATATTAAACCCTTTAATTAATTCTCTAAGCCTTTTTCTATCAGATATATTATCTATTCTTCGTGAAATCCCACCAGAACGTGAGCCACTATTTGGCATTAAAACACAATATCTTCCTGCAAGAGATATATAAGTACTAAGTGATACTCCTTTATTACCTCTTTCTTCTTTGATAACTTGAACCAAAATTAATTGATTCTTTTTTATAACTTCTTGTATTTTATATTTTTGGGTTAGTTTTTTTTTAAGTGCTTGTAAGGAAGATTCATCTAAATCATCATGATCTGAATTGTTATTCTCAGCTACCTCTGATATTTTTTTTAGGCGTGAATTAGATGAAGATTTTGTCTTGGCTTCTTTACTATCTTTCTCTGGATTATGTGCTGCCTCTATCTCTTCTTGAAGCTGCTCTAATTTTTTTTTGTCATCAGTAGGAATTTGATAATAATCTGTTTGAATCTCAGCAAATGGAAGAAACCCCTGTTTGTCTTGCCCATATTCTATAAAGGCTGCTTGCAATGATGGCTCAACTCTTGTTACTTTAGCAAGATATATATTTCCCTTTAATTGTTTCCTAGTAGCAGATTCATAGTCAAAATTAAGAACCTTGCCAGATTTTGAAATTTCAGCTACTCTGATTTCTTGTGGATAAACTGCATCTATTAATATTCTAGTCATATAAAACCTATTTTTACGTTAAATTCTAATGATTTAAGTATTGTTATTGTGCAACAACAACTAAGGCTTCTTTGAGTAAACGATCATTTAGCATATATCCTGCTTGGATTACTTGTATAACCGTACCAGATTCTTTGTCACTTTTTATTTGGCTGACAACTTGCTGGTTATCATGGTTAAATTTTTCTCCTAATGGATAAATTCTTTTTATACCGTTCTTCTCAAATAGCTTTAATAAATCATTATGTGTTATTTTTATGCCATCATAAAATTTTTTTATTGTTTCAGATTTTTGAATTTCAGCATCTGGTGCGTTATCTATTATTAAATAGAAATTTTCTAATACACTAATTACTTCCTTAGCAAAATCTGAAATTGCGTATTTTTGCAGCTCTTTTACCTGCTGCTCATTTCTTTTGCGTAAATTTTCAATTTCCGCTGCCATTCTAAGCAATTTATTATTCAATTCAGCTTCTTTGTTACTATCTTTAACTTCTTGTTTTTCAGCTGTATTTACTTGTTGATTTGCCGTAGCTGCTTCTTGGCTTTTTTCGGCTTTTTGCTTAGAAGATTTGTCTTTATTGTTATCTTCTGTGACCATTTTTTTAAATATTTTTTTCTTTTTTAAAACTTTTTTCTTAATTTTGCAATTAATAATTATTAGACATATTTAATTATTTTCGTTAGTTTATTTGCTGCAAATAATTAAAGTAAAATATGGAGCGTATATCAGGAAGAAGATTTAATCAGGTAAGAGATTTAACCTTAGAAACAAATATTAACCTACATGCAGAAGGATCATGCCTGATTAGCTTAGGCAACACCAAAGTAATATGCACAGCCTCAATCGAAGAAAATGTGCCAAGATTTCTAAGAGACACTGGCAAAGGATGGCTTACCGCTCAATATGGCATGTTACCAAGGTCAACTAATAGCAGGATGAAAAGAGAGGCATCTGATGGAAGGCAATCAGGAAGAACCCAGGAAATCCAAAGATTAATTGGAAGGAGTCTTAGAGCGGGAATTGATTTAAAAAAACTTGGAGAAAGACAAATAATTATAGATTGCGATGTTATACAAGCAGATGGAGGGACTAGAACAGCAGCCATAAATGGTGGTTTTGTTGCGCTTAAAATTGCTATTAATAAACTATGCAAACAAAATATCTTAAAACATAATCCTATTAAAAATAATATAGCTGCAATTTCTGTTGGTTTAATGCATGATATGGCAATTATAGATCTTGATTATTTGGAAGACTCAAATATTGATGTTGATGCTAATTTTGTTATTAATAATAAAGCAGAATTAATAGAAGTTCAGGCAAGTGCTGAAGGTGCAAATTTTAGTAAAAAACAATTTGATCAAATCTATCAATTAGCTAGCGATGCATGTTTAGAAATATGCAAATTGCAAGATGAAGCCTCCGAAAATTGCTAAGCTGTTCCTATATAAACTCCAATTTTAGAATTTTTAATAGCAAGCTTAATAGGAGTATCGCCATTAATAGCTGTTTTTAGAATTTTTATATCATATTGCATTAATAATTTTATGGCATCTGCAAAACCTAATGTTGAAGCGTAATGAATAGGCGCAAAGCCAACTATATCAAGATTATTTAGGTCATATTCGGCTGCATGTAGTAGCTTTATTTTATCAATAAATATATTCTCTTTGTTAATTTGATATAAGGTAAGGCCTAATTTAACTTTTCTGTTAACAAGATATTTAATTATTTTTAAATTTTTACAAATTAAAGCATAATCAAGCAAAGAATAATAATGCTCATCTAATTCATTTAAATCATAATAATTATTATTAATTAAATATTGCATTTCTGCATAATCATTGTTTAATATTGCTTGTTTAAGTTGATGTTTTATATTTTTTTTATTCTCTAAAATCTCCTTTATTTTTCTCATGTTACAAAAAATTACCAATAACAATATTATTATTGATCTTAAATATGCCACAAATGAAAATTTTGTAAAGAAAAAGCTCTATGATAATGCAGATTGTTATCTCCATGAAACCGCTGCTTTTAATCTCTATAAAGCATCTTCAATTGCCAAAAATCTTAATTATAAATTAAAAATTTATGATGCTTATCGACCTATAAATATACAGCAAAAATTATGGGATAAATTTCAAGACCCTAAATATGTATCAGACCCTAAAAATGGAGAATTAACGCATTGTAGGGGTATAGCAGTTGATCTTACCCTTACTGATCAAAATGGTAATGAAGTCGATATGGGAACAGATTTTGATGATTTCACGCAAAAAGCGCATCATGGCAGCCAGGATATTTCTGATAATGCCAAAAAAAATAGAGTTATTTTAGCAGGTATTATGAGTCTTGCTGGCTTTGAATTTTTAGCCACAGAATGGTGGCATTATCAACTAAAAAATTATCATCTTTATCCTATTATTTAATATTTCTTTGCAATAGATGTAATTTTTTGCTAATATAGTTTGGATAAATATTAATTTATATTAGGTGGAATATGAGTAGAGAACATTTCGAAATAGTTGAACAAGCAAAAGGAATTAGAGAATCCTTAAAAAGGAATCCAGCTCTTAAAAAGATAATTGATAAAAATATTCAAAAATTAAATGCACAACAACCTTTTGATCTTAGTGAAATATCTAGATACAGGGATGATATTATAGCTATATATAGAAAACATGTTAAAGAGATAGGAAATGCAATACCATCAGAGAGTTATAAGGAATTTTTTAAAGAAATAGTCTTAATTCTTGCTAATGCTAAAACAATTGAAAGAACACCTGAAGATTTAAATAGTAATTTACCTCAAGATCCAAGCACACAAAAAAAAGAATTAGATCACGAAACTGAGAAATTTATAAATGAATTATTTTCACATGCATCAAATCAAGAAACTACTGAATTTATAGATGGCTTAAAAAAAACAAACAAAGGGGTTGAAACTAATCCATATACCCCACTAATTACAGCTGAGGATTTAGCTAAGAAGTTACTGAAAGAAATTATATCTTATGAAGAAAAGAGAGCAGAACTGGAAGCTTATATTGCAAAACTAGCATCTGAACTGGGAGAAATAATACCAGATTTTGTGCTTAGAGAAGATCCTGCAGATAACATAGATATCATAGAAGAACTGCAAGGTATTTATAAAGAGGAACTTTCTATTCTTGATAGTTTTATAGATATCTATAAACGTAAGCGTGACATGGGTTTAGAAGAAGCCTCTAATTTAGAAAAAAAAATAAAAGACCGCTCAGACGAAATAGAAAAAAATATAAAAACTACTAAAATAATAGAGAGAATTCTAGCTGCTTTAGAAGAAAAGAGAGAAATAACTCAAGAGGAAGATCGTTTAATAAATTTAACTCATAAACTTTTTTTTGAACGTTTTAATAGTGCTAATCGTCTAGATTTTTTAAAGGAAATATCTGATACTCCTTATTTTAGAGGTTATTTAGATTTAAAATATGAAGGCAAAAATATTTTAGATATCGCAATAGAGGAAAAAGATATAGAAAGTATTAATATTTTAATTAATAAAATAAAACAAAAATGCCCAGATTTTTTTAAAAATAGTAACATGGGGAGTAACATGGGAGAGACACTTATTAAAAAATTAAATGCCATAGCAGGTACTTTAGATGATAATGGCTTAAAAAAAATTAAGCTTCTTCAAGAAGAAATAGGAAGAGCTATGACTTTACCAAGAGCGGCTGAAGCATCAGAAAGAGTTCTCCCCATAGGTAATATCAG